>JAXJWL010000047.1:0-7924 GCA_036308065.1 Paludibacteraceae bacterium
CTTTTATAATAGTTAGTTTTTCCATAATCTATTGTAATTTTAACTGTGTAAATATATTCCAAATTGTAAGTGCTCCTGCCACAGAAACATTGAGTGAATGCTTAGTGCCAAATTGCGGAATTTCCACGGTTTCATCACATAAATCGACCACTTCTTGTTGCACACCTTTCACCTCATTTCCTAGGATAATGGCATATTTTTGAGTAGCATCAAGCTGAAGTTTTTCTAGCGAAATACTATTCTCGGTTTGTTCCACTGCAAGCACCTTGTAGCCTTCGGTGTGAAGTCTGTTTACCACGTCTAAAGTTTCTGCCACATACTCCCACGCAACACTATCTTCTGCACCCAATGCTGTTTTATGAATTTCTGCATTTGGAGGGGTAGAAGTAATACCGCAAAGATAGATTTTTTCTACGATGAAAGCGTCGCTTGTTCTAAAAATAGACCCCACATTGTGCAGGCTTCTCACATTGTCTAAAACCACCACAAGAGGAAGTTTTTCTACTGCTTTAAACTCCTCTACGTTTAGCCTATTTAGTTCTACTACAGATAATTTTCTCATTTTATTAGAATCAATGCACAAAAATAGTGTTTTTTTATTAAATTTGTAACCAAATACGCATTTTTTACAATGACAGCAAACGAGGCATACAAACTACTCCAAAATATGATAGAAATTCCTTCTCTGAGCAGGGAAGAAACTGCCGTATCAGACTTTCTACAAAACTACTTGGAGAATATGGGGCTAGAGATAAGCAGAGTGGGAAACAATTTGTTTTCTATATGCAAAGACTACTCAGAAAACAAACCAACAATACTTTTAAACTCACATATCGACACCGTGAAGCCATCGGCCTTATGGACAAAAGACCCATTTAAAGCCACTGAAGAAGACGAAAAACTTTACGGTCTTGGCGCTAACGACGCAGGTGCATCTGTGGTGTCTTTAATTGCCACTTTCGTTAGCCTGACGGCAAAACCTCAGCCATACAACCTTGTTTTAGGCATTTCTTGTCATGAAGAAGTTTCGGGCAAAGAAGGTATGGAACTACTTATTACTCAGCTCCCTAAGATTGATTTTGCAATAGTGGGCGAGCCTACTCAGATGAAACTTGCCGTGGCAGAAAGAGGACTAATGGTGGTAGATTGCGAGGCGAAAGGAAAATCTGGGCATGCAGCTAGAGAAGAGGGTATAAATGCCATTTACGAGGCACTAGACGACATCCAATGGTTTAAAGACTACAAATTTCCAAAGGTTTCTCCTGTGCTTGGACCTGTGAAAATGACTGTTTCAATACTTCAATCTGGCACTCAGCACAATGTAGTTCCTGATAGTTGCAAGTTCACTGTCGATATTCGTCTGAATGAATGTTACACTCACCAAGAAGTGTTTGACACCATACAGGCAAACATAAAAAGCGAGGCAAAAGCACGCTCTATGAGACTGAAACCTTCGGCAACCGATATGGAGCATCCTTTTGTGGTGGAATATCTGAAAACTGGAGGTGAAGTTTTTGGGTCTTCAACCCTATCAGACCAAGCACTTTTATCGATTCCATCGGTAAAAATTGGTCCTGGCGACTCTGCTCGTTCCCATACCGCCGACGAGTTTATCCGCCTTTGCGAAATTGAACAAGCGATAGAAATGTATACTAAGTTGTTGGACGGGTTGGTGATTAACTGAATAAAAACGGACACGGCACGCCATGTCCCTACACATAAAAATTTAAACTAAACAATATGTTAGAATTTTTCAAAAAGCATTACATACTAAAGCACTTTTTGCTTTTGGTGATTATTGTTGTCCTACTATTTACAGGACTAATTTTCTGGTTGGATAATTACACAAGACACGACGAACAAAAGCTCGTGCCAGACGTGATTGGTATGACAGAAGAAAATGCTGCCACACTTATCTTGGGCAGAGAATTGAACTACGACATTGTGGATTCTGTGTTTAGAACAGGTGCAATGCCAGGGGCTGTGGTGGACCAAGACCCTAAAGCAGGTTCTTTTGTTAAGAAAGACCGTAAAATTTATCTGATTGTAAATGCAAAATCTGCACAAATGACTGCGCTGCCAGATGTAGTAGACCTTTCACTGCGTCAAGCAGGAGCATTGCTTACTGGAGCTGATTTCAAGATAAAGGAAGTGATTTATAAGCCTTCTGACTATAGAGATTTGGTGCTTGAAGTGCTTTACGACGGCAAAATAGTGAAAGTAGGAGAAAAAATCCCAACTTTCTCTGAACTTGTGCTTCATATTGGCGACGGTGACATTCAGGAAGTGAAAGATTCTATTGTCTCTGACTCTATCGCTGTGGAAGAGGAAATTATACTGGAAGATAATGCTTCTGAAGGTGATTTGTTATTAGAGGATGAATTATTGTTTTAAATATAAGTCGGGCCCTTCGACAAGCTCAGGGACCGATATTGGTACTGAATTCATAAAAAAATGATTGACGAAAATATAGACGAGTTTAGCGAGGAATTGGCATCGAGGTTTGAGCATTATAGATTTACGGCAGACCCAGGGCAGACTCTTGTTAGAATAGATAAATTTCTAACAGACAAGATTTCTAATGCATCTAGAACTAAGATACAGGCAGCTGCCGATGCTGGCAATATTTTGGTGAATGACAAGCCTATAAAATCCAACTACAAGGTAAAACCAAACGACGTAATTACCATTGTGTTGGACTATCCGCCACGAGATACCGAGATTATACCACAAAATATTCCAATAAACATTGTTTACGAAGACGAAGACTTACTTGTGGTAAATAAAGCTCCAGGCATGGTGGTACATCCTGGGCACGGAAACTTTGAGGGCACTCTGCTTAATGCACTTGCATATCATTTTGAGGGCAACAAGACTTTTCAGGCATCAGACCCACGACTTGGACTTGTGCACAGAATAGACAAAGACACTTCAGGACTACTTGTGGTGGCAAAAAACGACTATGCAAAGATGTTCCTGTCTCGTCAATTTTTTGAAAAAACCACAGACAGACTTTACCAAGCACTAGTTTGGGGCAGACCAGACCCAAAAGACGGCACTGTAGATACTTACATTGGCAGAAATCCAAAGGATAGGCTTCAAATGGCAGTTTACACAGCAGACCAAGAAGGTGGCAAACACGCTGTTACCCACTACAAAACTTTGGCAACTTACAATTACGTAAGTCTTGTGGAATGCAAACTAGAAACTGGTAGAACTCACCAAATAAGGGTACACATGAAACACAAGGGTTGTCCACTGTTCAACGACGAGCGTTATGGTGGCGACCAAATTTTGAAAGGTATTCCTAGTTCTAGCTACAAACAGTTTATAAAAAAATGTTTTGAAATATGCCCAAGACAGGCGCTTCACGCCAAAACATTGGGTTTTGAACACCCTAGAACACACGAAAGAATGTTCTTTAATAGTGAACTACCAGAAGACTTTGCTTCACTATTAAAAAAATGGGAAGAAATAGTTTAATTTTATTACCTTTGCCCTCGGAAAATATAAGTTCAAACAAAGGGTTTAACATAAGCAAAAAAACAACATAAAATATGAAAAACTTTAAATTATGGGATAAGGTTTTAGGCATAGTTGTATTTGCCATTGCTATGGCTACATACGGACTTACCATAGAGCCTACCGCTAGTTTCTGGGACTGCCCAGAGTTTATTACCACAGCATTTAAACTAGAAGTTGGTCACCCTCCTGGTGCACCATTCTTTATGCTAACAGGTAAATTCGTTAGTCTTTTTGCATCAGACCCTACACAAGTGGCTTATTGCATCAACATGCTTTCTGCATTCCTAAGTGCACTTACCATATTGTTCCTGTTTTGGACTATCACCCTACTTGCAAAAAGAATGATTGTAGGCAAAGACTCAGAAATGTCTCTTGCACAAGGCATTATCATTCTTGGTAGTGGTCTTATTGGGTCACTTGCATACACTTTCTCAGACACATTTTGGTTTTCTGCGGTGGAAGCAGAGGTTTATGCCTATTCTTCGTTCCTAACGGCAATAGTCTTTTGGCTAATGCTTAGATGGGAAGAAAGAGCAGACAACGAAGGTTCAGACAGGTATCTTATCCTTATTACATACCTAATGGGGCTTTCTATTGGTGTGCACCTTTTAAACCTATTGACTATTCCTGCTCTAGTGTTGATATATTACTATAGAAAATTCAACCCTAGTGTTAAGGGTACTATCTTGGCACTTTTGGTATCATTTGCCATTTTGGCATTTGTACTTTATGGTCTTATCCCAGGATTTATTAGCCTTGCAGGTCACGTAGAACTATTCTTTGTAAACACACTAGGCCTTCCATTCAACTCAGGTGCATTGTTCTATTGTTTGCTTACTGTAGGAATACTAATTTGGTCTATTATAGAACTTTACAAAGAAAAAGTAAACTACAACCTCATCAAAATATCTTCTCTACTTGCAATCTGCCTAATGGGTCTTCCATTTATTATGGGCAACCTTTGGATAGGCTTATTTATCATTGCAGCTATCCTTATTTATTTTGTAAAAGTAAAAGAAGACTTAAATATTCGTATGCTTAGTACTATTATGGTATGCTTGTCTATGATGCTACTAGGCTATACCACATACGCAGTCATCGTGGTGCGTTCTGCAGCAAACCCTCCAATGGACCAAAACTCACCAGACAATGTTTTTGCGCTTAAAACATACTTAAACCGTGAACAATATGGCGACCGTCCACTATTCTACGGCCAATATTATTCTTCTGAGCCAGCCCTAAAAATAGAAGGCAACTATTGCAGAACTAAGATAACAGAGGGCGAAAAAACATACGGACTAAAAGAAAAAACATCGCCAGATGAAAAAGACGAATACGTAGTAACTGGCACAAAATACAGTGTGGAATATGATAGCAATATGAAAACTCTATTCCCACGTATGCACAGTAATTCTGGCGGTCACCCAGAGGCCTACGAGTCTTGGATAAATGTAAAAGGTAAAAAAGTGCCATACGACCAATGCGGTCAGAGAGTACTTGTAAAAATACCTACATTTGGTGAAAACCTAGAGTTCTTCTTCAAGTATCAACTAAACTACATGTACTGGAGATACTTTATGTGGAACTTTAGCGGTAGACAAAACGACATTCAAGGTCGTGGCGACATTATAAATGGCAACTGGATAACAGGTATCAATGCCATAGACAGATTTATGGTGGGCGACCAATCAAATCTGCCAGAAGCATACTCAAGCAACAAAGGTAGAAACGTGTACTATATGCTTCCTCTGCTACTTGGTATTTTGGGTATTGCTTTCCAAGTACAAAGAAAAGAGAAATGTAAACAAACATTTTGGATTACCATGACTCTGTTCTTTATGACAGGTATTGCCATTGTGCTTTATCTAAACCAAGGCCCAGCCGAACCACGTGAACGTGACTATGCATACGCAGGCTCGTTCTACGCATTCTGTATCTGGATTGGTTTTGGCGTAGCTGGCATAGCAGAACTACTAAGAGGCACAAAATTAAACCCTACCATTTGCGCAGCAATTGCCACATTAGTAGCACTTCCTGCCCCTATCCTAATGGCGACTGAAAACTGGGACGACCACGACAGAAGCGGTAGATATGTGGTAAGAGACTTTGGTAAAAACTACTTCAACTCTTGTAGTGCAAACGCAATTATCTTTACCAACGGCGACAACGATACCTTCCCACTTTGGTATCTACAAGAAACAGAAGGAGATAGCGTGGCAATAGACAAACGTGTTTGCAACCTAAGTTACCTACAAACAGACTGGTACATAGACCAAATGCGTCGTCCTGCATACAAATCTGCTCCACTTCCTATCACTTGGGAAAGAAAAGACTATGCAGAAGGAAGCAGAAGCATCGTTTACCTAAAAGAATTGATAAAAGAGCCTATCGATTTGAAAAAAGCTCTTGAATTCCTTTTAGCAAACCCTGCAAAGAGTCCTAACAACCCTTACAAACAAGATTATCTACCTGGCAGAATATTTAAACTTGCCGTAAACAAAGACAATCTAGTGAAACAAGGTGCTATCAAGGAAGAAGACAAAGACAAGATTGCCGACGAAATGATAATAGACCTTTCTCACAAATCTTACATCACCAAAAGTGAAGTAATGATATTGGAAATGCTAGCAAACAACAATTGGGAACGTCCTATCTATTATGCAGTAACTGTAGGCAATGAAATGTATCTAAATATGCAAAAATACTTCCAACTAGAAGGTCTTGCATACAGAATTGTGCCTTACAAAGATGCTACAAAAAGTGGCAGAACAAACACAGAAATCATGTACAACAACATGATGCACAAATTTAGATTTGGAGGAGTAGAGAAAGACATTTACCTAGATGAAAATGTACTTAGAATGTGTCGTGCACACCGCCAAATGTTCTCTGAACTTATAAATGCACTTATCGCAGAAGGTAAAAAAGAAGAAGCAAAAGCTGCGCTAGACTACTGCCTAGACGTACTTCCTCATGGCAATGTACCTCACAACTTCTCATCTACAGACTTTGTAGAACAATACTATGAAGTAGGTGAAAGAGAAAAAGGCAAACAGCTTGCTAGAATTATCATTGACGAGAGCGAATCAAAACTTAGATGGATTTCTTCTCTAGACAAAAATCAAGTGAGAGGTGCTAGCGACGAGATTGGCAGAAACCTTTTATCAGTACAACAAATTGGTATCACAGCCAACAATCATCTAGACTATGAGCTATATAGCAGATGCTCAGAAATTTTAGAAAAATATTATTATCTTTATAGATAATGTTTATAGAACAAATACCTAATATTGTTCGTGCGTTTTATCCCACAGTATTGTGGAGAAAAGACAAAAAAAGAAAAGTGATTTACCTCACTTTCGACGATGGTCCCACAGAGGAACTCACTCATTGGATATTGAAAACATTGGATGAGTTTGGAGTAAAAGCCACATTTTTCTGCATCGGAAACAACGCAGAAAAACACCCAGAAATTGTCGATGAAATCAGGCAAAATGGACACTCGGTGGGCATACACGGATACGAACATAGAAGGGGGCTTTACAAAGAAGGCGATGCTTTCTTTTCGGATATAGAAAAGAGCAAACACATAATTAAAAGTAATCTTTTCAGACCTCCACATGGGAATATTACCCCATCACAGGCAAAAAAACTGAAAAACTTAGGCTACAATGTGGTGCTTTGGGACGTGATTACTAGAGATTACAACCCTAGCCTTTCTGAAGAAAAAGTGCTAGATATCGCTAAAAAATACACCAGAAATGGTTCGATAGTGGTATTTCACGACTCTAGAAAAGCATTTAAAAATATGAAATATGCCTTTCCAAAGGCTGTAAAATATTGGTTAGACAACGGATATACATTTGAAACATTATGAATATACTATTATTAGGCTCAGGAGGTAGAGAACACGCCCTTGCTTGGAAGATAGCAAAAAGTTCTAAGTTGGATAAGTTATTCATTGCTCCAGGCAATGCTGGTACAAGTCAAGTAGGAACAAATGTAAACATTAAGGCAGAAGACTTTGATGCTATTAAAGAATTTGTTCTTGGCAACGACGTTAAAATGGTGGTTTGCGGTCCTGAAGCTCCACTTGTGGCTGGTATTTCAGACTACTTTAAAAACGACGACGCTCTAAAAAACATTCCAGTAGTTGGTCCATCAAAAGAAGGTGCTCAACTAGAAGGAAGTAAAGAATATGCAAAGGAATTTATGATGCGTCATGGCATTCCTACTGCTGCATATAAAGCATTTACAAAAGAAACTCTTGAAGAAGGTAAAGCATTCCTTGCTACCCTAAAAGCTCCATACGTGCTTAAAGCAGACGGTCTTGCAGCAGGTAAAGGTGTGCTTATTATTAGCGACCTTGCAGAAGCACAAAAAGAACTAGAAGAAATGC
>JAXJWL010000048.1:0-10714 GCA_036308065.1 Paludibacteraceae bacterium
TCTACCACCGAATACGAACTTGTAAACGCCTACTACACCATATATGATGGTGAAATCACTCCCGACCCTACCGAAGTGGACGAAGGTAAGTTTTGGACTTTAGACGAGATAAAAGAGGCAGTAGGCAAAGAGATACTCACTCCCAACTTTGAAATGGAATTTGAAAAGGTTATTGGAGCGTTGGGGGATACAGAAATAATGTAATCCTAACTAGTAAGAAATTATTAATAACTTATAACAGCACTGATTTTTTCGGTGCTGTTTTTTTGTTTTGAGAAAGAAGTCACCTTGCAAAATTCTAGATTTCAGAACATTTTTGAGCATATTTTTGTTAATAATTTCTATTTTTCAAAATATTTTCTTGAAATTAAAAATAGTTCCTTTTTTCCTTGGTCAAAGCATTTTTTTAGCATAACTTCGTGGAGAAACAAGATAAAAAACGAGTAAAATGAAGCCATTTAATGTTATTATTTTTGACCCAAATAGGAGGATTTTTGAGGCGTACGATGTAATGCCATACTTTGTTAGAGTTTATAAAGAACTAAAGAGTAATAGACCAAAAACTTTTGAGGAGTTTAAAGATTTCGTCACTAGAAAAGGGATGTATATGTATTGGTCTAGATGTCAGTATGAGATTATTGTAAGAGACTGGCCATGTCAACAAAATGCTAAAAAAATTGATATATGGTGGCAAATAAAAATGAATCTTGAAACTCTTGTAAACTTACTTATGGAGAACATCAACACAAGAAAAACAACTAACAAAAACTTAAATTGAATTAGGAAAAGTATTAGAGTATGTCTGAAAAAGAAATGAATTCATACAGATTTGGTTATAATGAGGAACCAACTGATGAAATGTTAGCTCAAATAATGAAAGAGGTGGCAGAAGAGGCAAGGGAGAGTAGCAAAAGAGTTTTAGATGAACTTTTTGAAAAGATGCGCCATAATGCAATTGCTAAACAAGCAAAATGGGAAGAAGTATT
This sequence comes from Paludibacteraceae bacterium, assembly GCA_036308065.1. Taxonomy (GTDB): domain Bacteria; phylum Bacteroidota; class Bacteroidia; order Bacteroidales; family Paludibacteraceae; genus Enterocola. The sequence continues at coordinate 987 of JAXJWL010000048.1, forward strand.
CAGAAAAACAAGCTAACGTTATGACAGAAAGAAAACCAGAACTCATTATAATTGCTGGACAAATCCTACTTCCTAAAGAATAATCTCAATACAGCACTGAATTTTCGGTGCTGTTTTTTTGTGGTAATGTTGTTACATCGAAAATCTTCACAAAAACATGAAAATCAATTTATTACAAGGATTTCATCCTACTTTTTGTCCACCCTGCCCCTATCCCTGTTAAATTTTAACATAGAAAAAGGAGTTTCATGCGCGCTGAAACTCCTAACATCCTTTTTAAAGTGCAGATATAGCGACTAAGCCTATACGGGCACTATTTCATTGCAAAGATAAATATAATTTTCGCTATTACAAACTAAATTGTAATTTTTGTACAATTTTTTATAATATCATTAGTTTTTATATCTCTTTCAGAATTCATTAAATCTGAGATTGCATCTTCTAATTCCTTTCTTCTTGTCTCAGATATTTTTCCTAATAAATACCTAATCACACATATTACACCATTAATGTTATGTCTACTATTTACTGGTATATTAGCTGGTTTTATAACAATACCTTTTGCAACCTCTGTATTGTAAATACAATTACCATGTGCACATTTATTTCTAATTACACGTATGGTCTCTAGATAATTGATAAATACGCGTATTGTACAACCATATCTTTTTGCTATATCTAGTTTTACTGACTCGTCCTTAATTGCTCTATACAATGATGTTAAGTTTCCAAGAGTCATAAACTCTATAGTTTTCCATGCAGGGGCATATTTATCATTGATATATTTATTATGATGACGTTTTATAATAGGGTTGTCTCTCAAAGTCTTATACACTTTCTCCTCAAAAGTATCTACAAAATCATTATCCATTAAACTAGAATCAGCAAACCATGTTGGAGAACTTTTATAAAAATTTGATACTATATATGTTATCTGAGTGCGTATATTCACTTCTATCCTTTCAAGTGCATTTAGCAATAATCTACGTAACTTTGTATCAAACTCATATAAATCATATATTCCTTTAAAAGTTGTACCCTTGCATACTTGATGTGTCCTGTTTTCCAATAATGGAAAAGTTTTCTCAAATGGGAAAGAATAAAACCCTATCCTATAATAGCCTACATCTAATAAGATTTCCTTTGCTTTGTCCTCATCATCAAATATCACACCATAACTCTTTAATCGTGTTATTTGTTCTTCTATATCAAATGCTATTTTCATATAAATCTTTCTATATTTTCTATTAGTTTTCTTTCTACAAAGTTAACAAAAATACTTTAAAGGTAGAAGATTTTATATATAAAATACACCTGAAAATAAGGTAATTATCGTATATAAGACAAGTGATAGGATATCAATATATTTTATACAAAATAAAATCTCTACTACATCTATTGATAAAAAAATAAAAAGTTACTATTTTTGTAAAGAATAAAGCTGGTTCCTACTTCCTAATAGTAGGAATATTTTAAGACATATAAAAAGGCGTTTACAACGCTTTGGTTTTGACACCTTGAAATCCTGAGAAAATTTCAAAAAAACTCTGTTAAAAACAAAGCAACGTGAATGCCCCAATGGTGTGTATATTCATACATACTCTCGTTTGTGGTGCAAACAACTGTTTGCATTATTCTTGCGGGTGTAGTGTGTTTACATACGGCGTGGGGTCATCGGCGTTGCTCAATTCGACAGAGTGGGCAGTCTCAGGGCCTCAAGGTGTGAAGAGAGCAACAATGTTGTCTTCACGCTTTTTTTATGTCCATAATTCTACAAACGGACCTAAAACAAACACCAATGGCTAAAAAATCAAGCAAGAAAGAGGACAATAAACTCAATTTGGAATCTATATTATTTAATTGTCGCGACTACCTTCGTAGTAACGCAACTTTAAATGACAAACGTGATTTACTTCTTACACTTGTTTTCCTACGTTTTATAGGCGAAAAATTTGAAGATGCCCAACAAGCAATGCGTGACGAGTGTATTAAAAATGGAATTGAAGATGAGGCAATCATTGAAGCATTTTTAAATTCACCTAATAGATACCAAAATGTAGTTTATGTTCCAGAAATAGCCCGTTGGAATTATATTATTAACATTGCTTCAACCAAACTGAATACAACATTAGACGATGCACTTCAAGCAATTAATAATAGTGGTGAATCTTTAAAAGGATGTGTACGTTTAGGTCTATTTTCTTCTATAAACCTTGAACCAAATGTAATCAAAAAGGTTGTTGACGAAATCAATAAAATTTCTCATAAAGCCTTTGGTGAGGAAAAAGACTTGATAGGTCGTGTTTATGAGTATTTCTTAAAATCTTTTGCTGTAAATGCTACAAAAGAAGACGGCGAATTCTATACACCACATGATATAGTTGAGTTAATTGCAGCTTTCATTGAACCTTTTGATGGCACACTTTACGACCCTTGTTGTGGCTCTGGTGGTATGTTTATTCAATGTGCTAAATATGTTGAGGCAAAAAGTGGCGATATTAAGATGGTGAATGTATATGGTCAAGAAAAAGACCCTGCAACATTCCGCCTTGCAAAAATGAACCTTGCAGTTCGTGGTATTTCTCATCATTTAGGAGAGAAAAATGCTTCTACATTTACAATTGACATGCACAAAGGTCTCTACTTCGACTACATTATGGCTAACCCGCCTTTTAACTTAAAGAAATGGTACGAAGGACCTCATTGCGATAATAGTATATGGGCAGATTATGACACTCCACCAGAAGGCAATGCCAACTACGCATGGATTCTTCATATTCTATCAAAACTGAAGAAAGGTAAAGGAGTGGCAGGTTTCCTACTAGCCAATGGAGCATTAGGTGACGAAGATGCAATAGAAATTCGTAAAAAACTTATAGAAAATGACAAAATTGAGGCAATAGTAGTTCTTCCACGAGAATTATTCTATACCACAGACATTTCTGTTACCCTTTGGATACTTAACGAGAACAAACAAGGCGGAATGTGGCATGGACGTAATCTAAGAAATCGCGAAAACGAAATCCTTTTTATGGACTTACGCCAATGGATTGACAATCCAGTTAAAAATGAACAAAAGAAAAAAGTAGAGTTAAGTGCTGAACAAATTAATAGAGCAGCTAAAATATACTTTGACTGGCAAACAGAAGGAACTGACGGAACTCATTATGAAGAACCAGAACTGTATCGTTCTGTAAGATTTAAAGAATTAAAAGAAAGTAATTTCTCACTTGTTCCTAGCCGATATATTGAATTTATTGATAGGGATACTAACATTGACTATAACAAAGTCTTATCAGAGACTGCAACTACTGTATCTGATCTATTGCGTCGTCAAAAACAAAACGACGAAACCTTACGTAATGCATTAAAACAATTGGGATATGAGTGCAAGTAGTGTAAAGTGGGTTAGACTTGGGGATTATATAGAACCTTTTGAAGAACGAAATTCTCTAGGTTATAATTACACATTTTATGGTATAAATAAAGATAAAACATTTATGCCTACTATTGCTAATACAAATGAGCTTGATAATACTAAATATAAAATTGTTAACTATAACGATTTTGTTTTTAGTGGAATGCAAACAGGTAGAGACATTTGCATTAGAATTGCACTTTATGACCAAACAACACCTATTCTTATTTCACCAGCATATACTACATTCAAGATAAAAGACACTTCTGCAATTATCCCACAATATCTATTCATTCAATTCAATAGACTAGAGATGGATAGGTATGGTTGGTTCTTAAGTGATAGTAGTGTACGCTCAAATCTAGATTGGGATAGATTCTGTGATATTGAAATTCCACTACCAGACCCTAAAGTGCAACAAGAATTGGTCGATACCTACAATGGTCAAAAGGCACTTGCAGAGCAAAATGAAGCATTGATTGAGCCTCTAAGCAAAGCATGCGAAGCATTTATTGTTGATTGCAAGAATAAATATCCAGAAGTGGAACTTGGTGATTACATAGATATCTATAAAGAAAAAAATAATGATTGCAAAATTACGTTAGAACAAGGTATAAATATAAATAAAGAGTTTATTACTCCACAACGCTCAAATTCTGATTTATCATCAAGAATAATCGTTAGACAAGGACAATTTGCATACTGTACACAGTTAAACAATGAGAATGTTGCTATTGCTTATAGAGAAGACGAGGACTGTGTTGTCTCACCAGTATATAATGCATTTGAGATAAAAGAAAAATTCAAGTATCAACTACTTCCTAAATATCTTTTTTTATGGTTAAAAAGGAAAGAATTTGGTCGTTTCGTCTATTGGAAATCAGTTGGAAGCGCATACGAATTCCTACAAGAAGAGAATTTATGTGAATATAAAATCCCTCTTCCTCCTCTTGAAGTGCAACAATCTATTGTAAATGTATACAATTGTCTTGAAGAGGCAAAGAAGATTGCCAAAGAAGCAAGAGAGAAACTAAAAACACTTTGTCCTGCATTGGTGCAAAGAGCTGCTAACTCATAAAATCTATTATTATGATAGGAAAGTATTACGAAAGTGATTATGAAGAAGCCCTAATTGATTTACTTAAAGAGCAAGGTTGGGAATATACATTCGGTGGAGATATTCATCGAAACAATCGCGAAGTGTTACTAAATGACGACCTTAAAACTTACCTACAAGAGCGCTACAACGAACTAACATATAGTGACGTTGAAAGTATCATAAATAAACTTCGTCATACTAGTGGACAAACTGACTTTGAGTTGTTGCGTAATACTTTCAATTTACTTTGTGATGGCTTTCGCTATATTCGCCAAATAGATGGTAAGATTTTTGATATTGAGTATATTGATTTTGAAGACCAAAATACGAATAATATCTATCGCTGCGTAAATCAGTTCGAGGTAGGATACGGTCAGAAAAATGACATTCGTATTCCCGATGTAATGCTATTTATTAATGGTATTCCTCTATGTATTTTTGAGTTGAAAAACCCAACCGATATTAATGCTACCATAGCTAATGCATACGAGCAAATACATACACGCTATAAAAGAGATATACCTCACCTACTTCGTTACTGTCCTCTTTCTTGTATTAGTGATGCTACAATAAATAATACAAAACTAGGAACCACTTATACCCCATACGAGCACTATTACGCATGGAAAAAAGTAAGAAATGAAGACCCTGCTGCGCAAAAAGGCATTGACCAAGTTAAGACCATCGTTGCAGGTGTTTACGAACCTAATCGTTTCCTAGAAATTTTACGAGACTACGTATATTTCCCTGATGAATCATATACAAAAGAGGAAGAAATAGTATGTCGTTATCCTCAGTTTTTTGCTACGCGACTACTTAGAGAGAGCGTGCGAAATGCTTACATTGAAAGAAGTAGTAAAGGTGGTACTTATTTTGGTGCAACAGGTTGTGGAAAAACCTACACTATGATGTTCCTTGCTAGACAACTATCATTGCGTTGCGAAGAATTGGGTTCACCTACTATTGTAATGATTGTAGACCGTGACGACTTACAGACTCAGGCTGGGAAATTATTTCTTCGCTCCGAGACTTTTTTGAGTAATGGTGTCGTTCAAATCATACCTGATAGAAAAAATTTAGGTAATGAACTTTCAAAAAGAAAATCTGGTGGATTCTTCATTTGTACTATTCAAAAATTCTGCGAAGAAATAGGTGAGTTAAATAAAAGAAGAAACATAATATGCTTCTCTGACGAAGCACACAGAACACAAATTCGCCTAAATAAGAAACTTAAAATTAAAGATGGTAAAAAGTCTGAAGACTCACTAAGTGCAGAAGATATAGGAGCATTTATCACAAAACCATACGCCGAGCACTTACGCTGTGCCTTCCCTAACGCTACTTTCGTAGGTTTTACAGGAACTCCAATTGAAGAAACTATTCATGTATTTGGTAAGATTATTGACCAATATACAATGCAACAAGCTGTAGATGATGAAGTAACTGTTCCACTGAAATATATTCCTAGAATTGCTAACGTAACACTTGATAGTGAAAAGGTAAAAGCAATTGATGCCTTCTACAAAAAATGTGCGGATGAAGGTGCAACAGAAGATGATGTTGTGGCAAGCAAGAAAGCTATGAGTGCAATGGAAGTTATTTTAGGTGATGATGAACGACTAGAAAGACTTGCTAAGGATATTATTGAACACTACACAAAAGCATGCGACAATAACGCTGATATTGTGCAAAAGGCAATGATAGTTTGTAGTAAGCGACACATAGGTTATAATTTACTATGCAAATTCAAAAAATTAAAACCAGAATGGTTTGAGGAAAAGAAATCTCCAAACGACTCACTTCGCACAGAAGAAGAATTAAAGAAACTTCCATTAATGCCTACCATTGCAATGGTGGCAACACGAGGCAGTAATGACCCAAAAGAAATGTATGATTATCTTGGTGAGAAATCACGCAATAAGAAAATGGATGATGCCTTCAAAATGGAGCATTCAAACTTTCGTATAGTAATTGTAGTAGATATGTGGATAACAGGTTTTGACGTTCCTTGCCTAACTTATTTGTATAACGACAAACCATTACAAAAACATACACTAATACAAACTATTAGCCGTGTAAATCGCAAGTATTCTACAAAAAAATGTGGTTACATTATAGACTACATTGGTATACACGAAAACATGCAAAGAGCAATGAAAGGTTATGGCGGAGACACACCTTCAATTCCAAGTGACGATGATGTAAAACAAGCATTAGAAGCACTAATTGTAGAATTAGATATTATCAAGAAACTATTTGTTGGTTTTGATATTTCACCATTTACAAATCCAGATACAAAACCATTGGAACGTTTAGAATGTTTGTCTTCTGCCGCTAATTATATATTAACACTAACAGAGCAACTTAATGTTTCATTAGGAGAAGGCGCCGCGAGACCAAAATTGGTTGGTGCTACAACATTCTTTATGGCTCATATTAAGCGACTTCGTGCTGCGTATGATATTTGCCAACCTGCAAATGCACTTGATAATGAAACTTTGTCGTTATCTCAATGTTTCATGGCAGTTGCTTCGTATATACGCAAAACTTCTGGCGAAGTTCACGATACCGAAAGTATGAATAGGGCTGTAGAGAAAATGGTTGCAGATGCTCTTAAATGTAATTCTGTTGTTAATATACTTGAGACAGATGTAGAGGAAGATATTTTCAGTCCTGAATTTGCAGCACAACTTGATAATTTAAAATTACCTGCGACAAAATTAGAGGTGCTTGTAAAACTTCTTCGTAGGTCTATCAGAGAATACAAAAAGACCAATAAAATTGCTGCAGAACTATACGAAGATTTGCTAAAAAAGACATTGGAAGAATATTATAACCGTAAAACAAGTCTAACTCCAGAAGAAGCATCTGCTGCTCAAAATGAGGCTATTGAAGAAATTATCAAAAATGCTACTCAGCAGGCTTTAAAGATTCTTGCTGAATTAGGTGAAAATAAAGAAAGTTTCAGAAAATTGGGACTTACATTTGAAGAAAAAGCCTTCTATGACATTTTGATGCATCTACGTGATAAACATAATTTTGTTTATGGAGATGATAAAAATATTGGAGGTCTAATTATTAACGATAAATGCAAGGCTCTTGCTCAAAAGATAAAAGAACTTATAGATGTTCAGTCATCATTTACAGATTGGTTAAATAACTCAAATGTTAGAGCAGACCTAAATCAGAAATTATTTTTCTGCTTAGTTAAAGCTGGTTATCCTCCGCAATTTAATGACGAGGTGTTTGACCAAGTTATGGAGCAAGTAGAACATTTTAAGAGGAACAACTAGAATATATAGCGCAAGATTTTAAATAAGAATCCTCATTTCCTATATGGACTGAGGATTCTATCTCTTATTACCTATTTAGGCAATGACATAAATACCTGAAATATAATTACTTATAACTTCTCGTTTCCAATTCTCATTTCCAAAATCCATTTTTATCCATTCTTTATTTCCCTTTTAGGAAATGAGAAATATCATATTATTATGTGAATGGTGAAAAATTTAGGGGTTTAAACGATATTGTACCAAAAGAGAGTTAAATAACAGAGGTCGCATCAGAAAGGTGCGACCTCTAATTGTATTGAGAATATTTTTAGAATTTTGATTTGACGTAGGTGCCGACGAATTTGGCGTCGTATTGGTTTGGGTAGGTTTCTTTCATGTAGTTCATGATTTTGCCCATGTCTTTTACGCTAGTGGCTCCTAGGTCGGCGATTGCTTTGTCTAGAACTGCTGCGGTTTCTTCTTCTGACATCATTTTAGGAAGGAAGAAGTTGATGTATTCTAGTTGTGCTAATTCCTCTTTTACTAGGTCTTCGCGACCTGCGGCGGCGTACATGTCGGCAGATTCTTTGTGTTGTTTTGAGATTTTTTGGATTAGGCCTAAAATATCTGCTTCGGTGCACTCGCCTTTATATTCGGCAGAGGTTTTGAATTTCATGATTGCGGTTTTGATTTCGCGGATTGCTGTGGTTTTTTCAGCGTTTTTTTCTTTCATTGCAGACATTAGTTCTGCTTGTATTTTCTTTTCCATTGTTGTTAATTATTTATTTTGTTATTAATTTACATTTCGCTCGCTTACGCTCGGTTGCACCCCTGCGGGGTGCCCTAAAGGGGGCGTTTTACACAGGCGTCGCCGTCGCTACGCTCCTCTGACACCTGCCTACAATTAAGATTCACACCCTACGGGCGTGTTTCACTGTATATCATTTTAATGCCTACCTAGGGTTGCACCCCTACGGGGTGCCCTTGGGAGGAGAGGGTTATTCCCCGCCTTACGCTTCGCTAAAGACGGGGTTACAAATCAATTGCACCCTACGGGTGCTTTAGCTTCGCTGAAGTTGCTCACGCTCAGCATAATCAAAGCAAGCTTTGCTTCTGCTCTCACTTACACGCAACATTCGGCAAAGCTTAACTCTCGCTGGTCAAAAAAATCCTAACTCCTAATTAAAAATAAGTTACTTATTTTTGTTTAATATCGATTCCACTACATTGTTGTGGAAGATGGACCTTAGGTTGACGTCGTCTTCGCGGATTAGGACACCACCCTTGCCTATTTTGGTGTTGGAGTCTTTAAACTTCACTCCTGCTAGTTTAAACTTGATGTTGTCGAAGTCTTTGCCGTAGACATCTAGTCCTAGTCTGATAGGGTTTAGCAAGGCTATATGATAGTTGAAACTTTCGTCTAAGCCTTGAGTACCACCAATTCCTAGTCGATATTTATCCATAGACACCATAAATGGATAGATTTCTATCTCGTTGTTTTTTACAAGGAGCTCCACTGAAACACTATCGATGACGTTTTCTGTTTTTTTGCTAAACATAAGCATTTTGGCAATTTCTGTGAAGGTTTCACCGTCGAGAAGAACTAGGTCGTCACCTTTTAGCAATACACCTGCGTTTACAGAAGGTAACACCACATTCATAGCAGAATCTAGCTGAGCGACCATAGATGCCTCGCATGCCACGCTACCTTTAAACGAACGAAGCATTGGCATAATAGAGTCTAACTCTGGCAGTGCTGTAACTAGTTCGCCTATCTGTACGCTATCCATGTTGAGCGCAAAGGCAGTTTCTGCAGATTTCACATCCTTACACAAATAACTTAGGTGCATAGCCATTTTGCCCACTTGGGTAGATGTGGATAGATTTGCCACACTGAGTGCTTGGTCTTTTACTTTTACCCTACCTGCAAAGTCAA
>JAXJWL010000049.1:0-13396 GCA_036308065.1 Paludibacteraceae bacterium
ATATAGTAAATGTTGCTACGTTTGTCGTTTACAAGTACTGGAGAAACCACTTTTTTCACGTCGCTTACACCTGCACCTGCAGAAATAATTACTGTACCAGGAGAGAATACTTTCTTGTCGCCATATTTTTGAGTCATTGAAAGTGAGTCTTTACCTGTAGGGATGTTGATACCAAGTTCGCAAGCGAAATCGCTACATGCTTCTACAGCTTTGTAAAGACGTGCGTCTTCACCTTCGTTTTTACAAGGCCACATCCAGTTTGCTGAAAGTGAAACACCTTTGATACCGTCGTTTAGTGGAGCCCAAACAATGTTTGTAAGTGATTCTGCAATAGCAAGAACAGAACCAGCAGCTGGGTCGGCAAGTGCTGCGATAGGAGCGTGACCAATAGAAGTTGCGATACCTTCTTTACCTTGGTAGTCTAGTGCAACTACACCACAGTCGTTTAATGGAAGTTGAAGTTCACCTGCACATTGTTGGCGTGCAATTTTACCTGTTACAGAACGGTCAACTTTGTTTGTTAACCAGTCTTTACAAGCCACGTGTTCCATGCTAAGCACATTTTTAAGATATTCTTCTATCTTGTCTGCATTTGTGCTTGCATTTGCGTATGTTTCGTTTACAGTATTGTCTGTGATAACAGTTCTTGGTGGTTTACCAATCATGTAGTCTAGACGTAGGTTGATAGGTTTTTCACCATCTGCTTGTTCAAACACAAAGTTCATATCGCCAGTAGTTTCACCTACCACGTACATAGGAGCGCGTTCGCGGTCTGCAATGCGTTTTACAAGTTCTAAATCTTCTTCTTTCATAAGAAGACCCATACGTTCTTGGCTCTCGTTACCGATGATTTCTTTTGCAGAAAGAGTAGGGTCACCGATAGGAAGTTTGCTCATATCTATCTTACCACCAGTAGTTTCTACAAGTTCTGATAAGCAGTTTAAGTGACCGCCTGCACCGTGGTCGTGGATAGAAACGATAGGGTTGTTTGAGCTTTCAGCAAGTGTTCTAATCACGTTTGCTGCACGTTTTTGCATTTCTGGGTTGGCACGTTGCACAGCGTTTAGCTCAATTGCGTTAGCATAAAGACCAGTGTCAACAGAAGAAACTGCACCACCGCCCATACCGATGCGATAGTTGTCACCACCTATTACTACTACTTTTTCTCCTGGTTCTGGTTCGCCTTTTAGAGCATCGCGTTTTGTACCGAAACCTACACCACCTGCAAGCATGATAACTTTGTCGAAACCATATTGTTTGTTGTTTTCTTCGTGCTCGAAGCAAAGAAGAGAACCGCAGATAAGTGGTTGACCAAATTTATTACCGAAGTCTGAAGCTCCGTTTGATGCTTTGATAAGGATTTGTTCTGGAGTTTGGTATAGCCAGTTACGTTCTTTAATGTTTTCTTCCCAAGATTTACCTGCTTCAAGACGTGGATATGAAGTCATATACACTGCAGTACCTGCGATTGGAAGAGAAGCTTTACCTCCGCCTAGACGGTCACGAATTTCACCACCAGTACCAGTAGCAGCACCGTTGAATGGCTCAACTGTAGTAGGGAAGTTGTGTGTCTCAGCTTTTAAAGAAATAACTGAATCAATTTCTGTAATTTCGAAGAAATCTGGTTTGTCACCGCTTTTTGGAGCAAATTGTTGGATTTTTGGACCTTCGTTGAAAGCCACATTGTCTTTGTAAGCAGACACTAAGCGGTTTGGATTTTCTTCTGAAGTTTTCTTGATTAATTTAAATAATGATAGTTCTTTTTCTTCACCGTCTATCACATAAAGACCGTTGAAGATTTTGTGACGGCAGTGTTCAGAGTTTACTTGTGAGAAACCAAATACCTCACTATCAGTAAGTTTTCTGCCAAGTTTTTCTGCAATACCGTTTAAGTATGCTATTTCGTCTTCGTTTAGTGCAAGACCTTCTTGTTGGTTGTAAGAAACGATGTCTTCGATATAAACGATAGGTTCTGGTTGTTTGTTAATGGTAAATAATTCTTGGTCTAGACCAGAATATTTACGTTGCAACATTGGGTCAAAACTGCTGTCGCCAGTGTTTACGTAATACTCTTCTATACGTTTAATGCCTTTTAGACCCATGTTTTGGGTAATTTCTACAGCATTTGTACTCCATGGAGTAATCATTTCACGGCGTGGGCCAATGAATTCGCCACTAATTTCAGTTTCACTAAGAATTTCTGCATTGTCAAATAACCAACATAGTTTATTTGCATCTTCTGCAACGAAATTCATTTCTGTATCTACAGCCAAAATGGTATTGGCAGGAGTCTTAAAAAATACTATCATGATATATATAAATTATTCAATTTGCAAAGTTAATAAATAATTAGGAATTAGGAATGAGGAATTAGGAATTATTTATAAACAATAAAATATTTAACTCCTAACACCTCACTTGTATAACTCCACTTTATTTCCATTTGTGGTGATGAGGCAATCTTCTTTGTATGGTTTTACAGTGCCAAAGTAGCCTAGGGCTGAGCTTGCACTATAGCGAGCGTATGCTTTGCGGTAGTTTACAAGGTTGTGAAGCACCCAAGTGCGAGTCTTGGTGTCGAAAGTGGCTAGTTTGCTGCCTGAGGCAAGCATTACAGGTTTTTCGCCACCAGAAATGCTATTGTCTCTAAGGTAAATTTTGAAGTCTTTGTCGTATGCTTCAAAACCGTTTTTGTCGTAGAACATATAATAATTTCCTGCTCTGCCTTTGTACAAAGTAAAGTCGAAATTTTTCGCAAAGCCCTTTATAACAGTCTCTTGTACTTGATTGTTTGTGTAAATAAATAGGATTTTTCCATTTTCGCCTGCGGTAACAAGTCTATCTTGTGAGCCAACTGCATCAGCAAAGAAACTTGTTTTAATGCCTTTTGTGTCGTCCTTTGGTATAACCCTATTTTCGCCTCGTCGGTTTACAATTAGGGCTTTTTCGCTGTTGGCAGTAACAATATAGTCCTTACCTTTAATACTGAAATATTGCAGTGGGGTAGTGATGTCTGCTGTGCTAGTAAAATTCCAATCAGATGGCATCTTGCCTTGCATATTTAGTAGTAGCACGTCGGCTTCTGCTGTAGGAATCATAAAACGATAATTTTTATTTTTATCGTAGTCGAACACGCTAAGACCAACGATTGCTTTCTTAGATAGTGTTTTAGGATAATTTTTTAGGTTATTTCCGTTTCTATCTACAATGTAAAGTTTTTTTTCGGTTACGAATGCCATTTGGAGTTTGTTGTTTTTAAGCATATCCACTTGGTGAACGTTACCTATAATGCTGCCGTCGATAGATTTCTTCCAAAGTATCTTTCCGCTGTTAGAAATAAGGTAGATTTGGTTGTTTTCGTCTTGTATAAATATCTCATCCTCACCGTTGTAGTGGTTTTTCACTATCTGCGGATTGATAATAGCAGGAGCATCGAGCGCTACGCTCCAATTAGGAATGTGTAATGAGGACGTACTGTTGAACGTATGTGAAAAATTAGGAATTACTAATTCTGTATTCTGATTATCTACAACATTTTTAGAATCGTTATTATCAGAATTACTCGTATTAATTGTTTCGTCTGTTTCTTGCTCAATGTTATTTTTGGTTTGATTTATTTCATTCCTCATTCCTAGCTCCTCATTCCTAATTCCTAATTCATACACCCTATCATATTGCAAGAAAAAGTGTTGGAATGTGTTGCCGTTAGGCGAGTTTTCTGCTTGTAGACAGAAAGTTGAGAAGTTTTTCCAAAGATTTTCGTTTTTCTTTATTGTTGCTGTGAAGTCATCTGAGAAAAACTCTTTTGCGTTGCGAATTACGTATGGAATATTCACATAAAAAGACAAGTTTGCTATGCTCAAAAGAGTCTTGTTTGCATCTCTAAAGTTTGGCGCGCATTGCAAGGTCTGAGTATTTGCGTTGCGCGATGCTATATAGGTTAAAAAGTTTATAGTTGGAGCAATAATAAGTTTATTGTCCACTATGGTCATGTATTCGTTTTCTAGCAAAAATTGTTTACCAAAAACACATGCCGCAAAGCCATTTTGATTGAAATGATAAATGTCTAAACCGTTCTTTTTGATGAGTTTAGCCTCGCTATCTTTGTCATTTACCATATAGTTTAACTTCTCTGCCGCTTCTTGTGGTGAGAAAAGTTTTACTATTACAAATTCGTTCATAGGATTGCGTCCGTAAGCTATTTCGCCATCGAAAAACTGACGGAAAAATAGTAGAGGATTTTCGCCTGTGTTGGTTTCAAGTGATACTAAATTGCCGTATGCGTTGTAGCCTAATTCGTGTTTGCTTGCAAAACTATCTACTGCTTGTGTGTATTCATCTACGTCGGAAAGCGCATAGTGCTTAAAGAAATAGGTATTGTATGGCATGCGACTTGTAAGGGTGTTTAGAGTGTATTCTTGCGCAGAAAATGCACTTAAAAAGTCTTGATCGCCACCGCTTTCTGCAAAGCCGTTTACCACAATTTTGTCTTCAAGGGTTTCAATGTCAAATCCACACCAACGTGCGTAATGATTTATGTCGTCTAGATTGAATTTTTCTTTAAACGATTCATTTATAGTACTTTGCAATGATTTTATATTTACAAACCAGTTTACTAAAGCGCCTTCGCCTGCAGAGTCTTTTATCTTGTTGAAGCCTTCTTCTGCGTCCATTAGCGAAGTTTCAGACGAGATTTGTAAAATAGATTTTTCTATCAATGCTTTATCGTCGGAAATAAGAAGAATATCTGCAGGATATGCAAAATATAGTTTGTTTGACAGATTTTCTGAAAGTAGAGATTTGATAGCAAGTTGTTCATTGTCTGATACTTGTGTACTCCAAAGGTGTTTTCCGTTGGCATAAGTACTCAAAACCAATTTTCTGTTTTGAAGCACGCTACTGATGTCGGGATTTGTTTCCTTTAGCGAATCTACAAGTGTGAAAACAGTGTTTATTGTCTTAAGTTGTTCTAGATGGCTGAGGTCTTGCCAATAATTGTTGTTGTATAGCAAGGCTTGGGTAAGTTTGTCGATATTGTTTATTTGAACAATACTTACAGGAACCTCTGGGAAACTGCTGTAAATGTCTGTTTCTTTGGAGATTGTGTTAGATTTTAAAGATACAATACCCGCAATAGTAGCACCAATGGCAACTACGGCTACACTTATTATGATAATTAATTTTTTCATTAGTAATTTAGTTTGTAGGGACAATGCGTGCACGGTTGCTGAGCCTGTCGACGAATTGATGACCATAGGGAATAGCGCATTGTCCGTGTTAGGAACTAAAACGCATATCCAACTCCCAATTCAAAGAATTCAACTTTTTGTAAATGGGTTTTAAAACTTAGGTTAACCAAAAAATGTTCTGTAAAGTGGTATTTCATACCCAAACGGAAGTAGTTCCAACCATCTTCTTTGTTTATGTCGTATGGGTAAATAAATCCTTTTTTCTTTGGTGTTTCACCTTTATTAAGCGCCTCCAAAATTTCTCCTCCCGGCTCCATGTTTTTTACAGGGTCGTAAAGGTAAAGACCAAAATGGAAGAAAATGCCAACTTTGCCTATTGTAAGTTCGTTGGCAATGTTTAAACCTAGTCTCAATTTGTTTTCAAAATTGTTGTTAGGGGTAAATGTTCTGCCGAAATATGTGTTTTCGTCGGTCCAATAATACTTGCCAGAAGCATCTTGTGCCACAGTTTGTGCGTATGCACCATCGTAAAATAGGTCTAAACCTACGCCAATTCTGTGTTGACGACAAGTGTGATAATACCCTTCAAGATTTAAACTCGCAGTGCCAAAATATTTGCTGTCTTTGTAATACAATTTCTTAAATCCGCCGCTCAAAATCACCTCGCCGCTCCAACGTTTCAAAGAGTGAGAAGTTGAATTTTCTTTGTCTGTTTTAATTTGTGTTTTTGTTTGATTATTTGTTTCTTGTTTGTTTGGGATGTTATAGTTTGTATTCTTAGTTAATTCCTCATTCCTAATTATTCCCTCTCGGTCATCAACACGTTCTAATTCCTCATTAAATAAGTATTTCACCCCTAAGTACCCATTAAACATATTAAGTCCAGCGTTTGGTTGGCTTGTGCTGGCACTAGAAATGTGGTTGAACATTACGTCGGCTGTAAGGCTAACATTCTTGTGCACAGGTACTTCTATGTTTAAACCAGCAGAAATGGCGAAGTTAAACACACCGCCAATAGCGAAATTGTAGTCTGCTGCTTTTTGTTTTATGGCACGAGGGTCGGCAATGGCAGCATCTAGGTCGCATGGTTTAGTTGCAAAAGCTGCACCCATACCCATTTTTGCATTGAAACGTATTTTTTCACTATTTACCATAGGTATGTTGATATATGGATATAGTGAAATCATTTGTCCTGTAATCTGTGGGTTGCCAAGGTCTAAAACTTGTAGCGCAAAGCCCAAGTCTGGCATATTGAAGTCTTTTTGCCATTGTTTACTGCCGTCTGAGGCAAGTTCAAAGGCTATTTCTCCACCCAAAACAGGTCCTTTGGTAAGTGGTTTTATTATGCTTGCGTCGTGTGGATAAATCCAACCACCAATAAATTGCCCTTTGATTTTATAAGGAGCAAAATCTGCAGCTTGTAGAGCTGTGCAAAATAAAAGTAGTATATATAATAGGTATTTTTTCATAATTTTCTAATGACCCACAAATATAATGAAAATTTTCCAAACCTAATTATTTTTACTATATTTGCCTTTCGTTTGCGATGAATTTGTAAACGTTGTAATAAACTATTAAAAAGAACGCGCAGATGTTTGCAGTTTTAGAGAAAGAATTAAGATCGTTTTTTTCTACACTAACGGGACCAATTGTGATAGCAGTATATTTAATCCTTACTGCAGCGTTTTTGTGGCTAATACCAGGAGAAAACAATGTTTTATGGGGTGGTTATGCAAATCTAGATGGTTTGTTTTCACTAGCACCATGGCTGTTTTTATTCCTTATTCCAGCCATTACCATGAGAACGTTCTCCGACGAATATAGGCAAGGTACTGTAGAAATACTTCGTACACGTCCTATACATCCTTTTAGTATAGTAGTTTCAAAATATTTAGCTTCGCTAATTATTGCACTTATAAGTCTGCTGTTTACTCTATTTTACTTATTAGCAGTCTGTTATCTTGGTACTCCGTTTGCAAATGTCGACCTTGGAGGATTCTTTGGTTCGTTTATAGGACTAATATTTTTAGCCTGTCTTTACACTGCAATTGGCATATTTTTTTCGTCGCTTTCCGACAATCCTATCATTTCATTTGTTGGTTCCGCTTTCCTATGTTTCGTGTTTTACTACGGCTTTGAAATGCTATCTTTTATCCCATCAAATGTAAATGTAAAAGATTTTATTTCCTCAATGGGTATTGCATATCACTACGATTCTATGAGTCGTGGGGTGATAGATTTTTCTGATATTTGGTATTTTATCACTTTTAGTCAATTCTTCCTTCTAATCACGTTTAGAAAAAAGTTTTCATTGAGATTGATGATAGTATCGTTGGTGCTTTTAATGACAAATCTTTTGGTGTCTAACGTGGTTTTAAGACTCGACTTAACTGCCGAAAAACGTCATAGTATATCAGATAGTACAAAGCAACTTCTTGAAAATCAAGAAAATGGAGTTAAGGTGGATGTTTACCTTGAGGGCGATATGAATGTTGGATTTTTAAGACTCAAAAAATCTGTTGCATATCTGCTAGACGAAATGGACCGATATGCAAATGTGGGGCTTAATGTGGAATTTACCGACCCTCTTGCCGAGGCAATTTCTGAAAAACAAAGAAACCAAATAATGTCTAAGATGCAGAGTAGGGGGATTTCACCAACTATGGTGCACGATTATGACAAAAATGGTAATACTCTGCAAAAAGTGATTTTCCCATGGGCTGTGGTTTCTTGTGCGGGCGATACTATTGCCGTGCCACTTTTGCAAAATATTGCTGGTCGTTCTGGTGAGGAAAACTTAAATTCTTCTATCGAAAATCTTGAATATGCATTTACAGATGCGTTGCGTATTTTAACTCAAAAAGATGTGATAAAAGTGGCTTTCCTTGAAGGTCATGGCGAGGCTGAAGAACATTTCGTATATAGTCTTACAGAAAGTTTATCTCGTTATTATCAAGTAGATAGAGGAGTGTTGGGTAGCGACCCAAATATTTTAAACGACTATAAAGTAGTGATTATTGCCGAACCTCAAACTGAGTTTTCAGAGTCTGACAAATACATTCTAGACCAATATATTATGCGTGGCGGACGTGTGATTTGGCTTGTGGATGGTGTGGCAACAAATGACGAGGTAGGTAAACCAAACGATTTGAACTTGACCGACCAGTTGTTTACATACGGGGTGCGCATACAGCCTATGATGCTACTCGATGTGCAATGTGGTACAGTGCCAATCAACACTTCGCTAGAGGGTCAAACTCCAAATTTTGTGCCTATGCCTTGGTATTATAGTCCGCTTCTAATGCCAATGCCAAACCATGCTATTACAAGAAATATTGCTCCTGTAAAGGCTGAGTTTTCTTCTTATATAGAAAAGGTGGGTGAGAATGATTCTATAAATAAAGGTACAGTGTTGTTGTGCTCTTCGTCTAAAACAGCACTTGAAAAAGCTCCTATGTCTTTAAGGGCGGATATAGTAAATCTTTCTCCAGAATCTCCATATTTTGCATACTCATATATGCCTGTGGCTGTGCTACTTGAAGGCAAATTTAAGTCTGTTTATGCAAATAGACTTGCTCCTGAAAACATAGTTACTGGCGGTGTTAAACCAATAAAAGAAAGTGTTGATACCAAAATGCTAGTTGTGGCAGATGGCTCTATTGTACTCAACTCGTTGCAAGGTTTTGCTTCTGGTTACGAACCGCTTCCTTTGGGTTACGACAAGTATATGAAGGTGCAATTTGGTAATAACGACTTTATGTTAAATGCAGTAAATTACCTTGCAGATGATGGCGATTGGATGCAATTGAGAAATAAAAAAATAAGTCTTCGCATATTAGATAAAGAAAAAATTGCAAGAAATGGCGAGTTTTGGAAGTGGTTTTGCATCACTGTTCCAGTTTTATTGTTAATAATTTTCTCTTTAATATTCCAATTTGTTCGTAAAAATCAAAACACGAAATAATAAATATTGACTAAAAATTTTATCTTTGCAGTTTGAACAATTAGGAATTAGGACGTATTGATGACCAATCTTACTCCTCACTCCTAACTTAGAAAGAATAATCAAATAATGTTTAATATGGGTGATGGATGTAGTTTTACGTAATTCCACATTCCTCATTCCTCATTCCTAATTAATAAAATGAAATTTACAGTTTCTTCAGCCGAATTTTCAGAAAGACTTCAACAAGTCCTTCATGTAATGTCATCAAAACCTATTACACCAGTTTTCAACTTCGTAAAATTTGACCTTTATGGCGACAATCTTTCGCTAACTGGTTCTGATGGCGATATTACCCTTACTGCTTCAATGAAAGTAGAAGACCCAGAAGGTGAGGGTAGTTTCCTTATTTTAGGTAGTCAAATTAGTTTCCTTTCAAAATTTGGAAATCAACCATTGGTGTTTACTATAGACGAACGTAGTTATTCACTTGAAATTAAATCATCTGCTGGAAAATACAACTATATAGGTCAATCTGCATCTGAATATCCTGCAGCACGAACTCTTTCAGAAGATGCTAGAGAATTAAATCTTCCTGCTGATGCAGTAATGGAAGGTGTAAACAAAACTCTATTTGCAGCAAGCAACGACGAACTTCGTCCTATTATGATAAGTGTTTGTGTTGATGTTACTCCAGAAGGTTTGTACTTTGTGGCAACTGATGCTCACAAACTAGCTATGGTGAAATACAACAACCTTGGTTCAGAAGATGCAAAACGTCTTGTATGGCCTGCAAGAAGTGTTGGTGCACTTAAAAATTTCCTTGCAAAAGACAAAGGTGAATTAAACATTAGATTTGATGCGTCAAGTATCTACTTTAAGTCTGCAAACTACTTGTTAATAAGCCGTTTAGTAGAAGGTAATTATCCAAATTACAAAGCAGTTATCCCTCGCGAAATGCCTATCTCTGTATTTGTAAATGCAGATGTATTCCGTGTGGCTCTTACTCGTGTAGCTGCTTGTTCTTCTGCTACAAACCTAGTGCGTATGTCTATTACCTCAAACAATATTCACCTTCTAAGTCAAGATTTAGACTATTCAGTTTCTGGCGAGGAAAATGTAGAATGTACTCTTAACGGTATCGATAGCATCGAATTAGGTATTCGTTCAGACTTAATGCTTGCTATCTTAAGTGCTATTAGCCCTGTTACCGAAATAGAATTAAAACTTATCGACAAAACCAGACCAATGTTGGTACTACCTGTAAACCAAGGTGAAGAGTCTGAGGTTACTATGCTAGTGACCCCTATGGTAATATAAAGAATTTTTAAAATTAATTCTTTAGACAGCATTAGCAAAACGAGTAATTTTAACTAAACAATTTCAAATGAACTTAAACCTAAAGAACCCTATTATATTCTTCGACCTTGAAACCACAGGGTTGGATGTATGCAAAGACAGAATTGTGCAAATTGCATATATCAAAGTAAACCCTAACGGCACAGAAGAAGAAAAAAACTATTTAGTAAACCCTGAAATGCCTATCCCAGCAGAAGTAACTGCTATTCATGGTATTTCTGATGCAGATGTGGCAGACAAACCCACTTTTAAGGAACTTGCAAGTGTGCTTGTAAAAGACTTTAAAGGCTCTGATATTGCAGGTTTCAACTCAAATAGATTTGATATACCACTTCTAGCAGAAGAGTTTCTTAGAGTAGGTGCTGATATCGACCTTTCACGTTGCAAAAAAATAGATGTTCAAACTATTTTCCATAAGAAAGAACAACGCAATTTAGTGGCAGCATACAAATTTTATTGCGACAAAGATTTAACAGACGCTCATAATGCACTTGCCGATACTCGTGCCACATACGAGGTGTTGAAAGGTCAGTTAGACAAATATGCAGACCTGGAAAACGACATGGCTTATCTTTCAGAATTTACTTCTCACAACAAAAATGTAGATTTTGCAGGTCATCTAGTTTATAATGACAAAGGCCAGGAAGTAATAAATTTTGGAAAATATAAAGGTCAACTTGCTGAAGTGGTTCTTAAAAAAGATCCAGGTTACTTTGGTTGGATTATGCAAGCCGATTTCCCTCTTACTACCAAGCAAGCATTTACAAAAATAAGATTAAGAAATATGTAAAAGATTAGGGCTAACAAGTGGTTAGCCCTTTTTTATAAGCCTCTAGCAAACTGCACATTATAAATATAGTGTGCAGTTTTTTAACATTTGTACTAAAAATCTCTCTTTCAATGCAGAAATGGAGATTTTTTTGTGTGCTTTAAGTAAATAAATCTTAAATTTGTGAGATTATGCGTAAAAGCGTTTGCATCCAAGTAAATAAAAAATAAAACAAAATAAATTAATATTATGAAAAAGACAAGATTACTTAATTTCTTAAGAGTAACTTTTTTACTCTTAATTTGCTCAGCCTTTAGTAGTAGTTCTTGGGCTGCTACGATTACTGGTGGAGTTACATTGTATTTTGATGCAAGTGGTTCAGATTGGAAGGCTGATAACGCTAGATTTGCTGCATACTTATGTAATGGATCTTCTAATTCAACGTGGTATAGTTTAGTGCAAGTTGAAGGAGATATTTATTCTTTTACTGTTACTTCAGGTGAATCGCATAAAAATGTTATATTCTGTCGTATGGATCCAAATAATCCTACTAATGATTGGGGCGCAAAGTGGAACCAAACAGAAGATTTAGTTTGGGATGAAAGTAAAAATTTATTTAAACCAAATTCAAAACATAATGGTAAAAATACTGGTACTTGGTCTACGTATGAAGAAGAAGACTTACCAGATGCACTTCCTGATGCTGTAGTATGCGGAAAAAAAACTACATTGTTCTTTGAAGATTTTGGTACTCTAGATGGAGAAACAAAACGTAAACAAAATAATCAGATAGATGGGCAGAACTTCTATACCTCTTACAATTATATTGCAGAATGTAAAAAAATTAAAAATGCTGGAGAGTATGCTATTGTAGCAACTCCAAGGTGGAGTGGTTGTTCTTCAAAGAACGATAATGATTATGATAATACTTGTTCTTGCGGTAATAGTGATACTGGTAAATGGTGGTATAATACCTATTATGACCATACTCAAGGCGGGTTAAAAGATGGTAAGTATGGTGGTATGTTGCAATTTGACTGTAGAAATGGTAGTTCAACAGATGTTTTGTTCCAAAGAACAGTTAGTGGAGTTTGTTCAAATACCCTAGTGAATTTTAGTGCCTGGGTTACAAAGGCAAATATTTCCGATGCTGACCCTATTAAGGCTCGTTTTATTTTGCGTAAGGGTGGTGCTGATGGTACTATTATTGGTAGAAAAGATATTGCTGATATTAAAATCGATGAAGGTTGGAAACAAATTTCTGCTATGTTTAATTCTGATACATTAAACACAGATGGGGAGATTACAATTCAACTTATCAACTTAGCTTCTTATGGTCAAAATGGTAATGATATTCTTTTAGATGACCTTGAATTGTCTGTTTGTAGACCAAAGGCAACCTTAACAACTTCTAATGGTTTAACTTCTATTACTTTAACAACAGGACAGCCAGAAACACTTACAGCAGAATTGGTTAGTGGTGTAATGACTAATCCTTTCTATTTATGGCAATACAAAAATGATATTCAAGATTGGACTCCAGTTTTAAATGTAAATGGCGAGCCTGCTTCTGGTATTAACAAGGTTACTGCAACTGTAGTTCCTGAGAGACCAAATACAGAATATCGAGTTGTTGTAGCTCCTAAATCTGAAGATGCATATAAAGTAGCTAGGGATCAAGGAAATACAATTCCTTGTGGTATGTATGCTATTACTACTATTGCAACTCTAAATGTAAGTATATTGCCAATTACTTTTAGCACTCATCCTAAAAACGAAATAGTTTGTGAGGGAAGTGGAGTTACTTTTAAGGTAGAAGCTGCAAATGCAGAAACATATCAATGGCAAAAAAGCACAAATAATGTTGATTGGGTAGATATAGAAGGAGAAACTGCTACATCATATGTTATAAGAGAAACAACAAAAAATGATGATAAAACTTATTATCGTGTTAAAGCTACTAATGCATATGGTACAGTTGCCTATAGTAACTCTGCAAAACTAACAGTTAATAGTAAAGCGACTATATCTAATATTACAGCTCCTTCAGCTATTTGTGCAGGTAGTGCACTAACATTGCCAACATTAGATATAACCAATAATGGTTCTACAGTTACTAATGGTGAATGGTATTTA
>JAXJWL010000050.1:0-15947 GCA_036308065.1 Paludibacteraceae bacterium
ACGAATGGAATAGAAAGCGAGTACGCAATGGTTTCGTCGTGTTCTAGGAATGTGTATTCAAAAATATTTAGGTGCAGACTATTGTAAAGGTCTTTGAAGAACACCTTGCCCATGTGGTCTGACTCTGAAATGATAATAGCATTTTGTGTGCTAAGGTCTTCAAGATTTGCAAAGGTAGGACCAAACATAGGGTGAGTAGAAACATAGCGCATACCACAATTTGCATAAAACTCAGGCAGTCCTGTTTTTACTGATGCAATATCTGAAATAATACAAGATTTTGGCAGATATGGAAGCACTGCATTGAATGCATCAATGGTGTGATTTAGTGATACACAGTTGATTAGGAGTTCTGGTTCAAACTCTTGGATTTCTTCGTATGTGGTCATACGATATGTGTTGAACACGAAGCGAAGGTTCTTTGGATTGACATCAAACAATGCCACTTCGTGCTGCATGCACAATACATCTGTTAAAAATGTGCCCATTTTTCCGGCACCGAGGATTAATATCTTCATTAGTCAATTTATATTTAAAAAAATGAGAGTTGAGAAATGAGAAATAAGTTAATTATTCACTGACGTTCATCAGTACGTTCTAATTCCTAATTCCACATTCCTAATTCTTAAAAATGCTTGTTTTAATTTTTCTTCGGTGGCGCAAAGGGAGATGCGAATGTAACGTGCTCCGTTGCTTCCGAAAATGAAACCTGGGGTGATAAACACACGTGCCTCATGCAAAATTTTCTCTGTAAGTTGTTCTACATCACTTAATTCTGCTGGGATTTTACCCCACACGAACATACCAACTTGGTTTTTGTCGTAGGTACAGCCTAGAATATCCATAATTTGCTCTGCCACAGCACGACGCTTGCCGTAAAGGTCGATATTCATAGCTTCGTGCCATGAGTCTTCGTTGTGAAGTGCCTCTGCAGCAGCAAGTTGAAGCGGACGGAACATACCTGAGTCAATATTTGATTTCACCTTTAAAATCCACTGAATAAATGTAGGATTTGCGGCAATCATACCCACACGCCAACCTGGCATATTGTGGCTTTTACTCATGGAGTTGAATTCTATACAACAATCTTTCGCACCTTCTATTTGCATAATACTCAATGGTTTACGATTTAGAATTAGACTATATGGGTTGTCGTTTACCACTACAATATTATGTTTTTTGGCGAACGCTACTAGTTTTTCTAGAAGTTCTACGCTGGCGTTAGCACCTGTTGGCATATTTGGATAGTTTACCCACATTAGTTTCACGTCGGTCAAATCCATATTTTCTAGTGCCTCGAAGTCTGGTTGCCAGTTTTGGTCTTCTTTTAAGTCGTAATATACCACCTCAGCACCAAGAAGGGTGCTAAGTGATGAATATGTTGGGTAGCCCGGATTTGGCACAAGTACCTTTTCGCCTGGGTTTACAAATGCAAGTGTAACGTGTAGAATACCCTCTTTTGAACCTATAAGTGGTTGAATTTCAGTAGCAGGGTTTAGTTCTACATTGTACCAACGTTTGTAAAAGTCGGCAAAGCCCTGGCGAAGTTCTGGAATGCCAACGTATGGTTGATAGCCGTGCACATTTGGTAGTGGCGCGGTTTCGCAGAGTTTTTTAATGGTGTTTTCTGAAGGTGGCATATCTGGACTACCGATGCCTAAACTAATCACGTCTAGACCTTTAGCATTCATTTCTGCCACTTCTTTTAGTTTGCGTGAGAAATAGTACTCTTGTACTGTTTCTAGTCTTTTTGCTGGTGTTATCACGGCTTTTAGTTTTTATTTAATCACTTCCATTTGAACACGTACAGACTCTTCGTGTACTGCTTCTAGATATTTACGAATGAAATCTGCAGACATACCTAGGCGTTCGCCCATGATAATGCGTTTTTGCATAATTTCGTCGTAACGGCCTGTTTGAAGCACTTGCATATTGTGTTCTTTCTTGAAAATACCGATTTCACGAGAAATTTTCATACGTTTTGCAAGTAATTCAAGCAATTCGTTGTCGGTAGAGTCGATTTGCTTACGCAATGTTGTTAAACTTTCTGATTCTTTTTTCATATCTCTAATTACCAATGTATCAATGACATAGTCTAAAATATCTGGGGTAAGTTGTTGCGCAGCATCACTCCAAGCCTTGTCTGGATTGCAGTGAGATTCTATCATAAGGCCGTCGAAACCTAAGTCCATGGCTTGTTGGCAAAGTGGAGCAATAAGTTCGCGTTTGCCACCTATGTGAGATGGGTCGCAAATGATAGGAAGGTTTGGATAACGACGACGAAGCTCAATAGGAATATTCCATTGTGGAAGGTTGCGATAGATTTTTTTGTCGTATGTGCTGAAACCACGATGAATAGCACCTAGTTTGCGAATGCCTGCGTTGTAAAGGCGTTCCATTGCACCAATCCAAAGTTCAATGTCTGGATTTACTGGGTTTTTCACCAATACTGGAATGTCTACTCCTTGAAGTGCGTCTGCAATTTCTTGCATTGCAAATGGGTTTGCAGAGGTGCGGGCACCAATCCAAAGTATGTCGATGCCATGTTTTAGGGCTTCTTCAATGTGTTTTGCTGTAGCTACTTCTGTGCCTACAAACATACCTGTTTCTGCTTTTACGCGTTGTAGCCAAGGAAGACCCTCTACTCCTACTCCCTCGAAACCTCCTGGTTTGGTACGTGGTTTCCAGATGCCTGCACGGAACACTGGTATGCCGTTTTTAGATAGTTCTAGCGCTGTGGCCATTACTTGTTCTTCTGTTTCTGCACTACATGGTCCTGCTATGATTAGTGGACGGTCGGTGCTCATTCCTGGTAATAAAATTGGTTGTAAGTCTTTCATATTATTGTGTTTTTATGTTTTTGTTTATAAAAATTATTTTTGTTAAAATTGATACATTAAAAATTGCGAGTAGAGCTCTTCACGGGATTTTATCCTCTATATGCCTCATATTCTCCTAACACTCGTAAATCTTTCGTGAAGGGGCGAATGGCATCCATGGCTTGTGAGTAGGACAAATAGTTGGAGAACGTTAGGTTGATATAGAACTGATACTCCCATTCGCGTCCTACTATTGGTAGCGACTGGATTTTTGTTAAGTTTATATGGTAAAACCATAGTACTGATAGCACTTTTGCTAATGCGCCCTCGTCGTGAGGTAGTGTGAACACCACAGATGCTTTGTCTACAGTTTTGTCTTTTAAGTAATCTTCTGCTGTCCATGGGTCTGCCACAATAAGGAAACGTGTAAAGTTTCTTTTGTTGGTTTCGATGCCTTCGGCCAAAATTTCTAGACCATAAATTTCTGCTGCAAGTTTGCTACAGATGGCAGCCTTACCCATAATGCCTTGCTCTGCTATCATTTTGGCACTTGCTGCAGTATCTTCTGCCTCAACTGCCTTTAGGTTTGGATATTTTGAAAGAAAATCTTCGCATTGCATTAGTGCCATTGGATGAGAAAGCACTTCTGTGATGTCTGAAATCTTTTGTCCAGGCATTGCCACCAAATTGTGCTCTATGCGAAGTTTTGTTTCACCAAGAATAGTTAAACCACTCTCTTTAAGCATATTGTGATTTGGAAGAAGACTTCCTGCTATGGTATTTTCTATGGCTACTGCGCCAAGAATAGAGTTATCTTTCTTTATTGTAGCAAACAAATCTTTAAAAGTGTCGCACGCTATTGTTTCTACACCTGTTTCTTTAAAGAACTGACGGGCTGCGATGTCGTGAAAACATCCTGCTACTCCCTGAATGGCTACTTTTTTCATAAGGCTATAAAATTAAAAAAATCCCGCTCAAAAAGAACGGGATTCAATATATTTGATTAATTATTTTCTTTCACTTACATACATCAAAACCCGTTCTACTTTGTGATAAAGTAAAAAAAGTAATAAAAGTATGTAAAGAATCTTTTCATATCTTGTGCTTTAAAAACGTTACAAATGTACTGCATTTTTTTATAAATGCAAGAAAATAATTATTTTTTTTTGTTAAAACGTAGAAATAAAAACAATTTATAGTTCAGATATTGCTGTGTTGAGCCATTCAAAGCGGCGAATAAGCCAGTTTTTCATATTTTGGACTTCGCTTTGATATGTGCCCAAAATCTCGTTGTTTGGCCAAGTATAGTTGTAAAGCGTACCCCATTTGTTGTTGTTTTCTACTGCTGCGTATTGCAAATACTCTGCATTGCGGTTGATTTCTGCAAAAATCTCATTTTGTTTTCCATAAAAGTAAGCAAAACGTTCTTTTACAAGACTTACAAATGCAGGGTCCTCAAACAAACGCACATACCAAGGCACACTTTTTACCCAGAAACCTTCTGGGTCGGCAGCTAGCACATGATAATTTATGTTGCCACAAGCAATGTCAAAGTCCCAAAGTGGGCCCATTGTGAGTTTGCCACCACGAGAAAGGTGCATATAACAACTTGTATCAAATCTAGAATCTGGATTTTTTGTTATCTCATTTATCAAATACCAATCTACAAAAGACAACACATCCATATATTTTGCATATCCTTCGACTGGGTCGGCAAAATTATCTGAAAACAACACTTCGTCTATGTAGTTTAGATGATTTACTACATAGGTGTACGCTTCGCTATCTACCTCTACTTCAGGGTCTTTTATGTTTAATCTTTGAGAAATATGAGTTACATTGAATGTGACATCATCTGCCGCTGCCTTCATATCCGCCTCTAAAAGATAACCATCGTCGCCCACATTTACTCTAGATTTTGAAATTTTCAGTTGTTCGCAAAGTTGATAAGTACCATTGTAAACGCCATTTAGTACCACTTCCACATAATGAGTGCGTGGAGTATAGTCTAAAGAACTCAACTCACCCATAAAAAAGGCTATTTCATTACGAATTTGTGTCTTGTCGGTATAGTTTGCAAGAAGCACCCATTCTTTATCTTCTGGTTCGCCAAGCAGAGATACTTTAGAGTCAAACTTCATCTTGTATGGCTTCTTCGGAAAACCCCAAGTAGAATTTCCCCTACCCTTTATTTTCATAGCACTCTCAAAATCTGGCACTCCATTCACATTGTTTGACACAATACGAACACTTCCCTTCACATACTCGTCTTTCGACTCAATAGGTTTCTTATCTTCGGTGTTGATATACACAATTGGAAGCCCTGTGAAATATCTAATAGAAAGTTTGTAGGTAAGTGTTTCGTCTTCTGAAACCAGTTTAAGTTCTAAAGGCAGCGAACAGTCTAGCTCAGTTTCGCCACTCACAACTTCCTCATCACCAAGCATTAACACACCATACGAAGCCTCGTAGGTAGGTATAAATTTTCTATTTTCTAGTATGTAAGAAATAAATGAAGACACCTCATTGTCGGCAGAAATTTCAAAGTTTACATCTTTAAGCAGGTTTCTTGGATTGTTTTCTGCCAAAAATTTAAAACTTAGCAGTTTCATCGGATTTGAAATATCACCTTTTTTAAAGACATAGACTTCACCATTTTCCATTGTGATGATGACGTTGTCTTTGGTGTCTTCTACAATAGATTTAATAATATTTTTTGGGTTGCTACTGTATTGGGTTTCAACTGTTTCTACCACCTCATTTGTAGTAGGATTGTAGACCTCGAAAACATAATAGTTTTGGTCGTTTGTAACCACCCTCACAGAATATCCGTCTCTACCAGCCTCACCTTGTGGACCTTGAGGGCCTTGTTCTCCTTGTGGACCTTGTTCGCCATCTTTGCCTACAGCAACAATTGGGTTAGAGTTTTTGTCTAGAAGCGGAACAAATGTTTCACCATTGTCGTAAGACACTGTCCAACACTTGTTTTCATCTATTTTTAGATATGGAGTAACACCATCGGTACCATTGATGCCATCTACACCATTTTCTCCGTCTCTTCCTGAGTTGATTGTAATAGAAGTGTTGTCTGAGAAAGTAATCAACCAATCGTTTAACTCTCCTTTAGGCGACACGTCAGTAATGAGTTTGCCTGCATTGTAAGCATCTTGTAGCGCCTTTTGAGTAGCTTTTATTTCTTCTATTTCTTGTCTGATTTCTTCAATATCTTCGTCGTAGGTACAAGCCGAAAGCATTGAAACTACTGCACAGAGACTTAAGTAAATAATTTTTTTCATTGGTTGATATTTTTCTGTAAAATTAAATTTGTGATTTTTCGTTTATATTTATTATTCACTCTTTTTATACTCTTCACCTGGGTCATTTAATACCCACTGACCATGATTATAACTGCCCTCGCACATCACATCTGGATCACATCTGGATCAATCTGGATCACATCTGGATCACATCTGGATCATTAATCTATCTGCCTCCAGTGATTAATGCCGTGAATTTTGGCAATAGTTTTCTGAGTAACACATACACCGTCACTCCTACTGCCAAGATTATTGTTGGCGCAAGAAAATATATCATTAGAGCCTGAATATCTGATTTTGGATCTATAAAACTTATTAGCAATACAAGAAGTACAGCAAGAGGGAATCTATGGAATACATAAATAAAGAAATTTGATTCGCATAGATAGTTATTTAATCTGAATCCTCCCTTCCTTAATATTGTTAACGAGATATTTAGGCAAGAAATAATCAAACTAAAGACACAAGCGTTGTACATAAATTGTGACAACAGCAAATGCAATCCCCAAGATTCTTGAAAATTGAAGTATAGCATCTCAAATATCAGTAGGATTAAAGACGCTACATAATTATAGTTCTTCACTTTTTCTAATGTGCTCACAATGTCTTTTCTATGAATAGAAAAATATGCACCTATAGAGAAGAAGAAAATTGAAGATAGATTTAAATATGGTTTTATTCCATCATAAAATACTACCCACAAAAGACCAAAAAGGAGTACTGAATACCATTTAGTGCTTTTTATTATATGATAAATAATAGGTGAGATTAACACCATTACAATCAAATCACGTACAAACCACAAAGGAGTATTGATTGGGAGACTAGAAGAATTTTGGTTTACAAAAACTAGAAACCAATCCTTCAACGAATAATCTACTACTAGTTTATGTTCTCCTGTTCCTACAAAAGTTTGCTTTATATAAAGCATTAGAATAAAAACAAGATTCCAAAAAATTAGAGGTAATAAAAGACTTTTTGCCCTACTCTTGAGTTTTGCTACATAGTCGTGCCTTGTAAATGTCTCAGATTTTCCAAAAAATAAGTATCCAGAAAATATAAAAAAGGTAGGCACTGCAACTCTACATAAAAGTTCAGATATAAAAAACGAAACATTTGCAAACAAAGGATAAGAAACTAAATCAAAATGAAGTTCCTCCCCCGAAAGCACCTTTATTGATTCAAAATGCGAGTGTATCAAGAGTACCATCACACACAATGGAAACCTAAGCACTCGTATAAGGTCTGAAAATTCTTTATGCGATACCATATTCTCCTTATCTACCTAATCTTTTGTTAATCTCTTTTCTCTTTTTATCAAAAAACCAGCCCCATTTGTTGAAGTATTTTATTGCAGAAAGGGAGTGTGTTAGCATCAATTTGGTATTAAGGTATGATGCTTTTTGATAACCATGATAGATTTTAGCATCAGGGAAATAGACTGTGCGAGAAATTTCACCAATTCGGCGACAAAGATCTAAATCTTCACAATAAAGGAAAAATCTTTCATCAAAGCCTTTGACCTCAGCAAGTACAGACGCCCTCATAAACATAAAACTACCAGAAAGAAATGGTACATCCATTTGCTTGTCGTAGTCTGCATCCCACATATTGTATATGCGAGAAATCTTATCTTTATATTTTCCGTCTGGAATAAATCTTCTTATAATTAAATCTCTAGGTGTAGGAAGAAGTTTACAAAGTTTCTGTTCAGACCCATCGTAATGACAAACACGAGGCATACAAAGACCTATATCTTCATTTGCCTGCATAAAATCATATAATGCCTCTAATGTTCCATTTTCAAAATAGACATCTGGGTTCATTACCAAATGATATTCTGTTTCTTGCAAAACTTTTTTTATGATAAGATTATTTGCCTTACCATAGCCAAGATTCTTTCCTGTAAAGATATATTCAACGCGAGAATCCAAATCACTTAACACTTTAAGCGCATCCTCTGGTGAATTATCTACTAAGAATAACTTTATATTAAGTTCTGTATTGAGTAGTGATAAGATTGCCTTTCTCACCTCTTCAATATCATTTTTATATAAGACTAAAGATGTTGTTATATTATATATTTTGTTTTGAGTCATTATTTGAATTTCAATTTTTATCTACCTCCAGACAATAGTTTCAATAAAAGTGGAGAATAACGTCTAATAAACAAATAACCAAGTAAGCCACCTCCGACTATAATAGTTGTACAAATAAGGTGCATTGTAATTAACATAAAACTAGAATGCATTGGAACATAAGTTACAACCAACTTCAATAATACAGTAGTAGGAAGTTGATGATATACATAAATAAAGAAACTTGCATTTGCTAATGTATCACTTGGTTTACACACTTTTTTATACAACAAGTGCGAACATATAAGGATAATGCAGATAGAACCAACAGGAGTCATAAATCTATTAAAATAAGGTTCTAAATCTGTTCCCTTTAAAACGAATAAGCATATTGCTAATAACAAGAATAAACCATATATATACCATGAATATGGAGCAAATATTCTGACAAAATTTTTCTTAGTAATACTAAAATATGCTCCAAAACCAAAGAATGCTAAACCACATAGACTTATACCTGGTACAGGGAGCAAATCATATATTATCCATAATATAGTGAATATAACAACTGGTATCAACTTGAATTTTTTTATTAACCAATACAAAATTGGAGATAATACCATAATGGAGAATAAATCCCTAATATACCAGAGTGGTCTTAACAATGGACCTCCCCAGAAAGCATAATATACGTCATCAAGCCCCCAATCTTTCAATGGTGTATTTAAACCTGATGAAAATTGACTAAAAAAAGTCTGCTGAATACCAAAAACAATTATTGTTATTACAATCCACGATACATATGGAATCATTAACGTATCTTTTCTCCTCTTAAGTTTCTTAAAATAATCTGACTTAGTAAAAGAATCTGC
Source organism: Paludibacteraceae bacterium (assembly GCA_036308065.1). Classification (GTDB taxonomy): domain Bacteria; phylum Bacteroidota; class Bacteroidia; order Bacteroidales; family Paludibacteraceae; genus Enterocola. The sequence continues at coordinate 9,087 of JAXJWL010000050.1, forward strand.
TCTATTAAAGAACAAATAACCAGAGATAAAAAAGTATAATGGAATTCTAACTGCTAGAACTTTATCAAAAAAGAATTTATAATAATCATAGACAGGATAATCAAGTGGATTAACAAAAGTCTGACCATTTATTATAATCAATTCAAATGAAACATGGAGAAGCATTACCCCTACTATTAAAGGGAATCTAACCAATTTTATTGTGTCAGATTGCAGTTGCTCATATGGTAGTTCTTTTATATTACTCATATCAATTAAATTTCTTACAACCAAATTATTTTCTAATAACTTTCTTATAAACCCATTCACGTAACCCATTAGGCATAATTCTCACTATAAATCTTACAATAATATTATAAGACATCCTAAAAAATGATATATAGCCTAAATCGTACATTGCTTTCTCAAATTTTGCTTCTGAACGAGCATACTTCAAACCACCTCTTCTTTGGAACATATCTGGAGATAATCTAAAATACAATAAGGATTTTTGAATATTATAAAACTTGGCATTGTTTACCAACATTCTTACCCACAAATAATAATCTTCAAAGAGATAAAAATGTTTATAACCGCCTGCAGATATTACCGCACTTTTCTTAAACATTACCACAGGATGATTTATTGGACATCTGTCCCTACCATGCATAAAAATCTCATCATGATTTTCTGGCAATTTTCTTATTGAAGTTACATTAGATATATCACCTTCAAACTCATCTATCCAAGCACCAACTACATCTAATTCGGGTTCTTCTTTAAATACCTTTATCTGCTCCTCGAAACGATTTTCTTTAGCAATATCATCAGTATCCATTCTTGCTATCAACTCATACGAACAATGTTTCATTCCTTCATTAAGAGCAGCTCCTAAACCAACATTTTTTTCTAATGGAACTATCTTTATTATATCATATCTACCCGCATAGTCCTCTAGAACCTTCTCCAACTCATCTGTTAAAGGACCATCCTTTACAATCACAACCTCATTTGGCATTAAAGTTTGAGCAAAGATACTATCTAAACTCTCTCTTAATGCATACGGAGATTCTTTATAATAAAGAGAACATAAAACAGAAAAATTCAAATTCCCCATAATCTATTTCTTATATATAATATATTGACAAAGCATTTTTAATCTATACAATATTCTCAACCACACGGGATTTGGACTTTTACCTGATGTCGCAGAAACATTATTGGTATGTTTTCTATACGAAATCAGAGGTTTATTTATAAAAGCAATACTCTTAGAACTTACTCCCATTACCCCCAACCATATATCATGTAATAACAATCCCTTAGGGAATGGTAAATATTTCTTTATGAATTCCTTTCTAAAAGCCATACAGCATCCAATAAATGGTATCTTTGCGATGTTGTAGATAACATTTTGTTTATATGGCGTGTTAGTCCAATATTGCTGGTTTGTAATCTCTAATTTTTCATTTATAATTTCAAAACTAGACATCACCACATTATTGTGTTCTAATAATTTCTTAAATTCTGACACTTTATTTGGTTTCCAAATGTCATCTTGATCTGAAAGAAATATATAATCCCCACTTGCATTCATCAGAGCATTTTCAAAATTTTGGGTTACATAATAAAATGTTGCCAATCTTTTTCCCTTTAAAGATTTATCATTCTTATGATGATAAATCTTTATTCTCTCATCATTATATGCCTCTAGAATATCTAAGGTATTATCTGTACTCCCATCATCCGAAATTATAATTTCGTCTTCGTTTGATAGTTGGCTTATAATAGAATCTACCTGTTCTTTTATAAATTTCTCTCCATTATATGTTGCAATACAAACTGAAATCATAATCTTCTAAGTATTCTAAAAAAGAAATAATTTAATTTCCAATAAGCATAAATAAAGATATTTGAGTCGATCATATAATTTCTATATATCTTATACAACTCATATTGAAATTTTATCCTTTCTATTAACTTCTTTTTCTTCTTTCCAGATCCTACTACATTATTCCCATGTTGTCTATATAGGATAGTCTTATCATTTAACGTAGTAATATGTCCTCCATGTGAAAGCACCTCTCTATATATCTGAATATCATGAATTTGTCTTTCATCTTTAAATGGCACTGAAACTTCCCGACTCTTTGCATTTCCTACCATTGTACACCCAGTAATAAGGCATTCCATTATTGCTAAATGTATATTAGACTTAATCTTTTCTGGATAAATCTGAGTTACCTCAAACATAGACGAACTTATTACATTTAGATTTTTATCTACTACTGCCAAATCTGTATGTACCAATATTGGAACACTAGCACCAAATTTATTTTCATCCTCTTTTATCTGTGATATACATAATTCAACCTTATTTGGTAACCAAACATCATCTTGATCACACAGCATAAAATATGGAGATATAGAACTAAGCAATAAAGCTTCAAATGAATGTAGTACTCCCAAATTTCCCTTCTTATCATCTAAATATCTAATCTTATCTGGATATAAATCACAATATTCATTAATGATGTGAACAGTATTATCCTTACTGCCATCATCCCTAATCCATAAAATCCAATTCTTGTATGTTTGCGACAAGATAGAATCTATTTGCTCTCGCAAATACATTTCCCCATTATACGTTGAAAGTAATATATCTACCATTTGAAGAAATACTTTATTAATAATTGGATATATTTAAAACTATGACATTTTCTTAAGTGAAATAATAGTTCCTTAAGTAAATTGAGTTTATAAAAAAATACACTTTTAAAGCCTAAAAGACGAGCAAATTTAAATCTATAGTAAAGATAATCTCTATATCTACCTATACTCATAAAAGAATTATCTTCTAAAAGAGACAAATTTTGATTCAGTGAAACAGGCAATATATATACCTTAGACTTAATTTCAGATAACTTATAATAGTAATAATAATCTAACATATCTAATTTATATTGATTTCCAAAACCACCAATCTTATTTAATGCTTCAACAGAAATCAATGATACCGAATTATAAGCTACTATAAATTCATTTTCACCTACAGATAATAGGTCATTATTGTTTTTTATCTCTTTTAATTTTGAGAAAGGTCCTATATCCTTTTTACAAACCAATGGTGACAAATGATGATTTTTATATGATAAAATAGGTACAACAACATTATATTCCTCTCCGTCTATCTTATCTAAAAATATATTTAGTTCATCAAAATATTGACTTGTAAGTTCTGTATCTTGATCTAATAACAATAACCATTTATAGCCATCAGATTTCGCCATTTTATAAGCATAATTATATGCTCCAGCTAGCATTTCATTTTCCTCAGCATTTCTAACAATATACTCACTAGAATGTGACACTTCAAGTTCTGGACTATTATTATAAATCAAAATGCTTGGAGAATACTTTTCTAACTTTTTAATATTCTCAATTAATGTCTTATATGACAACGAATTTGAGATATCTGTTTTATATAAAACTATTGTTATTAAAATCATTGACTTATTTCTTTTTCAGTGTTTTCTTCTTCCATGCCCAATATTCTTTTGCTCGTTGCAATCGGTCACTCTTAATTTCCTCACCATCTTTTGATATTAGATCAAAGATTGTTGATTTCTCATATATAGCAGAAGGCGTTTCATTCATTATCTTATTTACAGAATAGATACTTTTTGCAGAATAACCCATTATATAGATAGTAACAATAGCTATAACAAGTTTTCCACTTTTATTAAATAGTCTGCTGCAAGTAACCTCATTACTTGTTATATAAAAATGAGACGCTGTAAACAAATATACAACAATAAATGGCAGAAAATAAGACCTTAACCTCCATAATATTGCCTGAGACTGATAAAAAACACTTATCGTTATTGCTCCTACAAATACAATAACAGACATCTTTTTATATATAGGATTATCAATATTAAGTAAAAATAGCAAAAATAGAATAACTGAGTAAAGTATTAGTATTCCTTGATATCTATTAAAAAATAATACATGGTAGGATAATGACATCTTTATCGCAACGTTAATAGGTAATATATTTATCACATGTATTAGTATTTGTTGCAGAGGAATTAAAACCATTAAAAATAAGAAAACTAAACATACCAAAAAGTCTCTACGTTTAGGGAAAAATTTTAAACTCCATAAAAATAGGACTGGGAGTACACAAATTACACCTGACTTATGCATTAGTATAGTCAAGATTGCATAAATCAACATTTTTATATACTTTTTATCAATGTATGAGAAATACATTAGTATATAAAAACTAACTGCTAAGCATTGCCTATGAGTTGCAAATATCAGATTGTAATCTAATAACACAAGTATAAGAAGCGCAAGTATTTTATATGATGGAATTAACTCAAAGAGCTTATATATGGCATAAAAATATATCATTGATACAATGGCTGTCATCCACCAATACGATAACCCTAGCCATTTGATAATAGCCATAAAATACAAAAAGCCTACTTCAAATGCGTATTTCCCTTTAGTAAGTTCAAAAACTTCTACGAAAGAACCTGGAAGTTTATTAAAAACTTTATAATAATTTACTACATCAGCTCCATAATAATATTTTATGGTAAACAAGAAGAATGTTATAAAAAATGCAATCTTATATAACTGTTCGTGAAGGGTTTTGTTTTTCGGTAAAATAAAATCCGTAAAAGAGAAACCAAATAATATTAATACAATAATAGTAATATAGCTCATAGTTTCTCCTTCCTCAATAGTATTATACAACCAGACAATAAGATTTCTACAAGCTCCGCTAATACGTACCCAACTATAGCACTATATACTCCTAAAGAAGGAATCAATAACAAAGTGAAACCGATACAACTTATACCTACAGTAAATCCAACAAAAGGAGCATACTTTTGCATTTGCATTCCATACAACCCTTGCACGGTAAACATACTTGCCATTATAATCAAAAAGGGAAGTGGAGCAAATACCCTAAGCATATTTATAGAAGCATCAAACTCTGAACCTAGTAGAATTTTTACTAAAATAGGAGATGTAAAAAATACAACTACAGAAATTAAAAGTCCTACTCCACCAACTATATATGAAGATTTTTTTAAGGTAGTCAAACCAGCTTCTTTTGATTCATTAAATTTTCTACTAATCATTGGGAAGAGCGACATACTTATAGGCATACTTGTAAGCATAACAAATGCCATTATTATCTTATAAGCACCTGAATAAAATCCCAACTCCATATCAGAAAAATAAAAACCTAGAATAGTAAAGCCAGCAGTTGTATAAAGCGTTGCAAAAGCTGAATTTAAAAAGATAGGAAAACCTTTCTTAACTGGTGATGAATCAAATTTAAAATTTCTTGGTAATAGTTTATAATGCCTTATAACATAAACAAACGCCACAAAACCAACAACCACATAGGCTAATGAAGAAATTAATAGATAGAATCTATAGTGACTTGGCGCAGTTATTAACAATACAGTTAAAGTACCACTTATCACTCTCACTGAAAAATTAAATATTGCCATTTTAGCCATCTTCTCTACACCTTGGAAAAACCAAGTAGGGAATATTGCAAAACCAATATTTACTAATGCAGCAAATAGATACAACAAGAAATCTTCGTGAACTCTAGGAAACACAAAATATAATCCACATAGTATCATAAACGATACCAATAAAAGCACAAATTTTGAGGAAATTACGCTCCAGAATATATTTACCAAACGCTGATGATTATCCTTATTAATTGCAACATCTTGAGTGGCTGCGTATTCAAAACCATAATTGACAATGATAGTAAGATATGCTATAATATTTTGGGCATACATAGCCTTTCCAAAAGCATCTGCACCTAAAGCTCTTGTTACAAAAGGAATCACCAATATAGGTATCACGTAGTTTGCCATTTGTAGCAAACCAAGTGATGCTATATTAGTTAATATAGTATTGTTTTTTATTTTAGATACTATTCCCAAAACTACCTCTTGTTTTTCTAATTTAACAAATATACAATTTTCTTTTCTTAAATCACAACCCAAATGCCATCTTTATCGCTTCCTTCGCGCATCAATTTTCCTATTTTCTTTAGATGTGTTAAATCACGTTCTATTGTACGTTTATTCACCGACATTTATACCGACATTTGCCGAATTATTTTTGTCGAACCCGTCCTTATGATTTATTTGTATATTATTGATAATCAAACTAATATACAATATCACACCTTCCGACACGTTCCGACATTTACACCGACATTTACACCGACATTAGTAGGCTCTGGCGAAGACAACGCGTTGTTTTGAAGGTTTGCCTGTGACCATGCAAACGCCTGGAGTTTTGTCGCCTTCTAGAGGGATGCAACGGATGGTTGCTTTGGTTTCTTGTTTGATAAGTTCTTCTGTTTCTGGAGTGCCGTCCCAGTGGCAAAGTAGGAAACCACCTTTTTCGATTTCCACTTTAAACTCTTCGTATGAGTTTACTTCACGTGTAACAGAAGCACGATAGTCTAGCGCTTTTTGGAAAATATTGTTTTGAACGTCAGTTAGTAAGTTTTGGATATAACCTACAAGACCGTCGAATGAAACTGTTTCTTTGGTCAAGGTATCACGACGTGCTACTTCTACTGTGTTGTTTTCTAGGTCGCGAGCACCCATTGCTAGACGTACTGGCACACCTTTAAGCTCGTATTCTGCAAATTTCCAACCTGGTTTTTTGGTATCGTCGTCGTCGAATTTCACTCTTATGCCTGCTGCTTTAAGCTCTGCAGAAAGTGCATCAACTTTTGCTCTAATAGCGTTTAATTGTTCTTCTGTTTTGTAGATAGGCACAATCACTACTTGAATTGGAGCAAGTGTTGGAGGAAGCACAAGA
>JAXJWL010000051.1:0-1571 GCA_036308065.1 Paludibacteraceae bacterium
GTATAAGGAGCGCAGTTGAACCATGTGGTATCTTTTAAAAAGTCGCATTTATCATCAACAGCTATGTATGTGTTGAATGTGCTATATACAGGGTGACAATAATTGTCGTTAAATCTTTTCTTGAAGAATTTTTCTGTATGTTTGGCGTCGAGAAGTTTGTCGAAAACAATAGAAGCATCGCATGCGCAAACAATGTAATCTGCTGATGCAGAAGTGCCATCTGCAAAGTGAACACATTTTGCCAACTTCTTTTCTACCTCTATTTTTATTGCTTTTTTATGAGTAAAGATTTTGCCACCTAGGTCTAGGAAATATTTTTCCATTCTGTCCGACATGCCTTGAGAACCACCACGTGGAAGTGCTCCGTTGCCACTACAGAAAGTGCCTAAAACATAAAACCAAGAAGACACGTTGTAGGTATGTGGCATATATGCCATTATCATCTTCTTGATAAGTGGATGTTTAAATCTGTCTGCATATTCTTGAAGCGACATTTTGGAAAGTTTTCCATGAATTTTGCCTATTGGACGAAGTTTTTTTATTAGATGCCAAAACTCTCTTATAGAAAGCATGTCTACAGGTTTAAGTGCAGGCATGTCCATTAGACAATAAGTTTTTATGCAAGAAATAAAATGTTCTATTGCTTTGGCGTCTTCTGGAGAAAGTTTTAAAAGGTCGGTGCGTAGGCGTTCTACGTCTTGCCAAATATCTATACTTTCACCGTTTTCACCTTCAACGTGTAGGAAAGAATCGTTTTGAATTATCTCAACATCGTTCCCCAAAGCATGCACATCGCACCATACCTTGTTCATTTCGGTGCCTTGCTTTGTTCCTGTGAGCCAATGCACACAATTGTCGATATGGAAACCTTGTCTTTTCCAAGAGGTGCATTCACCGCCTACTATGGTGTGCTGTTCGTATATTTCACATTCAAATCCGCTTCTGCGTGCGTAAATTCCTGCTGTTAAGCCTGCGATTCCTCCGCCTACGATTATTATTTTCTTCATATCAATTAGTCGAAGTCAAATACATAACCTATAGACACAAAGAAACCATCTGTTTTAAGGTCGCTTCTTTTGGCTTCATCTCTCATCACGTTGAAAACACCTAGATTGTAACCTGCAGTCACTTTCATACCCACGTATTCAAAACCTATACCGAAGTGAATCAAACAGTTGAAAGGATGCATAGCTTCTTTAAACAAGTTTTCTTTTGATTCTTCTGTATATTCTGCATCATCGACTCTATAGGTGCGTTCGCTTCTGCTTCCCACTCCTGCAGACAAAATTGGACCAACTTCTAAAAGCAGATTCACATCTCTTACAGGAAGTTTGCCAACTGCATAAACTGGCACTTGCAAATAATATAATGTAATCAACTCTTCATAACTCATTAAGTGGTTGTTGCCAAAAATGCTATTGTCTTGTATTGCAAAACCGCTCATCGCAAAACTTAGTCCTGTTTGCACATCTAGATATTCTTCTACTGCCTCGTATGCCACTGTAGGACCTAGACTAAATCCACTTATATTCTTAACACCTTGGTCTTTACCGTCGTATTTCCAAACGGCA
>JAXJWL010000052.1:0-2792 GCA_036308065.1 Paludibacteraceae bacterium
GGAGTATGAGTAACTTGTTTTTTATCAATTTTTACATTGTATAAAAACTCAAGTTGTTTTACAAATCTACTTACTTCACCTGTGCTATTGTCGTTGTTGTTTCTGGTATCGTAAATAAGCCACACATTTGACGCTCGCTTAATAAGACGGTAGAAATTGTATGAGAAAATAGCATCTTGGTGGTCTGTGGTTGGTAAACCGTATGGTTTTCTAATGCTGTATGGGATGAGAGAATTGCCAATATCTGATTTTGGGAAAATACCTTCGTTGAATGAAGTGATAATGATATTGTCAAAATCTAGGCAACGAGTTTCTAGCATACCCATCATTTGAAGTCCGCTTAGTGGTTCTCCAATAAACGAAAGATTTACCATTTTGAGCACAGAGGTCATTATTCTATAAATAGTATTTGCATCTATAGAAATGTTTGGGTAGCGTTCTAGTAGGGTAATTGTCTTATTAGTAGCAATATATGCTTGGTTTAGGCATTCGTTGTCAAGTTCTGTTTGCTTGGTGTTCTCTAAAAATTCTATTACCAAAAGCAATTTAGATAGAAGTTCTTTATAATCACAAGAGGTGAATATAAGTTTCATCAATTCGTCGTCAGATTCTAATTCTTTTTCTGGAATATACGAATTGTTGAATATAAACTTGTCTAGTTTTTCAATTTCAGCCTTGCATAAACTTGCTATAAATGGGTGAGATAGGATTTCTTTTGTATTAGTTTGGCTAAATCCTTTATCTTGTTTAAAATTTTTATGCAACGACAAAAATAAATCTATAAAATAGTATGTTGAAGTGTATTTTATAGGATAACCCATAGTAATATTTACAGAATTATTTTTTGGAAGTGCATATATCATGGGTATAAGAAGAGATTCGTCTGATAAAATTAGCGCAGTTTTTATTGCGTTTTCATCTTCTTTTATTTCTTCTGTTGTTACTTCTGTTGCAGTTTCGGTAGCAACTTCTTCTGTTTCGTCTTCTGTTTCGTCTTCTTCAGATTGGATATTTAGAAGTTCTTTTATAAGTTTGTTTGTGTATTTAGTTTGACCAATATTTGAAGAACAACCAATGGTGTGAATTGTTGTTTCTGGATAACTTTCTGCTTCTAAAATATATTTAGATTTATAATTTTCTAAATTTGTTTTTGTAAAATAGTGGGCTTTGTTTGCTTTGTCTTCTGATATATTTGCGTATTTAAAGTCGTAGTCCCAATAGAAATCGGCAATTCCTTTACGTTTTAAAATATCAAAAAGAGCCTTTGTAGCACCATCTAGAGCATTGAAACCAACAAAAACTACTTGTGAAGGCAGTAGGTGTTCTGGTATTTCATTCTCTACAACCATACGATGTAGCATACCATCGTAGCAGATTTTTTCTGAGAGCAATTTATTTTTAAAATGTTCATAAATTTCCAACATCTTGCACCATAGTTGGTATGTTTTTTGTTTATACTTACTACAGTCACCAGCAAACAATCCTAGAAATTTTTGAATACATTCAACTTGTTCTTCGGTCAAGATATTTTCTTTTTCGTAGCGTTTTAGTTCTTCAATATCTGAAAAAATGTACTTCGCATTTACCAAATAATTGTCTAAATCGTTGAAGTCTTTTAAAATAATCTCGCCAATGCCTATAAATTCGTTGAAACTCTCTTCAAAACCTGTTACTGTTTTGTACGAATCGAATAAGTGGAATAGGAGTCCCACTTTTTCTTCTTTTTCGTACTCAGGAGCAAGTGTGTCGAAAAATTCTGATATGGTTAGGCACTCTGGGGCTAGAAGTGTTTCATTTGATATGTTTTTTAAGTGTTCTATGAAAAACTTGCCAGCACGGCGTGAAGGGAATACAAAACAAGTGTCTGATATTTTAGAACCTTGTTCTTTGTAGTATATTTCTGCTATTTGTTTTAAAAATGGTGTCATAATTACAAAGATAATAAATTAGGAATTTTTGTGCAAACGAGAGGAGAATAAATTAATTTATTATCCCGAGTGCAGCCAAAAATCACGGACGTAGTCCGTAATTAGGAGTTTTTTTGAGGTTTTTTTTAGTATCTTTGCAAGTAAATAAATAAATTATGATTTCTGTAGAGAATTTAACAGTAGAATTTAGTGCAAAAGCGCTTTTTGATAATGTAAGTTATGTTATAAATAAGCGTGATAGGATAGCTTTGGTTGGTAAAAATGGAGCAGGGAAGAGTACCATGCTTAAGATTATTTCAGGACTACAAGAGCCTACTTCTGGTAGGGTTTCTATTCCTAAGGACGTGACTGTAGGCTATCTTCCACAGCACATGATTCACAACGATGATACCACAGTAAAGGATGAAGCAGCTAAGGCTTTTTCTCGCATTCTATCTTTGCAGGCGCATTTAGAAGAACTAAATACAGAGCTTTGTGAGAGAACTGACTATGAATCAGAGTCTTATATGGCACTGATAGAAGAAATTTCTCACTTAAATGAGCAACTTGATATGCAAGGAGGTGGCAACTTTGATGCTGAAGTAGAGAAAACTCTAATGGGTTTAGGCTTTTTGCGTAGCGATTTTGAGAGACCAACCAATGAATTTAGTGGTGGTTGGCGTATGCGTATTGAGCTTGCAAAAATCTTGCTTCAACGCCCAGATGTGCTACTTCTCGATGAGCCCACAAACCACCTCGATATAGAGTCTATTCAATGGTTGGAGCAGTTTATGCAGAACTATCCGGGTGCTGTAGTGCTTGTTTCTCACGATAGAAAATTTCTAGATACAGTAACAAAACGTACCATTGAAATAAGTCTTGGTA
>JAXJWL010000053.1:0-3932 GCA_036308065.1 Paludibacteraceae bacterium
GATTTAATACCTTCGTCCATGTTTTTACGTTTGTCTAACGCTTTAGTAACAATCTTTTTAATGAAAGAGATTAATAAACGACCTACAATAAAGATAAGAATAGCGGCTAAAATGTTTTTGCCGATTTCAATGCCTGAATCCCAAGCAACGTTTAAATAAGGTTGAAGTTTTTCCATTTTTTTGGTTTAAAAATTAATATTTAGTTTAGCTTTATACCATTGTCGGTGAGTGTAATAAGGCGTTTTTTATATAGTTCGCCAACGGCTTTTTTATAAGTTTTCTTGCTCATACCGCATACTTCGTAAATTGTTTCTGCAGGAGATTTGTCTGTTGTTGGAAGAAAACCACCAGATTTTTTAATTAGTTCTAGCAATTTTCCAGACTCGCCTGCCACTGCCTCGTATCCAGAACGACGAAGACGCACATCTATTTTGCCGTCTGGGCGAATTTTTGAAATATAAGCAGTAAGATTGTCTCCAATATTTATTTTAGAGAACACTTCATTTTTGTAAATAAGACCTACATAACGCTTGTTTATAAGCACTTTGTAGCCAAGTTCGGTTTCTGATGCCACAAGTACTTGAACTTGTGCGCCTTCTTCAAGCTCTGAGAAATCTTGCTTTTCGGTATATCTTTCCCATTTTGCAGAGGCAACCACACGTTTGGTTTTATTGTCTAGATAAACATAAACCAACACTTTTTGACCTGTGTGTAGTGAAACTGTTTGCTCGCTATATGGCACAAGTAGGTCTTTCATAATACCCCACTCTAGAAAGGCCCCAACAGATGCTATAGATTTCACTTGCATAAATGCAAAGTCTCCCACCACAGCAAGTGGCTCGGCAGTAGTAGCGATTGGACGGTCTTCGCCATCGGTATACACGAAAACATTTATATAATCACCAATTTGTGCATTATCTGGCACGTAACGGTTTGGAAGTAGGATTTCGCCCATTTCCTCGCCATCGAGATATAAACCAAACGCTACGCGTTTTACTACTTGTAAGGTATTGTAAGATCCTATCATCAGAACTCAGAAGTAAAATGAAATTTTATATTCTTAAAGTCACTTTGTGCCATTTGAAGGACGTAGTTTGAGTCCGCTAGGAACACGTCACGACCTTCTTTGTCTTTGGCCATGTATTGATATTTACGCTTTTTAAAGTTTTCAAGTTCGGCAGGGTCGTCGCTTTCAATCCAGCATGCTTTGTAAAGGTTTACAGGTTCCCATTTACATTGAGCTCCGTATTCGTGAAGCAAGCGATATTGAATTACTTCAAACTGAAGTTGACCTACAGTACCGATAATCTTACGACCATTGAATTGGTTTGTAAATAGCTGAGCAACACCCTCGTCCATAAGTTGGTCGATACCTTTTTGAAGTTGTTTTTGCTTCATTGGGTCGGCATTTTCAATGTATTTAAACATTTCTGGAGAGAAGCTAGGAAGACCTTTGAAGTGGATTTCTTCGCCAGAGGTAAGGCTATCGCCAATTTTGAAGTTACCAGTATCTGGAAGACCTACAATATCACCAGCGTATGCTTCATCTACAGTCTCTTTCTTTTGAGCCATGAAACATGTAGGAGCAGAGAATTTCATCATTTTGCCATGACGAATATGTTTGTAGTTTACGTTTCGTTCAAATTTACCTGAGCAAATCTTCACGAACGCAATACAACTACGGTGATTTGGGTCCATATTTGCGTGAATTTTAAACACAAAACCAGAGAAACCTTTTTCGTATGGGTCCACTGTGCGTTCAAGAGTTTCAATAGGACGTGGAGATGGAGCAATTTCTACGAAACAATCTAGAAGTTCTTTCACACCAAAGGTATTTAACGCACTACCAAAGAATACTGGAGCCAAATCGCCCGCAAGATATTCATTTACATCAAATTCTGAATAAACACCTTCTATAAGTTCTAGGTCTTCACGAAGTTTTGCAGCATCGGTATCACCAACATAGTTTTCCAATTCCTCGCTATTTAGGTCTATCTCTACAGTTTCTGTAACAACTTGTTTATTAGGAGTATATAGATTTAAACTTTCTTGGTGAATATTGTAAACGCCCTTGAAACCTACCCCACTATTGATAGGCCAACTAAGTGGACGCACGCGTATGCCAAGTTCAGACTCAACTTCGTCTAGCAAGTCGAATGGGTCTTTACCCTCGCGGTCCATTTTGTTGATAAACACCATCACAGGGGTTTTACGCATACGACAAACTTGCATAAGTTTACGAGTTTGTGTTTCCACACCTTTTGCTGAGTCTATCACAATGATAACACTATCCACAGCAGTAAGTGTACGGAATGTATCTTCTGCGAAGTCTTGGTGACCAGGGGTATCTAGAATGTTGATTTTGTAATCTTTGTATTCAAAACCCATTACAGAAGTTGCCACAGAAATACCACGTTGTTTTTCAATTTCCATCCAGTCCGATGTGGCAGTCTTCTTAATTTTGTTTGATTTCACAGCACCAGCTATGTGAATAGCACCACCGAAAAGAAGAAGTTTTTCGGTTAGCGTAGTTTTACCCGCGTCGGGGTGTGATATAATCGCAAATGTACGGCGTCGTTTTATTTCTTCTTGCATTGTTTTTTTGTTTAGTTGTTTCGCAGAGTCGGGCACTTCGACAAGCTCAGTGACCGACATTTGCTTAGGCGTTTAGTCTACAATTTTTAAGATTGTATTTTAAAGGAGGGAGTTTAAGGCGTCCCGAAGTCTGAGAAACCGGAGTTTACTAAACGTAAATGAGGATTTCGAAGACGAGGGCAACGTAAAAATCACCCTTTAAAATCAATCGACTTTATATGGGAAATAGTCTAATATTGGGCTCTCAGAGATTGACACAATAGTGTAATCATAAAGAGTATCTTTAAGACCTTCTCTTAGGCGAGCAAGAGCAGTATCTATGGTATCGGCATGCACAAGCATAAGTTGTGGAGTTTTCTTTTCCACACCTTTTTCTTCGTCTAGAGTGATGATATTTATTTTACAATTGAACCATCTGTCGTATGCATCCACTTCTGAAGTGAAAATTTCGATAATTCTAGAACGTTTAATGTTTGTAATAGTGTACTCACCTGAAATATATTGACATAGAGTCTCTAAAATACGAGTTTCAGCCTCAGTATATGTTAGACCATCTACTAAATATGATTCGTTCACTTTTTTTGTTTTTCCGTCGATAGTTTTTTCGTAACGGATTTTACATTCATACCAATTTGCCATAATATTTTATCTTACTGGAAGGTTAATTACTTGTCCAATTCTTAACACATTCAAATTCTTATTTGGGTTTGCTTTTCTAATAGCAGCCACTGTAGTGCCTTTTTTCTTTGCAATATCCCAAAGATTGTCTCCCGAACGTATTTTATATGTGGTTTGAAGCACCACTGCTGTTTCCATGCGTTTTGCATATTTTTCCTTTTCGTACTCAAGGATAGAATCTTTCACTGCGATAAAATCCAAGGTGTCGTTCATAGGGAAAACTATTGCGCAAGGCTTTTTATGAGCTGGCACTATATCCAATTTATATTGTGGATTTAGTTTTCTAAGTTGTTCCACAGTGATAGGCATATTCGCTGCAATTTGCTCAAAATGCATTCTATCAGAGACCATTACAGTATCCACTAGCACTGGCATTTTAGACTCTGAAGGACAAATATTGTACACTTCAGTGGCATATTCCATTGCATAGTTTACTGCAATAAATGCTGGCACATAACCACGTGTTTCACGAGGTAAATAATTGTAAATTGCCCAATAATCTGTGCCTTTATTTGCTCTTTTAATAGCTTTATTTACGTTGCCAGGACCACAATTGTATGCTGCAATCACTAGAAGCCAATCGTTGTAAATGCCATATAGGTCTTTTAGATATTTCACTGCTGCTTTTGTAGATTTTATCACGTCGCAACGCTCATCTA
>JAXJWL010000054.1:0-24750 GCA_036308065.1 Paludibacteraceae bacterium
AAGGTACAGATGTTGCTTACAACAAAAATGGTAAAACTCTTCAATACAAGGCAACAAGCTCTTGTGGTGGTACAATAGAATCTAATGCAGTAACTATCACAGTTAATGACAAAGCTACAATTGCCGATATTACAGTACCAGAAGCAATCTGTGCAGGAAGTTCATTATCATTGCCAACACCAGTTATTACAACTAATGGTTCAACAGTAACTGAAGGCAAATGGTATTTAGATGGTTCAGAATATACCGCAGGAACAGCAGTATTATACGAAAAGAATGGTACATTACTACAATACAAGGCTATAAGTTCTTGTGGTGGTACAATAGAATCTAATAAGGTAGCAATTATAGTTAAAAATAATGCAACCATATCAGATATTACTGATCCAGAGGCAATCTGTGCAGGAAGTTCATTATCATTGCCAACACCAGTTATCACATATAATGGTTCAACAGTAACTGATGGTAAATGGTATTTAGATGGTGCAGAATATACCGCAGGAACAGCAGTTGAATATAATAAGAATGGTAAAACTCTTCAATACAAGGCAACAAGCTCTTGTGGTGGTTCAATCCAATCAAATGCAGTAGTTATTACAGTAAACGATAAAGCAACTATTTCTAATATTACTGCTCCTGCACCAATTTGTGCTGGTAGTGCGCTAACATTACCAACATTAGATATAAGCAATAATGGTTCTACAGTTACTAATGGTGAATGGTATTTAGATGGTGCAGTTTATACAGAAGGAGAGTCTGTTCTATACGAAAAGAATGGTGCATTACTACAATATAAGGCTATAAGTTCTTGTGGAGGTGAAATTAAGTCTAATGAAGTAGCAATCACCGTTAATGATGTAGCAACAATTGCAGATATTACAGCACCAGAGGCAATCTGTGCCGGAGATCCATTATCCTTACCAACTCCAGTTATTACCTATAATGGTTCAACAGTTTCAGATGGAAATTGGTATTTAGATGGTGAAATCTACACAGAAGGTACAGATGTTGCTTACAACAAAAATGGTAAAACTCTTCAATATAAAGCAACAAGCTCTTGTGGTGGTGAAATTGAATCTAATAAGGTAGCAATTATAGTTAAAAATAATGCAACTATATCAGATATTACTGCTCCAGCAGCAATCTGTGCAGGAACTCCATTAACATTAATAACACCAGTTATAACAGAAAATGGTTCAACAGTAACAAATGCTAATTGGTATTTAGACGGTGAGGTTTATACAGAAGGTGAGTCTGTTTTATACGAAAAGAATGGTAAAACTCTTCAATATAAAGCTACTAGCTCTTGTGGTGGTGAAATAAAGTCTAATGAAGTAACTATTGTGGTAGATGCTTTGCCAGTTGTGACTTTATCTGCAACAGATGTAACACTAAATTGTACCACTCAAACAGCAACAATTACTGCTTCTGGAGCATATAAATATGAATGGTCTTATTTAGACCAAACAGGTGCAACACAAACAAAATCTGGATCTACATTGGCACTCCAACAAACAGACCCTGAAGTGTCAAGTCTAGTTACAGAATATACTGTTTACGGATATTCAGAAAACGCAAATTGTCAATCAGTAGAAGCTAAGACTGTAAAAGTGACAGAAGACTTTGTGAAACCTGTAGCAAGTATAAAAGTTTCTGAACGTACAGATGGTACTATTCAAGAATGGTTAGATTGTAATCAAGAAACTATTAAATTAGAAGCTGACATCACACTTAACACAGTAACTATAGATAAATACATCTGGAGTGATGGAAGTGATGCAGATAATACAATAATAAATAAAGCTGATACATATACCTTACAAGTTGTAGGTAAAAATGGTTGTAAATCTGAAGTAGCAACTAAAACAATAGCAGAAAATGTAATTAAACCACAAGTATCTATAGACTCTTACGTAAAAGATCCTATTACTGGTGAAATAGCAACTCAAACTAAGTTAACTTGTACAAATAAGGAAATTACTTTAGACGGTAAGGTTAATAATGCAGATGAATATTCTGAAAACTATCCAAACGGTGAGTTTACTTATCTTTGGAGTGATGGTGCAACCACATCATCTACTGTTGCTCGCACTCCATTAGCTTCTTCACCAATGGAGTACACATTAATAGTTACAGCACCTAATGGTTGTGATAATTCAACAGATAAAGCAAAAGTAACTATTACAGAGGATGTGACACAACCAGTCTTGGATATTAAAGAAGTTTATGAACTATGTCCTTCTGATACATTAACAAAAACAACATTAAGTAGTTTGCTACCTAAAACATCAGGTGTTACATACAAATTCTACGATGAATTTGGTGACGAAATAGAAGACTTATATGATGCTTCTTCTGCTATTACAGAATATTATGTTACAGGTGCTTCTGCAAATGGTTGTGAAAGCGAAAAAGTTTCATTCGCAGTAGATTTGGCTAAGAATGTAGATTTTACTCTTACAGCATCTCAAACTAGTATGTTAGTAGGAGGTAATGAAACAGTAATTACTATAATTCCAAATGCAGAAAGCGACGAGGCTGATACCTACACATGGCAAGCAAATGGAAATGAAATCGCTGTAGATGGTTTAGAATATTCAACCAATCTATACTTAGATACCAAATTTGAGGTAACAGCAATCAACCGATGTGATTCTAAATCTCAAGAGGTGTCTATCGAAGTTCTTTGGCCAACCGCCTTTACTCCACACAATGATAACGGTAAAAACGACGATTTCGCAAAAGGTATGCCAATCATTGTATTCAACCGCTTCTATACCAAAATATTTGAAGGTCCAGACGGTTGGGACGGTACTATCAATGGTACAATGAATGAAAGTGAACAAATAGCAGTTCCTGGTGTTTACTATTATTCTGTTAAACTTCCAAATGGTGAAGTTAAGAAAGGAACTGTAGAAATTGTAAATGTTGACTAAATAGTTTCATCGTTTTAATGTTAAATCCCTATTCCAAAAAATGGAGTAGGGATTTTTTTATGTTCTTTGCACAATACTGCAAACGATGTGCAAAAATGATAAAAAATTTAACATTTAAACTTAAATTCCTCATTTCTAGTGCAGAAATGGGGATTTTTTTTGTGAGTTTGTAGAAATACAATTATATTTGTAAATTGTAATAGATATAGGTGAATTGTGTCTATTTCTGATATAAAAAATAATTGATAAATACTTAAAAAATCAGATCAAATACTATGAAAAAATTTACAAATTTAATCCGCATTTTTGCTATGATGCTTGTACTTCTTGGTTTAAGTAGTAGTGCATTTGGTGCGTATTACATGAAACACCCATGGGGTGGTAACGGCTGGGAATGGAAACAGCTAGATGGAAATAATAAGGTAACTGCAGCCTATGGTGGTGGTGGAGTAAATGTTCATACCTCTGCAAATGACAATGGCGCACAATGGTTTGGATCTCCAACATTAGTTGGTTCTCCAACTAAAGGTACCCAATGTGTATTTGAATATAATCCTTCTTCAAATACAGTAACTATTACTGCAGTAGGTGGTGGTACAACTACTTCTTCGTTATACATTATTGGTGATGCAGCAAAAGGCTGGAATGACGCATCTAAGATTCCTATCTTTGTTGCTATGACAGCAGGAACTAGTGGAGAATATTATTATGATGGACTATATGCTGATAGAGAATTTAAATTTACATCACAAAATAATTGGTCTGATGCTTCTCAAACTATATTTAATGATGCAAGTGCAGATAATACCAAAAGTGTAGGTGCAACAGCAAGCAAGGTTAAAAATGGTAACGATACTAATGCCAAAGTGTCTCTAGAAGAAGGTTATGTAGAACCAATTAAGTTTTTTGTAAATACTTCAACTAAAAAATTCTGGGCGGTAGCAACAAAAGGAGTTAATTTTGATTTAACTGCATCTAAAACAGACTACGATACAGCAAGCGCACCAGAAGAATTGACCTTAAAAGTAACATTTGATGAAACTACTACAGGTGACTTTATTTGGTATAAATCTGCAGACGGAATAAATTATACTGAAATTGCTGGCGTTACAGGCGATACATATACCTTAACTGGTAATGATGTGCCATTGGTAGATACTTATTTTAAAGTAAAACGTGCAAAAGCAGACAATACCATTCCAGCACCAGAATATTTAGAAGATACAGTGAAAATTTCTGTATTCCAAACTTGTGGTGAAGGTACAAAAGGTTCAAATCTGTTTAAAATTACTTTTGACGATGATTCTAAATTGAAAACATTATTAGGAGCGGGTAGCCGTATGAAATATGACGCTATGGTTTCTGGTTATACCTATGTAGAAGCTCCTTATAAAATTAATGATGGTCAATATGCGATTGTAACCGAACCATTATATTGTGGTTATGGCACAGGTGGTAAAGAAGAATGTGGAACAGATATCTCTTGTATAGAACAAAGAATTAAAAACGATAAAAACGAAAGATGGTATCGTGGTTTTAGAGATCATACTCAAAACAAAGGTGGTGCAAATCCTCCTTTCGGTGGTATGCTTTTAATTAACTTTGGTAATATCAGTGCAACAAACGAAGAATCTGGGGTGGCATTCTCTAGAATCTTAACTCCAGATGAAACAAAAGATTTCTCAGAAGGTGCAACACTTACTTTCTCTGCATATATGGCTTCTGCAGCAGTGAAAGAAAAACCAAATGTAATATTCAAACCTATTAATGCAGAATTAAAAATTCAGTTTAAGAAAACAGGTTCAACAACATGGGAAAATGTTGCAAACATTAAATCTCAAGTAGATTTTGATGATAACTGGAAAAGATTTGAAACAAGTTGGAAAATCACAGATATAGAAGGTGAATTTAGAGTTGTAATTAAAAACAACGGTTCAACAGGTGATGGTAATGACCTACTTATTGACGATATTAGCCTAGACTTATGTTCTCCTACTATTTCTGTGGAATTTTCTGATATTCAAGGAGATTCACACACATTTACTAGCGTAGATGAAGAAATCTCTGTTCGTGTTCCAAAAGTAAACTTTGGTTCTATCTCAGATCCTTGTTTAATGCTATTTGGTATTGATAAAAATGGTAAATACAACTTTATCGCAGAAATGCTAGATGATAATGGCAATTATTATGTGGCAAAAAATTCAGTAAATGGCTCAATGCTAATAGAGATAGCTGATGATGGTAGCAGAAATATTGCCCCAATGCAACTTCAAGCTGTTGTAAGTGAGAAAATCGGAGGTACATGCAACGATGATGTTATGACTGGTGTTCAAGATGGAACATATACCCCAGGAGCAGATCCTATGGTAGTATTCTCTTCTAATACACTTTCTGTAGATTTAACATGTCAAGAAAGTCAACTAATTTTAATTGAAGGTGAACCAACAAGTATCTGCTTTACGGAAGATATGATTTTCCCAACTTTGAAATTGACTTCAAATAATATCGCTTCTTCTGTATCATTAGACATTTTAGTAAATGGCGAAGTAGTATTAGAAGGTGTTCCATTTATACCAGAAGAGGGTAGCGAAAATGTAATGCTTCTAAATATCAGTGAAATGTATCTAGATGCTACTGGAACTCCATATTTACCAACTGAAGGTACTCAAAAAGTTACCATTAATATAAAAGAATCATTTGCAGATGGTATTCTATGCGAAAGATTTGCAACTGGTGAAGTCTCTATCGAAGTAGTAGATCACTCAGATGCACCTATAGGCAACCGTCCAGGCGAACACTATTCATATAATATGTGTAAAACCGAAAAAACAAAGGATGGTGAAGAAACAGACCCAGATGTTATTGATAATAAATTTTTCTTCAAAGACCTTATCTTAGAAGGAGAAGATAAAGAAGGTTTAGTTTGGTTAGACAAAGATGACAATATAATTCCAGAAGAAAATGCGTTCTTCTATGCAGACCAAGTACAAGACGAGTCTGTAAGAGTGTATAGAGACCCAGCAGGTGGTTGTCCTAGCGACACAACAACAATTTATTATCGTGTAAAAGAAATAACTAGAACTCCTTTAGTAAACAATTATTTAGATTGTGTTAAAGAAGGCGACCCAATTGCTTTGTCTTCTAGAA
This sequence comes from Paludibacteraceae bacterium, assembly GCA_036308065.1. Lineage (GTDB taxonomy): Bacteria > Bacteroidota > Bacteroidia > Bacteroidales > Paludibacteraceae > Enterocola. The sequence continues at coordinate 6,084 of JAXJWL010000054.1, forward strand.
TAGAAGGGGCTGATACTTATAAATATCTATTATTCATCAATGGTACAGATACACTTACCACATTTGACCCTTCTGTGCCAGGTTCTAAAACATACAAAGTTGTAGCTTCTTATGATGAAATTAAGTCTGCAAGCAACAATTATTGCGAAGCAACTACAGAACTTACAGTGAAAGTAAAAGGTAATGCAACTGCTGCAAATATTATTGCAAATGACACTTTGGTATGTCCTAATGCAGAATTAGTATTGCTTGCAAAAGCAGACTTTGCAGAAGAACAAACAAATGTGAAACTTACTTGGTATTCAGATACAACATATTCTAGAACATTAGCATACGGAGAAACATTCAAATATTATGCTTTAGATGAAGCATATAAAGAAAATCCTGACACAGTATATGTAACAATACAAAGTGATGATTATTGCGAAAATATTCCTTCAGAAGCTAAACCTGTAGTAATTTCTCAAAAAGAAGCAGTTCCATCACTAGAAATTACTCCAACATCTGCAGAAGTAGGTATTGGTGCAATTCCTGAATTTACAGTTAGCCCTGCTGATGCAAAATATAGCTTATATGTGAACGGTGAAAAAGTATCTGCAGATGTTGCAACCTACAAACCATACATAAACTCAGAATATAGTTTGATTTATGAAGGTGAATGCGGTACTTCAGCAGCTAAAGCAAATGTAGCAGTAAAATGGCCTACAGTATTTACACCATATGTACAAGATGGTAGAAACGATACATTCGTAACAGATATGGACCCTAACTTTAGAACTCAAATCTTTACCCGTTTCGGTACTAAGATGGCAGAAAGTGATAATGGTTGGGATGGTAAAGTAGGTGGTTCTATGAATGGAAGTTCAGACCAAATGGCAGTTCCAGGTGTTTACTATTATGTAGTAGAATTACCAGACGGCAATGTTAAGAAAGGAACAATTGAAGTATTCAAATATTAATGTAAATAACATAAAATTAGATAGATATGAAAAAACTACTAACTGCTTTTCTAGCATTATGTTCAATATCTGCAATGGCAGCTATTAGCGAAAAGTATGCAGAAGGCTACACCTTCGATCCTACTATAAGTAGTACAGAAGAAAAAGAATTTGCACTATCTCCATACAAGGATAGCACATTTATCTTCTTGCGCGGAGAAACTGTTTATGTTACAAAACTAGACACACTTGGAGAACTAGACAACCCACAAGTATGTAAAGACTTCTCTAAAATTAAAGTAAATGGTCTTGTGGCATACGACAAAAAACGTAATCGTATTTATTATAGCCAATACAATAAAGACTATAAGAGCGATTATCTTTATGAAAGTACTGCTGACAAAAACGGAGTATGGCAAGCAGGTACTCGTATGAGAATTCGTGGTACACAAAAATCTCGCACAGAATCTAGCTTCGTTCATAGTGCAGGTTGGAACTATCGTCTTCCATACTTACAAGGTTTCTACAACCCTGCAATGGCAAACGGCGATGACCGTATCTACTTCAGCTCTACAATGGAAGGCTCAAAAGGCGGTCGTGATATTTATTATGTAGATATTGAAAACGAAGAAGAAAGAATTTGGAAGGAACCAGTAAATGTTGAACCACTTAACTCTAGTGCAGACGAAGACTGGGTGCAAATCCTTGGTGATACATTAATGTATGTTTCTAGTTCTAAAGGTGGTGCAATGGCAGTTTACTCTTCTACTGCTGCAGACTCTACATGGAATAAACTAGAATTAATGCCAAATCCATACAATGAAGCTGGCGCAAACTACAATATGTTTGTAAAAGATAGTGTTCCAATGCTTATTTCAGACCGTAATGGTAATGTGGATATTTATCTATTCCACGAAATTCCTGCAGAACCAGATCCAGAACCAACATACGAAGAAAAGAAACGTCGTTTCTACTGGGTGTTCTTCTTGTTTGACTTCGACCGTGATATTCTTGATGAAGCATTCTTCCAAGACTTATCTCGTTTAGGCGCAGAAATGCGTAACTTCCCAGATTGTCGCTTCGAAATCTCTGGTTACACCGACTCACGTGGTTCTGATGCATATAACGACAAACTTTCTCAACGTCGTGCAGAAACTATCAAGCAAATGCTTGTTGAAAGAGAAGGCTTCGATCCTGCTGTGTTAGAAGCTGTTGGTTATGGTGAACGTCGTCTTCAAGTGCCTAATGCACAAACAGAAGAAGAACACGCACAAAACCGTCGTGTAGAAGTTCGTATTATCTTAGATGAACAAACTGGCGAAATCGAGCAATTTGATGAATCAACTGATGAGGCAAAAGCTGCTAAAGAAGAAGATGCTGCAATTGATGCTCGTAACGAAGCTAAAAAACAAGAGTACGAAGATTATCTAGAAAACTTTAATAATAAGAGAAAATAACAGATTATGAAAAAGATTATCGTTTTATTATCAGCTTTAGTTGCAAGTGTTACTATCGCTTTTGCACAAAATGACTTTGTGCTAACAGAACAGTTGTTTTCTCGTATTGGCGTGAACCCTGCTGGTACAGGTAACGACGAAAATGTGAATATATTCTCACTTAACCGTTTCCAATATGCTGGAGCAGATGGTGCACCATTCTCTACTTTATTAAACGTACATAGTTACTTCGATAAAGCAAACTCTGGTGTGGGTCTTACTTTCTCATACGACGGTTCTGGTATTGCATATAATCAAATTCAAGTGAGAGGTGTTTATGCTTATCACCTAAACTTTGATAACAAACACCTATTATCTTTCGGTGTTGGTGTAGGTGCTGTTATTAAAACATTCGACCCAGAAAAACACATTCTTGTGGATGAAAGCGAACGTGGTGACGGCTTCTATGATAAATACACCTCAAAAGCTTCATTTGATGCTAGCTTCGGTGTTGAATATTCTATGCCATATTTCTTAGCTGGTTTTGCAATTAACCACATCCCAGGTTTCTTTATTAAAGCAGAAGATGTTACAACATTAACTTCTTCTCCAGCATACTATTTATATGCTCGTGGTTTTATTCCAATCTCAGAAAAAGTTAAACTTGCTCCTGCTGCATCTTACTATTACACAGGTCAATCTCACGTAGTTGACGTGAACGTAACAGGTTTCTTCGGAAAAATGTTCTGGGCTGGTATTGGTTATCGTACCCTTGCTACTCCATACGTAAACGTTGGTCTAGAATGGGAATGGCTTCGTGTAGGTTACTCATTTGACCTTAACGTTGGTAAACTTAGCGAAGTGGCATGGACTTCACACGAAATTATGTTGTCGTTCAATATACCAACCAAGAAAAACAAATCAGAATGGGATGATTGATTTTAAATAAATCATATATTACACTTAAGAGGTAACTAAATTATTTTTTAGTTGCCTCTTATTTTATTGTGTAGATATTCTAAATTTATTATCTTTGCAGAATATAACTTGAATAGAACTCGTTGAGTCAGATGATAATGATTTTTGTATATCTTTTTGGGGCATTGGCTATTTCTTTTATGTGCTCCGTTCTCGAAGCAGTATTGCTTTCAACTCCTATGTCTTTTATTACCGCAAAAGAACAGGAGGGAAAGAAATCTGCTACACTTCTTAAAAACCTTAAAAACAGCGTAGATAGACCTGTAGGGGCTATTCTATCATTAAATACCATAGCTCATACCATTGGTTCTGCTGGAGTAGGTGCAGAGGTTACTCGCATTTGGGGTGACGAATGGTTTGGTATTGCTTCTGTGGTATTAACCTTGCTTATTTTAATTTTCTCAGAGATTATCCCTAAAACCATAGGTTCAAACTCATGGCGTTCACTCGCTTTACCTTCAGCTGGTGTTATTAAGTTTTTAATCTATATTACATATCCTTTTGTTATCCTTTCAGAACTTATTACAAAATTGTTTTCTACCAAAGAAAAAGATAATACAGTAACAGTTTCTCGTGAAGAAGTGTCTGCAATGGTGGATATGGGTACCGATGAAGGTGTGTTTAAAGAATCTGAAAGCAGAATTATAAAATCTTGCCTAAAACTATCAAATGTGAAAGCCAAGGAGATAATGACTCCAAAAATTGTGCTTGAAATGGCAGATGAAAGCATGAGTCTAAAAGAATTTTACGACGCTAACGACTGGCGTTTCTCACGTATCCCTATTTTTAAGGAAGATAAAGACAACGTCACAGGCTATGTGCTTAAGGATATTATCTTAGAAGAACTTTCTGAAGATCAATTCGATATAAAACTATCAGAAATGAAGCGTCCTATCCTTACTTTCTCAGAAGATGAATCTGTATTCACTATTTGGGAAAAAATGTTAGGAATGCGTGAGCATATCTCAATTATTGTGGACGAATTTGGTGGTCTGCGTGGTGTAGTAACCATGGAAGACGTGCTAGAAACCATGATAGGTGTGGAAATTGTAGATGAACAAGATACCACCACAGATATGCAAGAGTTAGCAAGAGAAGTTTATCAACAACGTCAAACAGAATAATTATGTCTAAAGTATTAGTTATCGGAGCAGGCGGTGTAGGCACCGTAGTTGTACACAAGTTAGCACAAAACACAGAAGTGTTTACAGAAATTATGTTGGCAAGCCGTACAAAATCTAAATGTGATGTAGTGGCTGCTGATATTAAAAAACGTTACGGAGTGGAAATTCAAACTGCGCAAGTAGATGCAGACAATGTTCCAGAACTTGTAACCTTATTCAAAAGTTTTCAACCAAAACTAGTTATAAACGTAGCTCTTCCATATCAAGACTTAACCATTATGGATGCATGTCTTGAAGCTGGTTGCAACTATCTAGATACAGCAAACTATGAGCCACTAGACGAAGCTAAATTTGAATATTCATGGCAATGGGCATACCAAGACAGATTTAAAGAAGCTGGTTTGACAGCTATTCTTGGTTGTGGTTTCGACCCTGGTCAAACAGGTGTTTACACTGCGTATGCAGCTAAACATTATTTCGACGAAATTCACTATCTAGACATCGTGGACTGCAACGCAGGTGATCACCACCATGCATTTGCAACCAACTTCAACCCTGAAATCAACATTCGTGAGATTACCCAAAAAGGTCGTTTCTACGAAAATGGCGACTGGGTAGAAACTGGTTCTCTAGAAATCCACCAACCAATCAACTATCCAGAAATTGGTCCAAAAGAATCTTATCTTCTATATCACGAAGAACTAGAATCTCTTGTTAAAAACTTCCCAACCATTAAACGTGCTCGTTTCTGGATGACATTTGGTCAAGAATATCTAACTCACCTTCGTGTTATTCAAAACATTGGTATGGCACGTATCGATGAGATTGATTATAACGGACAAAAAATTGTTCCAATCCAATTCCTAAAAGCTGTTCTTCCAAATCCACAAGATTTAGGTGAAAACTACGATGGTTGGACTTCAATTGGTTGCCGTATCCGTGGTATCAAAGACGGAAAAGAAAGAACATATTATGTTTACAACAACTGTTCACACAAAGCAGCATACGAAGAAACTGGTATGCAAGGCGTAAGTTACACCACAGGTGTGCCTGCAATGACTGGTGCTTATATGTTCCTAACAGGACAATGGTCTGGTGCTGGTGTGTTCAATGTGGAAGAATTCGACCCAGATCCATTTATGAAAAAAGTGGCAGAAAGTGGTCTTCCATGGCATGAAATTATTGATGGTGATTTAGAATTATAATGAATTACAACAACATTCCATCTCCTTGTTATGTACTTGAAGAAAAACTTCTTCGCCGCAACTTGGAGCTTATAAAATTAGTAAAAGAAAAAGCAGGGATAGAAATTATCCTTGCTTTTAAAGCATTTGCCACTTGGAAAGCATTTCCTATAGTGCGCGAGTATATACCATGTTCTACTGCAAGTTCACTTTGCGAAGCACGACTAGCGTTTGAAGAAATGGGCTCAAAAGCTCATACATATGCGCCTGTGTATAGAGAAGACGAGTTTGCAGAGATTGCTTCTTATAGTAGTCATATTACTTTCAATTCTGTTTCACATTATAAAAAGTATGTTACTGCAGAAGTGATTGCAGAAAAACCTTTTTCTCCAGGACTTCGTATCAATCCTGAATTTTCTGTAGTAGAAACAGACCTTTACAACCCTTGTGTGCCTGGTTCTCGTCTTGGTGTAACACGTGCTCAACTAGGCGATGTGCTACCAGAAGGGCTTGAAGGACTTCATGTGCATACTCTTTGTGAATCTACTTCATACGACTTAGAAGGTTTAATGAAGGCTGTAGAGGATAAATTTGGTGATTTCTTGCCTCAAATTAAATGGCTAAACTTTGGTGGCGGTCATTTAATGACTCGTGAAGGCTACAATGTGGAACATTTGATTTCTATTCTACAGAATTTCAAACAACGTCATCCAAACTTGCAGATAATACTTGAACCAGGTAGTGCTTTTGCTTGGCGTACTGGTGTGCTTGTATCTACAGTGCAAGATATTGTTGAAAATGCAGGTGTAAAAACTGCTATGCTCGACGTTTCTTTTGCTTGTCACATGCCAGATTGCTTAGAAATGCCATATAAACCTGCTATTATTGGTGCAACAGACGAGGTAGAAGGCAAACCAACATATAGAATGGGGGGTAATAGTTGTCTTTCTGGCGATTATTATGGTTCTTGGTCTTTTGAAAATGAACTAAAAGTAGGTGATAAAATCATTTTTGAAGATATGATTCACTACACAATGGTAAAAACTACATATTTTAATGGAGTTTCTCATCCAAATGTAGGGATTTTGAAAATGGACGGCACCTTTGAAATGTGGCGAAAATTTGGCTACGAAGACTATAAAAACCGCCTTTGTTAGGCAAAAATGAAGAAAATTCAAAAAAAATACATTTTTTTTGAATTTTTTCTTCAAAAAATTTGCACAGTCCAAAAAATGGTTATATCTTTGCATCGCAATTGAGGGAAACACCTAGTCAACTAGACGAAACGAAAACTCAAAAGCGATGCTAACTAAACGAAGTTGGTAAAATAAAAAAATAAACTTAATGCGAAAATAGCTCAGTTGGTAGAGCATAACCTTGCCAAGGTTAGGGTCGCGGGTTCGAATCCCGTTTTTCGCTCAAAGGGGCTGAATAAGCCCCTTTTCTTTTTATGTATACTTCTACTATTAGCAGAAGTCAAAATTTTTTCTGATACTTATTTTAAAAGTAAATATTTTCTAAAGATGAAATCAAATCTATCCAATATCATCCGTATCTCAGTACTATTTATACTTTTACTTCTTCCTATATTTTATTCATTGGCAGTTGCGGTAGATTTAGAATATTCTTTAGTAAAGAAACTTGCTTATCTCTGGGTGGTTTTAATTCTATTGTTGATTCCAGCATTGTTTCTTAAAGCGCGCACATATTTCATTGTACAAGGTATTTTCAACTTTCTTTTCTTCCCAATAGATGTGGTAAGTTTGTATCTCAACAAACAATCTACCTCTCAAGCTTTTCTTAAAAATATATTAGGAACAAATTTCAAAGAAGCGGTAGAACTTCTCATTTCCCTATGGCCATTGTGTTTAGGAGTGGTTGTTTTGTATGTTATATACTTTATACTAGCCTTTAAAGTAGAAAATAAGAACCTAATACCTCAAAAACTTAAAAAAATAATATTGATAAGTGGGGCAGTTGCTGCCTGTGTAGGTGTTACATTCTTTACTTATTATTCAAAAAGCAAAAATAATGCTCAAACTATTTCACAAAGTGTAGGGTCTGCTATCAATTTTTGTTATATGAAGTTGTATAAGATTTATCCTTACAATTTGTATGTTCACTTAGCAGGTATTATAGAAGATACCAATAGACAAAAGAATTTGCAGAAGCAAGTAGCAAATTTCACATTTGGAATTACACCACAGCAATCGGATAGTGCGGCTTTATACATTTTGGTGATAGGTGAAGCTGTGAGATATGATCATTTAGGTATAAATGGTTATGAAAGAAATACTACACCGCTACTACAAAAGAGAAACAATTTGATAAGTTATGATAGTGCGTTTTCTCAAGCAAATCTTACATCATATTCTCTTCCTCTTATTCTTTCTCGTGCCACAGCAGATGATGCAGATAGAGCATATAGAGAAAAATCTATTGCAGAGGCTTTTCAAGAGGCAGGTTATAAATCTGGGTATATAAATAAACAAATTTCTCTTCCTATAGAGTCTAGAGTAATAAAACAATGCGATTATGCGTATGAAAACATTAAACCTCTAGATGTAGATGGGGTTTATGACGTGGGTATGATAGACGACTTAAAAAAATGCGTTTCTGATACATTGCAATTTTTTGTAATGCACATGCTAGGAAATCATTTTAGATATGAATATCGTTATCCTCAGGAATTTGAAATTTACAAGCCTGTGATGGGTAAATCGTTTAGTTATTTAAGTTTAACCAAGGAAAACAAGGAAAAACTTATAAATGCATACGACAACTGCATTTTGTATTTAGATTATTTTATGGATGAACTAATTTCCTATGTGGATAGTCTGAATCGTTCTGCAGTGGTGGTTTATATGTCGGACCATGGAGAAAGTTTTTGGGACGACGAACGCAATTTATCACTTCATGGGTCTTATGAAATATCAGAATACGAGTTTCATGTGCCTATGCTAGTGTGGTATTCTGACGAATACGCAAACAAATATCCAGAAAAGGTCGAAAATCTACGAAAAAATAAAACAAAAGCAGTTTCTTCTCAAGTGTTGTTTTATTCATTACTAGATATGGCAAATGTGAAAGAAGTAGTGGATTCTACAAAATCTATTAGTTCTTCATATCTCCAACCAATTGATTCTTTGTGGTTGTTTAATGGTGGAGGATTTAAAATTCATCATAGTTTTAAAAAATCACTTCAATAATGCCAAACGACTATTTCTCATTCAAACAGTTTACCATCCGCCAAGATAGATGTGCTATGAAGGTGGGCACAGATGGTGTGTTGTTGGGTGTTTTAGCTCCAGTTTTAGCCCTTGCGGAAAATTCCAAGAGGATTTTAGATATTGGCACAGGTACAGGACTTGTGGCTATTATGCTTGCGCAACGCACGGGTGGTGGAGCTCAAATTTCTGCGGTGGAAATAGACTCTGAAGCTGCTATCCAAGCCAGAGAAAATGCTTCTGAGACTCCTTGGGAAATTGATGTTTATAACAATAGTATACAAACTTTTGTCCTTGAGTGTCAAGAAAAATTTGACCTTATTGTAAGTAATCCGCCCTTTTTTATAAATTCCCTAAAAGCTCCAGAAAAAAGTAGGAATACTGCCCGCCACACAGATACTTTGAGTTTTGAAGATTTAGTTATTTCAGCAGAAAAATTGTTAGCAGATAAGGGATTGTTTACGGTGATAATTCCATATTCTAGCGAGAGTGACTTTATAAAGATTGCCAGTGCTAATAATTTAATCGCTGATACTATAATAAGAGTAATTCCAAAGGTGGGAAAAGAGGCGAAAAGAAGCGTTATAACATTCTGCAGAGGCAATGAAAATGTCAATTGTAACATTAATGTTACAGAATTGGTTATTGAGAAGGAAGAAAGACACTGTTATTCAGATGAATTTAAAAGTTTAACTGCTGATTTTTACTTAAAGCACTAGGATTTTTAAATAAAATTATTATCTTTGTATCGCTAAAAATCAATTATGAAAAAAGTACTTTTATACATCGCTATTGCACTAGGCTTATTTTTAGCTAGTTGTTCAAGTCCATGCAACTGTGGACTAGGCGAAAATGACACCCCAAAGGTGGAAAACAAAGCATAATCAACCAAATTTGTATAACTTTATAAATTTTTAAAACAATGATCAAAGTAGGTATTAATGGTTTTGGCCGTATCGGACGTTTCGTTTTCCGTGCAGCTATGACAAGAAACGACATTCAAATCGTAGGTATTAACGACTTATGCCCAGTGGATTACTTAGCTTATATGCTAAAATATGACACTATGCACGGTCAATTCGACGGCACTATCGAAGCTGACGTTGAAAACAGCAAACTTATCGTTAATGGTAACGAAATCCGCGTAACTGCAGAACGTAACCCAGCTGACCTAAAATGGGACGCAGTAGGTGCAGAATACGTAGTAGAATCTACAGGTTTATTCCTTTCTAAAGACAAAGCTCAAGCTCACATCGAAGCAGGTGCTAAATACGTAGTTATGTCAGCTCCTTCTAAAGACGACACTCCAATGTTCGTTTGCGGTGTAAACTTCGACAAATATGTTAAAGGTACTCAATTCGTATCTAACGCTTCTTGTACAACAAACTGTCTAGCTCCTATCGCTAAAGTATTAAACGACAAATGGGGTATCAAAGACGGTCTTATGACAACTGTACACGCTACAACAGCTACTCAAAAAACTGTTGACGGTCCTTCATTGAAAGACTGGAGAGGTGGTCGTGCTGCTGCTGGCAACATCATCCCTTCTTCTACAGGTGCTGCTAAAGCTGTAGGTAAAGTTATTCCTGAACTTAACGGTAAATTAACAGGTATGGCTTTCCGTGTTCCTACTCTAGACGTTTCAGTTGTTGACTTAACAGTTAACTTAGCAAAACCAGCTACATATGCTGAAATCTGCGAAGCTATGAAATCTGCTTCTGAAAACGAACTTAAAGGTGTACTAGGTTACACCAACGAAGAAGTTGTATCTTCTGACTTCTTAGGTGATACTCGTACTTCTATCTTCGACGCTAAAGCAGGTATCCAATTAACTGATACATTCGTTAAAGTTGTATCTTGGTACGACAACGAAATTGGTTACTCTAACAAAGTTCTTGAACTTATCGCTCACATGGCAAAAGTTAACGCATAAGACTTTAATAACCAATATAATAGAAAAGCAGACTTCTTTTGAGGTCTGCTTTTTTTATTTTGTATATATGGAAAATCTTATTTTTCTACAATGATATTTTCGTAAGTTTTCTAAAACTTTTTTATTACATTTGTGTTATAATAAAATAGTAGAATGAAAAGATACACCATAGAAGATAATGCGAGGTTGTTTCAGGCATATAAGACCAAAAACGACAGCATTATTGAGGAATATTATCTTGGGCTGAAATGCGAATTTATAAAAAACATTTCGTCACGCTATAGTTGTATTCCAGCGGAAGATATAAACGATATTTACAATGAGTCGTTTATAGAACTTGGAGAACAGATTATCTCTGGCAAACTTACAGAAAGTATACTCACAGTGCCAGTAGGTGGTTATCTATATGGTATTGGTAAAAATATAGCTCATAGTTATGTTAAGCCTCAAGAGTTGATTCATATAGAAGAAATGAACGACGAGAATATGGTGAGTGATGTTGTTGATATTTACACTCACGACTCTTCGCTCACAAAAGACGATTGTGAACTGATAGAAGAATATGTAAGTAAGCTTGCAGAACCATGTTCATCTTTGTTGAAAATGTTTTATTACGACGATTATACAATGTTTGGTATAGCAAAACTTAAAAAGTATAAGTCGGAAGATGTGGCAAAGTCTACCAAAAACAAATGCATGACTAAGCTTAAAGAATTGATTAAAAAAGGATTGTATGGAAAATTTGATTATAACAGAGAAAATTGATTTATACCTTTTTGGCAAGATGTCTGCAGAAGAGCAAAAGGCATTTGAGGAGCAGATGAGCTTAGATGCAGAGCTAAAACGTGAGGTTGACTTGCAAAGAGAGGTGATAAGAGCTATACGAAAACAGGCTTTGCGCGACAAGGTAAAAACATTTGAGAAAAAAGCACGCTTTAAAAATGTGGTTCGCATCATTACCACCGCTCTTACACCTATTGCAGTGGCGGCTTGTGTGGCAGGTATTGTTATTGTGCCACAAATGCAAGCAGTGGCATCGCTAAGCGAAAATACTCAGTTGTATTCTTCTGCAACAACAGAAATGATAGACGCATACTCTTCTTTAAGAGGCGGTGACGAATCAAGTGATGTTATTTTAAATGCAACAGAATTGATGCAGAAAAATGAGTTTAAACAAGCAGATAAGATTTTGTGTGAGGGTTTAAAATCATTAGAAACAGTTACTAAAGATGATATTCAAGCATATTCTGCAAAAGAGGATATGTTATATATGCGAGCTCTATGTTCTATAAAAGAAGGCAAGGTATATCGCACAAGAAATCTGCTTTCTCAGGTGATAGAGATGGGTATTACTCACAAAGAGGAGGCTCAGACATTGTTGAATAAAATAAAAGGTAAGTGATGAAGAAATACTTAATTATAGCGTTTAGTCTTATCTCATTTGCCTTATATTCAAGTAATTATGCTTTGGTAATTGGCATAGGAAATTATCCAGATGTGGACTATGGTTGGCCTACCATTCATGGAAACAACGATATTTCTATAATTTGCGAAATGCTAGGTGTAAATGGTTTCCCAAAGGAAAATATCACCACACTATGCGATTCGCAAGCTACGTACGATGCCATTTTATCTGCATTTAAAGACTTAGAAACAAAACTAAATAAAGATGACGTAGTTTATATTCACTTTTCTGGTCACGGACAACGTATAGCAGACCTTGATGGCGATGAATTTGATAAATTTGATGAGGCTTGGGTGCCTTACGATGCCTTGCAGGAAGCAACTTATCGTTATAATGCTTATCATTATAATGGCGAAAAACACCTAATCGACGACCAGTTAAATAAATTGCTTAAGAATTTAAGAAGCAAAGTAGGAACAAAAGGAAAGATTGTTGTAGTTACTGATGCGTGCCATAGTGGTACAGCAACGCGTCATTTAAAAGGGATTGAAACAACAGAAATTGTTCGTGGCATTTCAGAAGTGTTTTATATAGAGATAGATGGAGTAATTTACGAGGATTACGACTTCTATAATGAAAAATTCACAGAAGAAGAACTTTTAAAACATTCTTTAGAGCACCCTACTGAGTGGGTGTCTATTTCTGCTTGTGCCGATAATGAAAATAATAGACAAGTAACATTAAAGGACGGCACTAGATATGGCTCGCTTAGTTATGCATTGTATTTGCTACGCTATAAACTTAAGTTCCTTACTATAAAAAAGTTGCGCTCTGTATTGCAAGAGGAGGTTAATCGTCTTGTCTCTCGTCTTCAGACTCCTCAAATAGATTTTAGTGGAAATGAAAATCAATATCTTTTTAGATGAAAAGGTTCCTTCTTTATATATTAACTTTTTTACTGTGTACTGGTGTCTTTGCTGAAAATGCAATGAATGAGATTTTAGCATACTTACCACTTATGCCAGAAGCAGTTAAGTATTATGAACAACAAAATAAAATAGATGAAGTCTATATAGGTTTTGTTATATACGAAGGAGTTTTTTATCATAGTATTCTAGATGAAAAAAAGGCTATAAAAACTTACAATAAGGCAAAAAGACTTATAAAACAATACCCCGACATAGCTAAAAAAGTACCTGCAGATATAATAGAAATGTTATATAACGCTAGTAATTCCATAGAAAATCTTGAAACTTCTGTAGACGAAGAACCTATCGCAAAGTATTTTAAATCAAGAGAATACAAAAAAGTACTATCTTGTGTAAAAGAATATTTAGACACACTTAAGGAATATTTTACCTATACATATTTTTCTGTTTCAGAACAAGATAGATACAATATGTCTGAATATATAGACAAAAATATAAATTGGCATTATATTTTATCATCAGTTTATTATTCAAACAACTCTTCTGCCAACGGAGAGATTTACGATTATATCTTATTTGCAAAACAACTGCAACTTCGCACTGAGCAACAAATAGAAGATGCTATAAAAAATAGCAATGATAAAGTCTTATTACAGGCTTACGATGAATATAAGAGACTAAGAAAACAGTTGGCGATTTCCAATCCACCTACCACGCTAAATAGGGATAGTTTACAAGAAAGATTTACAAGTTTAGGTAGAACTCTATCTATGAGTGTTTCTTATCTCATTGAAGAAGATAAAGTTTCGTGGAGAGATATTCAACGCAAACTTTCATATGGTCAAGTTGCAGTAGAATTTTTTGAATTTCATCTAATGAAGGGCGAGAATATTGTGGATAAAGATGTGTATGCTGCACTTATTATTACTCAAATGGATGATGCTCCTATATTTAAAATAATTAATACCAAAAGTAATTTAAATTATTTTGAAGTGGAAAATCAAAGTGATTTATACGATGTAAATGAATATGGAGCAGCAATGGGTCAACTTTTTTGGAGAGATTTGCTTTTTTATTTCTCTGATAATGACATTAATACAATGTTTTTCTCGCCATCTGGCATAATAAATACATTGGCAATAGAATCGCTTCCATATTCGCGTGAAACTCCTACGATGCATCATTTCAATTTGTATCGACTTTCTTCTACACGCGACTTACTAGAATCTTATCCAATAAGATTTCCTAAAACTGCTGTTTTGTATGGAGATTTGTCTTATCGTCTCTCATACGAGACCATGGAGAAAAATAAAAACACAACAAGAAGTGCCATAAATCCACTTCCAAACACAAAAAAGGAAATAGAATCATTGGATAGTATTTTGCAGAAAAATGATTTTCAGGTGAAATCTTTCTCTAAAGAGAAAGGAACGGAAGAGTCTGTGAATGAAATAGTTAGTCCTTCTATTTTGCATTTTGCTACTCACGGTTTTGTAAGAGAAAACAACGACAATACTGTGATGAATAAGACAGGTCTGATAATGTCGTATGGTGCACGTGCGTGGGAAGGTAGAAACATCCCGCCGGGTGCAGAAGATGGCATTTTAACCTCTGCTGAAATTGAGACTTTAGATTTGTCCAACACTGACATCGTCGTTCTTTCTGCTTGCAATACAGCCCTTGGTGAAGTGACAACTGAAGGTGTTTGGGGACTACAACGAGCCTTTAAAAGAGCAGGTGTTAGTACTGTAGTAATGTCGCTATGGCAGGTAGATGATGAGGCAACAGTTGTGTTTATGCAATATTTTTATGAGGCATTACTTTCAAAGAGACAATCCTACGAGTCTTATGTTAATCAATTAAACGTGGCCAATGATTATTTTGCGCATAAAGCTCTACAAGCCGCTCAAATGCGCATGATTAAACATCCAAAATACTCAGATCCTTATTACTGGGCAGCATTTATTATAATAAATTAGATTTTTACACTAAATTCGCAACCGCAATATAGTTGATTGTAGAAATTATTTTCTTTTAATAACTCGTTGCGGCGGTTTTGTAACCCACCTTTAC
This sequence comes from Paludibacteraceae bacterium, assembly GCA_036308065.1. Taxonomy (GTDB): domain Bacteria; phylum Bacteroidota; class Bacteroidia; order Bacteroidales; family Paludibacteraceae; genus Enterocola. Next base: position 21,311 of record JAXJWL010000054.1, read on the forward strand.
GCCAATTCGTATCATTAAATTTTAGATTTGCGCCTTTAGCGTTTAATTCTTCTTTCAATTGTTCCACTGCCCAAGCACCTGCTTCGTTTATTTGGTTTAAACTTTTCCAACGCGATGAGGCTAGGGTGGTGGTAAACTCTACTATGCCAAATTCCAATGCTTTGCGTGCAGTCTTTAGAAGTCTATATTTAAAGCACATTAAACAACGTGGTCCACGTTCTTTTTCATTTTCCAATCCTTTTATATAGTCCAACCAATCTGCGTGATTATAATCATCGTCTATAAATTCTACACCTAGTTTTTCGGCATATTTTATAAGCTCAGATTTGCGCAACTCGTATTCTTCAAATGGGTAAATATTAGAATTGCAAAAATATAGAACTGGCTGATAATCATTGTTTAACATCCACTCAAGTATAGCGGAAGAACAAGGAGCGCAGCATGCGTGTAGTAGAATCTTTTTCATATCACAAAGGTAGAGAAAAGTTAGTAGTTGGGGTGTGTCTTTTAGTTTTTTTAACAAGTGAGTGATTAAACAAACGATTGAAACCATTGGTCAAAGAGACAAACAAAGCCACCAAGGTGGTGAGATAAAACAAAAACATTAAAACAGAAATTAAGTATTAACAATTTAAATTATTGAGTTATGAAAAAGAGATTAGTTTTAACAACAGTATTTGTAGCAATTTTTGGTTGTTTCGTTAGTATGGCAGATGTGCACGACAGAGATTACAAAGGTAATAGTAAAGGACACAAAACTGAAAAAGTAGAGAAAAAGAAAGATAACAAACACGATTCTAAAAAAGACAAAGTTTCAAATAAACACAAACCAAACAAACCTGTAGCTCATAAACCAGCACCAAAACCACATCACAAACCAGTGGCTCACAAACCACACAAACCAAATCATAAACACATTTGTCATGTGAAGCATCATCATAAACCAGAATGTCACAAACCACATAACAAAGTAGTTTTTAATCCGCTAGATCCATTTGGAATACATGCTCTTACAACAGCAGCAATAGTGGCAGCAATAATAGATTAAAGTAGTTTTTTAAGGTTAGTTAATAGGAAACAAGAGGTTGATTCAAACGAATCAACCTCTTGTTTCTTTATAGTGTCTTTAAGTAGTTTTCTAGGCGGTCCATACCTTCTTTTATGTTTTCTAGGGAGTTGGCGTATGAGAATCTTACGAAACCTTCGCCTCCGGTACCGAAGTCCACGCCTGGAGTAATGCCAACGTGGGCTTTTTCAAGTACGTCAAATGCAAATTTTAGAGAGTCGTTGGTGTATTTTGAAGCGTCAACAAATACATAGAAAGCCCCTTGTGGTATAGCAGGTAGGGTGAATCCCATTTTTTGTAGGCGGTCCACTAGGTAAAGACGGCGTTCGTTGTATGTATTGAACATTGTTTGCTCGTAGTCTGATGTGTCGCGAAGTGCGGCAATGCCTGCCTTTTGAGCGGTACTAGAAGCACAAATAAGGAAGTTTTGCGCTAGTTTTTGAATAGCAGGCATATACTGTTTTGGTGCTATCAGATAGCCAAGACGCAAGCCTGTCATTGCAAAGCGTTTACTAAAGCCATTTAGCACAAATGCGTTGTCGGTATATTCCAAAATAGAATGTGCTTTGCCTTCATAAACAAGTCCGTGATAAATTTCATCAGAAATAACTGGTACACCAAGTGTAGCAACTTCTTTCATAAATGACTCTTCTAGCACAATGCCAGTAGGGTTCATTGGTGAGTTGATGAAAATAGCAGCGGTGTTTTCAGTGATTTTTTCTTTAATGTCTTCTACTTTGTATTGAAAACCATTTTCTGCTCTTAAAGGCACGCTTACTGGTTTAGCATGAGCGCCAAGCACAAAGTTTTTGTAGCAAGCATAACCTGGGTTTGAAAGAATTACCTCAGAGTTTTCGTTGCAAAGCAAAATCATAGTAAGCAAAATGGCTGGTGATGAACCACTTGTAACTAAAATTTGGTCTTTATCTACATCTACACCGTATTCGCGTTTGTAAAGATTTGCTATTTCTTGACGTAGTTCTGGGTCGCCAAGAGAGTGGGTATAGTGTGTTTGGTGATTTTTATAAGCTTCAACTACTGCTTTAGTGACGCATTCTGGTACATCGAAATCTGGTTCGCCTACCTCTAAGTGAATAATGTCGACGCCTTGTCTCTGAAGTTCATTTGCTCTTTCCAGTACGTCCATTACTATGAACGAAGTCATCTTATCTACAAGTGGATTCATATTTTTCTATGATATTTTTGTTGAAATGCAAAGGTAGTGAAAAATAGTAAGAATGATGATTTAACGAGTTCTTTTTATTATGAATTTTGAAAAATGCAGAAAGCTTCTAGTCGTTAGAAAGCAATTTTATTTGTATCTTTGCTTTTCATAATTTTTAATTTCTTTTATATGAAGGCGAATATCTTAAATTGGACATCGCTAGTGCTTTTTTTATTGTCGCTTGTGACAGGGATTTTGAATCATTATGTGGGTCATGGTTCTTCTCACGGGGTTTGTCGTAGTTTGTCTGTGGTACATATAATAATAAATGCAATGTTTTTAGTCACTTATATCACTCACATAGTGCGTCACTTGAAGTGGTATAAATTGCTGTTTAAAAAGAATAAGAAATTGAGCAAAGTAACATTGCTTTTGAGTATTTTCTCTCTAGTTACAGTGCTTACTGGTATTGGTTTGCTATTATTTGGTAAAGGACAAGGCATGCATTTAGGTTTAATACATTATATTGTAGGTTTGGTCTTTGGATTTTTTTGCATTTGGCATTTATTTATGAGATTTAAACCATTAAAATTTAAGAAAAAGAAATAATATGAATATTACAGGATTAATTATAGGACTGGTTACATTTTTGGTAATTGGGTTGTTTCATCCGCTTGTGATAAAGGCGGAATATTATTTAGGTGTAAAAAGTTGGTGGATATTTCTGTTTTTAGGCATTGCTTTTATGGTAGCGTCTGTACTTGTTGAAGATTTGATTATTTCTATTGTGCTAGGTGTGGTGGCTTTTTCTTCTTTTTGGAGTATTTTAGAAATCTTCCAACAACATAAAAGGGTAGAAAAAGGGTGGTTTCCTGCAGGACCAGGTCATAGTCGCTGAGCAAGTAGAAACAAAAAAATATTTTTTTTGAAAAAAATAGGCGAAACTATTTTGTATTTTCAAAAAATGTAGTATCTTTGCATCGCAATTGAGAAATCAAGCGCAGCCTACGAGAGCGTAGCCTTTAAAAAATCAAATTGGAGAGATGGTAGAGTGGTCGATTACAGCGGTCTTGAAAACCGCCGTACCGAGAGGTACCGGGGGTTCGAATCCCTCTCTCTCCGCAATAAACGCTGAAAATCAGCAAATTATAAAACAAACACCCAATTTTACACCCAAGAATGTAAAGTTGGGTGTTTTTATTTTATTTA
>JAXJWL010000055.1:0-11610 GCA_036308065.1 Paludibacteraceae bacterium
GTCATAAATAAGTAAAGTTGATTTTTGGCTACGCATGGAATTAATTGCACAAGAATTCCACATTCCTAATTCCTAATTCCTAATTCCTAATTAATATGAAACACATAATAATATTAGGCGATGGCATGGCAGACGAGCGCATCGCTAAACTAAATAACAAAACACCACTAGAAGCAGCAAACAAACCATACATAGATTTGATTGCAAAAAAAGGCCGCACAGGGCTATTTCACACAGTGCCAGAAGGTTTCAAACCAGGTAGCGAAATAGCAAACATGTGTGTTCTAGGCTACGATGTGAGAACTGAGTTTGAAGGTCGTGGTTCACTAGAAGCAGCTAGTATTGGCGTTAGCATAATGCCTGGTGAAATGGCTATGCGTTGCAATCTTATCTGCGTGCAAGACGGAAAAATTAAAAACCACTCTGCAGGTCACATTAGCAACGAAGAAGCAAAAGAACTTATAGAATATTTACAAGCAGAACTAGGCAACGACATTTTCACATTTCACAATGGCATTTCATACCGTCATTTGCTTATAATGAAAGGTGGCAATAAGCAAATTACTTGTACTCCTCCTCACGATGTACCAGGAGCAGAAGTAAACAGCGTGCTAGTGAAAGCAGACGTAGCAGAAGCAGAAGAAACTGCAAGACTTCTAAACGAACTGACACTAAAAAGCCAAGAACTTCTTGAAAATCATCCTGTTAACCTAAAAAGAAAAGCAGAAGGCAAAGACCCAGCAAACAGTATTTGGGTGTGGTCTCCAGGTTATAAACCAAACATGAAGACCCTAAAAGAGAAATTTGGCATTGGTAGCGGAGCGGTAATTTCTGCAGTAGATTTAATCAAAGGTATTGGCGTGTATGCAGGTTTGGAATCTATAGAAGTGGAAGGTGCAACAGGTCTTTACAACACCAATTACGAAGGCAAAGCAGAGGCAGCTATTGAAGCACTTAAAAAGAACGATTTCGTATTTTTACACATAGAAGCTAGCGACGAAGCTGGTCACGAAGGCGATGTAGATTTAAAGGTAAAAACCATAGAATACCTAGATAGCAGAATTGTAAAACCAATTTACGAAGAGGTTTCTAAATGGGATGAGCCTGTTAGCATTGCAATACTTCCAGACCACCCTACTCCATGTGCTATTAAAACACATACAGCATCAGCAATTCCATTTATTATTTACAATCCTGAAGCAGAGGCTGATAAAGTAGAAGTTTACAATGAATTTTCTGTAAAAGAAGGTTCTTACGGAATATTAAACGAAGATGAATTTATAAAATCATTCCTAAAAAAATGAAATACTATAGTACTAACAAAAAAGTAGAAAATGTTTCTTTAGAAGAAGCAGTTGTAAAAGGACTTGCAGAAGACAAAGGTCTTTTCATGCCTAATGAAATTAAGACTCTTCCTGCTGAGTTTTTTGAAAATATAGACAAAATGACATTCCAAGAAATGTCTTTTGAAGTGGCTAAAGCATTTTTCGGCGAAGACGTTGAAGAAGAAGCACTTAAACAAATTGTTTACGATACACTTAGCTTCGACGTGCCACTAGTACAAGTGAGCGAACGCATCTATAGCTTAGAGCTTTTCCATGGTCCAACATTGGCATTTAAAGACGTGGGCGGACGTTTTATGTCTCGTCTTTTATCATATTTCATTAAAAAAGAAAACGCAGAAGGTCAAGTAAATGTACTTGTTGCAACATCTGGCGACACCGGTAGTGCAGTAGCAAACGGTTTCCTTGGTGTAGAAGGCATCAATGTGTACGTGCTTTATCCAAAAGGACTTGTAAGTGCTATTCAAGAATGCCAATTTACCACTCTTGGCAGAAATATTACTGCTCTTGAAGTGGAAGGCACATTCGACGACTGCCAACGCTTAGTAAAATCTGCATTTATGGATGAAGAATTAAATAAGAAATTTAAACTTACATCTGCAAACTCTATCAATGTGGCTCGTTTCCTACCACAATCTTTCTATTATTTCTATGCTTACGCTCAGCTTAAAAAGTTAGGCAAAGAAAAAGAAGCTGTTATCTGCGTGCCAAGTGGTAACTTTGGAAACATCACTGCAGGTTTGTTTGCAAAACGCATGGGACTTCCAGTAAAACGTTTTATCGCTGCAAACAACAGAAACGATATTTTCTTTGAATATTTAAAAACTGGTGAATACAACCCTCGCCCATCTGTGGCAACACTTGCTAACGCAATGGACGTAGGTGACCCTAGCAACTTTGCTCGTGTAATAGACCTTTACGGATATTCTCACGCTAATATTTGCAAAGAAGTGGGCGGTGCAAGATATACCGACGAAGATATTACTGCAACTATTAAAGAATGCTATAAAAACACTGGTTACTTGCTAGACCCACACGGAGCATGCGGTTATCAAGCACTTTACGACCTACTTCAAAATGGCGAACAAGGTGTATTCCTAGAAACAGCTCACCCTGCTAAATTCCTTTCTACTGTAGAAAACATTATTGGAGAAAAAGTAGAAATTCCTGCTAAACTTCAAGAATTTATGAAGGGAACAAAACAAAGTGTTGAAATTAGCAAAGAGTTTGAAGATTTTAAATTGTTCTTACTGAACAATTTAAAATAGTTAGGAGTTAGGAGTTAGGAATTAGGAGTTATTTTAATAAAACGAATAATTAATGTCTAACAAAATCAACAACATAAAACGTATCCTATACTCTTCTTTAGAGGAAAAACGACTAGGCAGAGCACTGGCACAGATTGCTTTAATAGCATCTGGCGCTTCTGCCGAGCGTCTTTCTGAAATAAAAGAAAATTATGAAAGGCTTCTTAGTTTCTATTTCACTTCAAGCGCAGAAGACCCAAACAGAGATGCCATTTATAACAATCTAATAAAAGAAACATACGAACTTATTGACGACGTATGTGCAGAAAAGAAAAGTAAGGATATGAGTTACAATCCTTATTTTTCTGCTTTTTGGGCAGAAAATAGAATTACAGAAGAGTTAAAAACTAAGGCACAAGAGTTGCTTCAGGCAGAGGGAAATGAGATTGATGTTTGCCTTAGTGTTTCTGCTATTACGATAAGTTGCATAGAGGTGTTTGATGCAGAAAAAATTCTTCTACTTATCAAATTTTCAAACCACGCTAACGCAAAAATATCTACTCGCGCGTTTGTTGGGTTACTTATTTGTCTGCAAGTACACAAAAATAGATATTCATTTTATCCAAACATAAACAATGAATTGAATCTACTTTTCAACTCCGACGACAAAATAAAAAAAGCACAAACCATTTATAAACAACTTATTAGGTCGAAAGAAACCGAAAGGATTTCAAAGGAAATCAAAGACAACATCCTTCCTCTTATTAGCAAAATTGCTCCTAAAATAAAAGACGACTTTAGCATTACTAAAAATAGAGATTGGGACGGAGAGAGCGAAAATATTCAGCAAATGCTAGAAGATAGTGGTATTGGCAAGAAGATGGAAAACTTCCAAGGGCTAATGCAAGAGGGTTCGGACACAAACTATAGTTCGTTTTCACTTCTGAAAGACATGCCATTTTTCTACAATATTGAAAACTGGTTTATACCTTTTTATGCTGATAATAAAGAACTTGTAGGCCTTAAAAACGACAACCCAGACATTTTGGATTTAATAGAAAATGTTAATTTCTTGTGCGATAGCGACAAGTATTCTTTCTCCTTAAATCTATTGAGAATACCAACCAGCACAAGAGGAAATCTATCTGAACAACTGAAAGTTGCTACAGACAATTCGGCAGAAAATCCAGACAGTAAAAAAGATATTTCAAACCTTTATATCCAAGACTTATATCGTTTTTACAAACTTTATAATGGCAAAGAACAACTTACAGACCCATTTGCGATAGATTATAATATCTACAATTCACCTTTCTTTAGGTTCCTAAACGAAGAAAATGCATATTTGTCTGAGCTAGCAGATTACTATTTCACAAAGGAACAATATCAAGATGCCTTATACGCATTAAATGTAAAAAAGTCTGAAACACAAGAGGTTACTTCTATAGAAGAAAGCGTAGAAACCTACAAAAAAATTGGTTATTGCTACCAAAAACTTAGTGATTACCGAAAAGCTATAGAAAATTACGAAAAATGTGAAATTATAGAAGAAGGCAATCTGTGGGTTAACAAAAATATTGCTTTTTGCTACAAAAAACTTTCAATGTTTGATTCTGCATTGAAATATTACCAAATTGCAGATTCACTTAGCGAAAACAACATTAGCATTATTTACAATTTGGCATTTTGCTACACAGAGCTTAAAGAGTTTGACAAAGGTCTAAACTGCTTTAACAAAATAGAATATCTAGAGGTTGAAGCCACACACAGCGAAGAGTATTATTTATACAAAGGACATTGTTTATGGGCAAAAGGCAAAAAAATGGAGGCTTTGGAAAACTATAAAAAATACCCATACGACAAACTTTTTGAAGCACTTATGCACTCTCCTGTGGAGTTTAGTCAATTGGAAACAATTTACATTTCAGATTACGTTAGATACAACAAATAAAAAATATGCAATCAGTTTGGATTTCGGCAGTTGGTTTATGTCTTTCTTCTGTAATAGGCTCAATTATAGGACTTTCAATTAAAGGACTTAGCCATAGATGGAACGATATTATAATGGGATTTTGTGCAGGCATTATGCTTGCAGCATCTGTTATTGGCCTTATTCTTCCTGCTACAGAAATGTCAGGCAGTGCAGGTTGGTGGCAAGTGGCAATAGGTGTGATGCTAGGTGCTTTATTTTTAAGTTTGCTAGACAAAATCACCCCTCACTTGCACAAACTTACAGGTCTAGAACCAGAGGAACATGCAAATAATGAGCATATTAATAGAATTCTTCTTTTTATTTTAGCCATTGCTATACACAAACTTCCAGAAGGCATAGCAGCTGGCGTGAGTTTCAACAACGATAGTGAAAGCGCAGCTTGGAGTGTAACTCTAGGTCTTTCCCTACAAAACGTACCAGAAGGTATGGTGGTAATTTCTCCCCTACTTCTTGCTGGCGTTAGCAGATGGCGCACTTTGTTTATTTCATTGGCTATTGGTCTGCTAGAAATTGTTGGCGTTTGGATTGGTTATGGTTTAGGAGCGATTTCTTTAGTGCTACTACCTGTGATGCTTGCCTTTGCTGGCGGTGCAATGCTATACGTAATAAGCGACGAAATGATTCCAGAAACCCACAACCCAGGTTGTTACCACAAATCTGCTACCTACGCCCTACTAGTTGGATTTATGACACTAGTATTCCTTGAAGGGGCTATGTAAAATTGTTTTTGACTGATGAAAAAAATTCTATTCATATTATTTCTTTTGCCAATGGCAGTAATGGCACAGTTTAGTGCTAGTTTAGGCAGTCCTATTGGCGGAAGTTTTATGGGGGCTAGTGCTAATGGTCTTGGTTCGTTTGGTGCACCAATGCAAACTGTGAATCCTATTACTTGGAGTGCAGAATCTCGCGAAATAGATGCTTCTAAAGTGGAAATCAGCCTAAAGACGAATATTCAAGAGGGTTGGCACCTATATTCTCAACATCAAAATGGAACTGGTTTGCCGCTGAAGCTAGAGATACAGCCTAATGGCAACTTTAGACCAAACAATTCACTTTTTTGGATAGAATCACCTAAATATATTGAGGTTTTTGAACCTATTTTAAAAACTACAGAAAGATATTTAGCTTCTGAGGCTACATTTTCCACATCTATAATAAGATGTAATGCCGACACTTTCTCTGTGAAAGTAAATATTTCTGGCCAAGCTTGCCAAGACGACGGCATGTGCGTGCCAGTGGAAGAAACTATCACTGTGCTTGTGCCTGCCTCAAGTGCTGAGATGTTAGCTTCGGGTGCAGAAAATTCAGAAGAAAACCTACTTTGGTTTTTCCTACTTGCCTTTGGCGGTGGTTTGCTCGGCATTCTTACCCCATGCGTATTGCCAATGATACCAATGACAGTATCATACTTCCTAAAACACGGTGGTAAAAAATACGCAGTCTTCTATGCTGTTTCTATAGTACTCATTTACATACTATTAGGTCTTGTTCTTTCTATTCTTTTAGGACACGACTTTGCAAACATACTTAGCACACACTGGCTACCAAACATTCTGTTCACCCTTATTTTCATAGTTTTCGCACTTTCGCTATTCGGATATTATGAAATTTCGCTTCCTAGCAAATGGGTAAACACTTCTGTAAAAAACGAAGAAAGAGCTGGTTATGTGGGCGTATTCTTTATGGCATTGACACTTGTTTTGGTATCATTCTCATGCACACTCCCTATTGCAGGGGCTGTGGCATTGGGCGCTGCCAACGGAAGTTTCCTTAAACCACTCATCGGTATGCTAGGTTTCTCACTTGCATTTGCATTGCCATTTGGACTATTTGCCTTCTTCCCAAACCTACTAAACAAAATGCCAAAATCATCTTCATGGATGGGCACACTTAAAGTAATACTAGGTTTTGTGGAACTAGCATTTGCACTAAAATTCTTTAGCGTACCAGACCAAACATACCACTGGGGACTACTTTCTCGCGAACTATACCTTGGCATTTGGATAGTTCTTTTCACACTTTTAGGTCTATATTTACTAGGTGTAATCAAATTCCCAATAAACGACGGCGACCCTTCGACAGGCTCAGGGACCAAAATCAGTTGGAAGAGAATAGTTTCTGCTAATATCTCATTCATTTTCGTTGTCTATATGATAACAGGCTACTTCGGTGCTCCACTAGAAATACTTTCTGGTTGGCTTCCGCCTAAAACAGAAAAAATAGAGCACATCGATGGTGTTTCACATTCTGGCAAATTGCAAGGTATTCACGGTGTAAACTGCTATTTCGACTACGAAGAAGCATTAGCAGTTGCTAAAACTGCTGGCAAACCTGTTTTCATTGACTTCACTGGTCATGGTTGTGTAAACTGCCGTAAAATGGAAGAACTTGTGCTTTCTAATGCAGAAATTATAAACATTCTAAATGAAAAATATGTGGTTTGTGCACTTTATGTAGATGATAAGGTGATAAAACTAGACGAACCATACATCACTGCCGAAGGCAACACATTAGAATATCTAGGACAAAAAAACACCTACATCCAAAGCAAAATCTATGGCTACAACGCCCAACCTTGCTACATCATCGTAGATGCTGCCACTGGCGCAAAGGTAAAAGAACCGATGTTCTACGAAACAGATGTAAACGCATTTATTGAATATTTGCGATAAGTTAGGAATTCTTGTGCAAATGAGAGGAAAACCAAGCTTGCTTGAGTTTTCCCGAGTGCAGCCAAGAATCATGAGGGCGTAGCCCGAATAGTAAGGAGTGCAGCCCGAATAGTTAGAAGTTATGAATAAGGGTCAATCAATAGGGATTAAAAACGAAGCCTGCGGCAAAATCCCTAAGTCTTAACCCTCATTAATAATATATCAAAGATAACTAAGTTTTAACCTTACAATTTACTTTTATATTTAAAGATAAATTTATATATTTGCATTGCGTAAAAATACTCAGTCCACTGCGTAAAATGTAATAATATGTATAAAAGAGCTGAATATCAAAAGATTAAATCAAGATTGGAAGAAGATAGAAGATTCATCCAAGTAGTAATGGGTGCTCGTCAGATAGGTAAATCTACTGTTGTAAAGCAAGTCCTTAAAGATATATCATTGCCATTTCATTTTTTTTCGGCAGACAATGTACCTGCAACTAATACTGCTTGGATATCTAATTGCTGGGCAGCAGTTCGTAGTCTAAAAGAGAACAATGGTTGGAGCAGTATTATTCTTGTCATAGATGAAATTCAGAAAATAACTAATTGGAGTGAAGTAGTAAAAAAAGAATGGGATGATGATACATTTCACGACAGAAACATTAAAGTGTTGCTTTTAGGTAGTAGTCGTGTTTTACTAGAAAAAGGTTTATCTGAATCTTTAGCAGGACGTTTTGAAGAGATAAGAATGAGCCATTGGAGTTATAATGAAATGAAAGAATGCTTCGGTTTCACAGTTGACCAATACCTATTTTATGGAGGTTATCCAGGCTCTGCAACCCTGATAAACGACAGCGACCGCTTTGAACAATATATTCAGTCCTCTATAATTGATGCAACCATCAATAAAGATATTCTGATGAACACACCTATAAGCAAACCTGCATTATTAAGACAGACATTTGAACTTGGTTGTGCTTATTCTGGAAATCTATTGTCATTGAACAAAATGCTTGGTTCACTTCAAGATGCAGGTAACACATCTACATTGGCAGGATATGTAAACCTATTGAATGAAAGTGGACTATTATGTGGTTTACAAAAATATAGCATTGATTTATCACGCAGAAGAGCTAGTATCCCAAAATTTCAGGTATATAATAATGCTCTCAAAATGGTCTATAGTCCACTAACATTTGAACAAGCCATTCTCGACCGTAAAGCATGGGGACATATCTTTGAATCTGGCATTGGAGCTTACCTTGTAGGTCAAGCCTTCATTCATCGCTTCGATGTTTTCTATTGGCGGGAACGTGACAAAGAAGTTGATTTCATTCTTCACAAAAAAGGAACACTCATTGCTATTGAAGTTAAGAGTAATGCAGAGAAAAAAACTGATGGTCTTGAAATTTTCAAACAAAAGTTCAATCCAAAACAAGCATTTATTGTCGGCGATGGTGGCATGAGTGTAGAAGATTTTTTAACTATGGACATCAATAAATTATTTTAAAAGCCAAGAATTAAAATAATTAAGAGAAGTTATTAATGAGGGTTAAGACTTAGGGATTTTGCCGCAGGCTTCTTTTTTAATCCCTAAGGATTGACCCTCATTAATAATATATTCATAAAAGATTAGCAAGTTAAAATAATTGCTCATTTTTTACTGCAATCTTAAAATAATTCCTAATTCCTAATTCCTAATTCCTAATTTTTTATTACCTTTGTACCTTGTAAGTAAAAAAAGAAACTTTATTAACTAATTATTAATAATTACAGTATGGTAAACTACAAAGAATTAGGTCTAGTAAACACTAAAGAAATGTTTGCTGGTGCTATTAAAGGAGGTTATGCTATCCCAGCATTCAACTTCAACAACATGGAACAAATGCAAGCTATCATCACTGCTTGTGCTGAACAAAAATCTCCAGTTATCCTTCAAGTATCTTCTGGTGCGCGTAAATACGCTAACCAAACTCTACTTCGCTACATGGCTCAAGGTGCTGTAGAATTTGCGAAAGAACTAGGTTGGGAAAAACCACAAATCGCTCTTCACTTAGACCACGGTAACTCTTTCGAGTTATGCAAAAGCTGTGTTGACATGGGCTTCTCTTCAGTTATGATCGACGGTTCTCACCTTCCATACGAAGAAAACGTAGCTCTAACAAAACAAGTTGTTGAATACGCTCACCAATTTGGTGTAACTGTAGAAGGCGAACTTGGTGTATTAGCTGGTGTAGAAGACGAAGTAGTAGCTGAACACAGCAACTATACTCAACCAGAAGAAGTTATCGACTTCGTAACACGCACAGGTTGTGACTCTCTAGCTATCTCAATAGGTACTTCTCACGGTGCTAACAAATTCACTCCAGAACAATGTACTCGTGACGAAAACGGTATCTTAATCCCACCTCCATTACGTTTCGACATCCTTAAAGAAATTGAAGAAAAACTTCCTGGATTCCCAATCGTACTTCACGGTTCTTCTTCAGTTCCACAAGAATACGTTAAAATCATCAACGAAAACGGTGGTAAACTAAAAGACGCTGTAGGTATTCCAGAAGAACAACTTCGTAAAGCTGCTGCTTCTGCTGTTTGCAAAATCAACATCGACTCTGACGGTCGTTTAGCTATGACAGCTGCAGTACGTCAATTCTTCAACACAGACCCAGACAAATTTGACCCACGTCAATATCTAGGACCTGCTCGTGAAGAACTTAAAAAACTTTATACTCATAAAGTTGTTAATGTTCTTGGAAGCGCTGGAAAGGCTTAATTTCGAGAAGATTTTAAACTAAATAAAAACGGATAGTTTCATTTTGAAATTATCCGTTTTATTTTTGCTAATAATTTTAAAGCAAATATACATACATCTCTTTCAAATTGAAAGTTTGCGAAAATTATTTATACAAAGACACCTATTTATTAAGGTATAAGGTAGTTTTTAGTTACCTTTGCATTCGTAAAAATAGAACGGACGCAATTACGTCCCTATGCAAATAAATTAAATTTCTAAACATATATTATTATGAACGCAAAAAACGTAGTAGAAAACTTAAAAAAACGTTTTCCAAATGAACCTGAGTACATCCAAGCTGTACAAGAAGTGTTAGAAACTATCGAAGATGTTTACAACCAACATCCAGAATTCGAAAAAGCTAACTTAATCGAAAGACTTTGTATTCCAGATCGTATCTTTACATTCCGTGTTTCATGGGTTGACGATAAAGGTAACGTTCAAACAAATATGGCATACCGTGTTCAACACAACATGGCTATCGGACCTTACAAAGGTGGTATCCGTTTCCACTCTTCTGTAAACCCTTCAATCCTAAAATTCTTAGCATTTGAACAAACATTCAAAAATGCTCTTACTACTCTTCCAATGGGTGGTGGTAAAGGTGGTTCAGACTTCTCTCCACGTGGAAAATCAAACAACGAAGTTATGCGTTTCTGCCAAGCATACTTACTAGAACTTTCTAAACACATCGGTCCTGACACCGACATCCCTGCTGGTGACATAGGTGTAGGTGCTCGTGAAGTAGGTTACATGTTCGGTATGTATCGTAAACTTTCTGGCGAATTCACAGGTACTTTCACTGGTAAAGGTCTAGAATTCGGTGGTTCACTTATCCGTCCTGAAGCTACTGGTTACGGTAACATCTATTTCTTAAATAGCATGCTTAAAACTCGTAACATCGACATCGCTGGCAAACGCTGCTTAGTATCAGGTTCTGGTAACGTAGCTCAATATACTTGTGAAAAACTTCTTCAACTAGGTGCAATTCCATTGACTCTATCAGACTCTAACGGTTACATCTACGATCCAGAAGGTATCACATTCGAAAAACTTGCTTACGTAAAAGAACTTAAAAACGTTCAACGTGGTCGTATCAAAGAATACGCTGAAAAATATGGTTGCAAATATGTAGAAGGTGCTCGTCCATGGGGTGAAGTTGCTGATATCGCTCTTCCATGTGCTACTCAAAACGAACTTAACGGTGACGACGCTAAAACTCTTCTTGCAAACGGCGTAATCGCAGTATCTGAAGGTGCAAACATGCCTTCTACTCCAGAAGCTGTAGAAGCATTCCAAGCTGCTAAAATCCTTTACGCTCCTGGTAAAGCTTCTAACGCTGGTGGTGTTGCTACTTCAGGTCTAGAAATGAGCCAAAACTCTGGTCGTATCAGCTGGAGCCGCGAAGAAGTTGACGCTAAACTTCAAAGCATTATGGCAAACATCCACGAAAACTGCGTAAAATACGGTACCGAAGAAGATGGTTACATCAACTACGTAAAAGGTGCTAACATCGCAGGCTTCATGAAAGTTGCTAAAGCTATGATGGCTCAAGGTATTATCTAATCTTAGAC
>JAXJWL010000056.1:0-8787 GCA_036308065.1 Paludibacteraceae bacterium
GTTTATGCCATCTTTGCCATCGCGATAAACCATATTGTAAACTGTACGTTTGTCGTTTTTCTTGAACACGCCAACATGGATAATATTCTTGCCCACATATACTTTTTCTGCCACTTTCACCACCTTGAAAGTACCATTTTTGTAGAAAATAATAATATCATCAATGTCGGAACAGTTGCAAACATATTCATCTTTTTTAAGCGCAGTACCAATGAAGCCCTCGTCTTTGTTGATATAAAGTTTTTCGGTAGCTTCCACCACTTTCATAGCATCGATAGTATCAAAAATACGAAGCTCTGTTTTGCGAGGATATGCAGCACCATATTTTTCTTTCAAGTGTTCATACCATTTAATGGTGAAATCGGTAATATGCTCAATATTGTATTTTAGTTCTTTAAGTTTTTCGTTTAGCGCAGCGATATTGTCTTCTGCCTTTTGTACTGAGAACTTCAAAATACGAGCCATTTTTATCTCCATTAGTTTCAAGATGTCTTCTCTCTCCACTGGGCGAATAAAACTAGGCTTAAATGGTTCTAGACACTTGTCTATAAAATCTACAGCCTCGTCCATAGATGCAGACTCTTCAAAACCTTTTTCCTTGTATATTCTTTGTTCAATAAATATTCTTTCTAGTGAAAGATAAAAGATACTCTCCTGAACCTCAGCCTTTTGTATAAGAAGTTCTTCTTTTAAAATACGCAGAGTATTGTCTGTAGAAAATTTTAAAACATCGGACACACCCAAGAAATGTGGCTTGTCTTGATAAATAACACAACAGTTTGGCGCAATGCTCACCTCACAAGAGGTAAACGCATAAAGAGCATCAATAGTTTTGTCGGAAGAACGACCTGGCGCCAAATGAACAATAATTTCTACATTCTCGGCAGTATTATCGTCTATCTTTTTTATCTGAATTTTGCCTTTTTCGTTGGCTTTTAAGATAGAATCAATAAGTTTGTCTGTTGTAACACCGTATGGTATTTCGCTGATACAAAGAGTTTTATTATCTATTTTAGAAATCTTGGCACGTATTTTTACCCTGCCACCTACTCCGCCGTCTTTGTATCTGCTGATATCCATATAACCACCAGTTTGGAAGTCTGGATATAGGGTAAATTCTTCGCCTTTTAGGTATGCGATAGAAGCATCTGCCACTTCGTTGAAGTTGTGAGGCAAGATTTTTGTTTGAAGACCTACGGCAATACCTTCCACACCTTGAATAAGTAGTAGCGGGAACTTCACAGGGAACACCACAGGTTCGTTGTTTCTACCGTCGTAAGATTTCTTCCATTCAGTTACTTTTGGACTGTAAAGCACCTCTAGAGCAAACGGACTAAGGCGAGCCTCGATATAACGAGGAGCAGCAGCACTGTCGCCAGTAAGTATATTTCCCCAGTTTCCTTGAGTATCTACAAGAAAACCTTTTTGTCCAAGTTGCACAAGCGCATTGCCTATTGAGCTATCGCCGTGAGGGTGAAACTGCATTGTATGCCCCACAATATTAGCCACTTTGTTGTAGCGTCCGTCTTCCATTCTCTTCATTGAGTGAAGGATACGACGTTGCACAGGTTTTAAGCCGTCGTAGATATGAGGTACGGCTCTATCGAGTATTACATACGAAGCATAATCCAAAAACCAATTTTGGTACATGCCCGTCAACATCTTCTTATTTGACAACCCCGTAGGCATGCTTTCTTCCAACTCTTCGTTATTTTCTATCATAATTGTGTGATTTTTAGGTATGATTTTAAAGTTTCGGTGTAAAATTACAAAAAATCACGAAAAAAACACCTATATTTGCAGTTCATTTTTAACTAAATTTTCAGATATGGCTTCACAAGAAGATGTTTTTAAAAAATTAGTAGCACACTGTAAAGAATATGGTTTCGTATTTCCATCAAGTGAAATCTATGATGGCGTGGGCGCAGTATATGATTATGGTCAAAATGGTGTTGAACTTAAAAACAATATAAAGAAATATTGGTGGGACAGCATGGTACTTCTTCACGAAAACATCGTGGGTATCGATGCAGCTATCTTTATGCACCCAACCACATGGAAGGCTTCTGGCCACGTTGACGCATTCAACGACCCATTGATTGACAACCGCGACAGTAAAAAACGTTATCGTGCAGACGTTCTTATCGAAGAACAACTAGCAAAATACGATGAAAAAATAGACAAAGAATGCGAAAAAGCGGCTAAACGTTTTGGCGAAAGCTTTGATAAAGAAATGTTTATCCAAACAAATGGTCGTGTACAAGAATATGTACAAAAACGCACAGAACTTCACACACGTTTTGCTCAAGCATTAAACGACAACAACCTAGAAGAACTAAAACAAATCATTCTAGATTATGAAATAGTTTGCCCTATTAGCGGTACTAAAAACTGGACAGACGTGCGCCAATTTAACCTAATGTTCTCTACAGAAATGGGTTCTACATCAGAAGGCGCTATGAAGATTTATCTTCGTCCAGAAACTGCACAAGGTATTTTCGTAAACTACCTAAACGTACAAAAAACTGGTCGTATGAAAATTCCTTTCGGTATTGCTCAAATAGGTAAAGCATTCCGTAACGAAATCGTGGCTCGCCAATTTATCTTCCGTATGCGTGAGTTTGAACAAATGGAAATGCAATTCTTTGTTCGCCCAGGCGAAGAAATGAAATGGTTTGAACACTGGAAAGCGTTCCGTCTAAAATGGCACAAAGCTCTAGGTTTAGGTGATCACAAATATCGTTATCACGACCACGACAAATTGGCTCACTATGCTAACGCTGCTACCGACATCGAATTTGAAATGCCATTTGGTTTCAAAGAAGTAGAAGGTATTCACAGCCGTACAGATTTCGACTTAAGCCAACACGAAAAATTCTCTGGCAAAAACATTAAATATTTCGACCCAGAGCTAAACCAATCATACACTCCATACGTTATCGAAACATCTATTGGTGTGGACCGTATGTTCCTTTCTATTCTTTCTGCTGCATACTGCGAAGAAAAACTAGAAGGTGGCGACAGCCGTGTAGTTCTTAACTTGCCTCCAGTGCTAGCTCCAGTAAAAGCTTGCGTAATGCCACTTGTTAAGAAAGATGGTCTTCCAGAAAAAGCTCGTGAAATCATCAATAGCTTGAAATTTGACTTTAAATGTAGCTACGACGAAAAAGACTCTATCGGTAAACGTTATCGTCGTCAAGATGCTGTGGGTACTCCATTCTGTATCACAGTAGACCACCAAACTCTAGAAGACAACATGGTTACTATCCGTCATAGAGACACTATGAAACAAGACCGTGTGGCTATAGCAGACCTATACAACATTATCAACGAACAAGTAAGCATGAAAAACTTGTTCAAAAAGATTACTGAATAATTGAACCTATTCAAAAAATACACAACACTGTTATTGGGCTGGATAGTTTTCTTTCTGGCCCTACAGTCTTGTGCAAATAGAGGTTCTGGCCCTCAAGGCGGACCAAAGACACCCAACCGCCAGTTCTTATATCGGCAACACCGATAAACGGTTCCACAAACATCAACACAAAAAATATAACATTAGAATTTGACGAGCTTGTCTCTGTGAAAAATCCAATGCAAAATGTTATATTTTCTCCTCCACAAAAAAACATACCAAGTGTGAAATCGTTGGGCAAAAAAGTGGTTATTGCATATCAAGACACCCTATTGCCAAACACCACATACACTATAGAATTCTACAATTGTATAGTGGACTATACCGAGTCTAATCCTTTCCCAAATTATGTTTACACATTTTCTACAGGAGACAGAGTAGATTCGCTACAAATAAGTGGGAAAGTGATTGATGCACAAACACTTGCTGCAAGAAAAAACTATACTGTGGGTATCTACAGCAACCTTTCAGACACTGCTTTTAGTAAACTAAAATTTGAAAAGATTACTAAAACCAATGTCAATGGAGAGTTTACCCTATATGGAGTACCAGAAGGCACATACAATATCTTTGCATTAAACGATGCCGCTGGCACAAACTCTTACCAAAACAAAGGCACAGATATTGCGTTTTTAGACTCTACTATTACCCCATACGCACATTTGCACGGCAAGGTTGATACACTTTGGACAGACCCTACAAAGACAAAATACGACAATGTAACTCTAGAAGCATACAATGAATATTTTCCTAAAGACCTGATTTTAAAGACCTTTAAAGAAAAAGACATTGTACATAGACTTAAAAGTTACAAACGAAATAGCAGAAACTCATTTACACTGTTGTTTTCTGAATCACAAGAAGAAGAGCCTGTTGTGAGCCTTATAAGCGACAGCATTTTTGCCGAACCTTTCCTAAAAGAAAAAACAGGCAGAAAAGACTCTCTTGTTTACTGGGTGAAAGATAGCCTGCTTTACAACAGCGACAGCATACGCATTGCAGTTTCTTACCAAAGAACCGATAGCGTTGGAGAAAATGTCTTACAAACCGACTCTCTATACCTAATACACAGAGAGACAAAGGCAGAAAAACGCAGAAAAGAGCAATCTGAAGACAAACACATGCTAAAATTTTCACACAACCTAAATAGAAATATAGAGGTGTATGATACCATAAAGTTTGTGTTTGACGAACCTATAAAAGAGGTAATAAAAGACAGCATTAGTTTAAAACTAAAAGTAGATACTACCTACAAAGATGTGGATTTCAAACTAATGTACGACGATAGCATTTGCAAGAAAAAACTTTATCTTGTGATGAAAAAAGAACTTGGTGGCAACTACCAACTAAAAATGGACTCTGCTAGCATTGTGAGCATCTACGACAAAATGATAAACAAATTTATCAAACCTGTAAAAATAAAAAAACTAGAAGAATACTCAAATCTATATATCAAACTTACCTCAAAAGCAGAAAATGGCATTGTTCAACTTTTGTCGGAAAGAGAAGTAGTTGTAGCCGAATGTCCTGTGGAAAAATCTGAGGCATATTTTGAAGACGTTGCGCCAGGCTACTATTACATTAGAATGTATATAGATGCAAATGGAAATAAAAAATGGGACGCTGGCAACTTAGAGAAGAAAATACAACCAGAAGTAATGTATTATTATCCTAAGAAACTCCAACTAAGACCAAACTGGGATATGGAAGAAACTTGGCCTTATAAAAATCTGGAGACTCTAAAACAACGCCCAGAAGACCTAGTAAAAAGAGATTTAACTGCTAAATAGAAAATATATGTCTGTAATTATTTCTGAAGTTAAAACCCGTAAAGACCTAAAGAAATTTGTTCAATTCGGGATAGACCTATTTGAAGGCAACGAATGTTTTTGCCCTCCACTTGTTTTTGATGAGTTGAATACTCTAGATAGCAAGAAAAACCCAGCATTCGACGTGTGCGAAGCTATTTATTTCCTAGCATACAAAGATGGAAAAATAGCAGGTCGTATTGCAGGTATCATTAACAAAAAAGCAAATGAGCATTGGAATGTGCAAAAAGTGCGTTTCGGCTGGTTTGACTTTATCGACGACAAAGAAGTATCTAAAGCACTACTAGACGCAGTGGTAACATGGGGTAAATCTAAAGGCATGAACGCCCTAAATGGTCCTGTAGGTTTCACCGACTTAGACCACCAAGGACTTCTGCTTGAAGGTTATCAATACCTATCTCCAATGGCAGCTCTATACAACTACCCATACTACGTAGAACACTTTGATGCATACGGACTTACAAAAGAAGCAGACTGGGTAGAAATTCGTTTGCAAGTGCCAGAAGTGCTTCCAGAGAAAATGACTCGCGTGGCAAATATGATTAAGGATAGATACAATGTAAAATCTACCCACGTAAACAACAGCAAAGAACTAATCAAACGCTATGGTTATAGTTTCTTTGACCTAATAGACACAGCATACCAACAACTTTACAACTATTCTCCACTTACAGAGAAACAAAAGAAATATTATAGCGACCTTTACTTCCCTATCCTAAATTTCGACCTAGTAACACTTGTTACCAACGAAAAAGACGAACTTGTAGGTGTAGGTGTAGCAATGCCAACAATAAGCAAAGAACTTAGAAAATGTAAAGGCAAACTATTCCCATTTGGTTGGTATCACCTACTAAAAGGCTTAAAGGCAAAAACATACGAGTCTGCAGACTTACTTCTAATAGCAGTGCGTCCAGACTATCAAAATAAAGGTGTTAACTCACTTCTATTTACAGACCAATTGCCTTACTATCAAAAACATAAAGTAAAATATGCTTGTGTAACAGCCATTTTGGAAACCAATATGAAAAACCTTGCAAACTTTACTTTGTTTGACCACGAGATATATAAACGCAGAAGAGCATACATTAAACAAATCTAATTTGTTTATACCAACATGAATATTTTAGGAAATATAGTTTTGATTACAGGAGGTAGCGCTGGCATTGGACGTGCCACCGCAGAATACCTTATGCGACAAGGCTATACTGTATATGCAGCATCACGCCGAGGTAGTGAAAACATAGAAGACCCATTTTCTGGAGGTAGAATAATAGGTCTTTGTGCCGACGTGACAGACAAAAGAAGCCTAGACACCGCCGTTTCTAGAATTATTGAAGAACAAGGAGAACTTTCTGCTGTGATTTGCAACGCAGGCAATGGCATAGCAGGCGCTGTAGAAGACACTTCGCTCGAAGAGGCACGTTACCAAATGGAAACGAACTTTTATGGTGTTTTCAACACTGTGCAAGCCTGTCTTCCAATTTTTAGAGACCAAAAGCACGGTAAAATCATTGCCATATCCTCAGTGGCAGCCGTGGCCCCAATTCCATTTCAAGGCTTCTATTCTGCAAGTAAATCTGCCATTATGCTACTAATGCAGTCGCTTTCTATGGAGATGAAACCATACAATGTGCATTGCACTTGTGTGCTCCCAGGCGACGTGAAAACAGACTTTACAGCAAGCAGAAAATACACCGAAGCAAGTAAACTACCCGGTTCTGCATACACAGACGCTATGCACGCTGCCGTGCAAACCATGGAGAAAGACGAGCAAAACGGCATGAAGCCACTAGTGATTGCAAAAGCAATACACAAAGTCTTGATAAAGAAAAATCCAGGACACGTAGTGGTACCTCATATCACATACAAACTGCTATACCTTTTGATTAAACTTGTACCAACAAGACTTAAAATTTGGGTCATCAGTAAAATGTATAGTTAAAATTAGGAATTAGGAATTAGGAATTAGGAATTAAGTACTATCTTTGTAGTTAGAACTAAAATTTAAAGATACTATGGCATACTTTTTTACATCAGAATCTGTGTCAGAAGGACATCCAGATAAAGTGGCAGACCAAATATCAGACGCCATTCTAGATAACTTTTTAGCTCAAGCGCCAGAATCAAAGGTGGCTTGCGAAACTCTTGTTACCACAGGTCAAGTAGTCCTTGCAGGTGAAGTAAAATCTTCTGCATACGTAGATGTACAAACTGTGGCACGCAACGTGATTAAACGCATTGGCTATACCAAAAGCGAATATATGTTTGAAGCACACTCTTGTGGTGTTTTCTCTGCTATTCATGAGCAATCTGCCGACATCAACCGCGGTGTAGAAAGAGAAGACCCATACAACCAAGGTGCTGGCGACCAAGGTATGATGTTTGGTTATGCTTGCAACGAAACTTCAAACTATATGCCTATCACACTAGATATGTCTCACGCATTGCTTAAAGAGCTTGCAGCAATCAGACGTGAAGGCAAAGAAATGACATATCTACGTCCAGACTCTAAGTCTCAAGTAACTGTAGAATACGACGACAACAACAATCCTGTGCGTATAGACACTATCGTGGTTTCTACTCAACACGACGAATTTATAGAAAACGACGAAGAAATGCTTGCTAAAATCAAAGAAGACGTAGCAAACATTCTTCTTCCACGTGTTTTCGCCCTAGATACACGCTACGATGCACTAAACAAAGGCGACTTCAAACTATTTGTAAACCCTACAGGTAAGTTTGTGATTGGTGGTCCTCACGGCGACACTGGCTTAACAGGTCGTAAAATTATCGTTGACACATACGGTGGCAAAGGTGCTCACGGTGGTGGTGCATTCTCAGGTAAAGACCCTTCAAAAGTGGACCGCAGCGCAGCATACGCAGCACGTCACATTGCTAAAAACATGGTAGCAGCAGGTCTTGCAGACGAAGTGCTAGTACAAGTAGCATACGCTATTGGTGTGGCAGAGCCAATGAACCTTTATGTAAACACATACGGCACTGCCAAAGTAAATATGACCGACGGCGAAATAGCACAACAAATCTCTAAACTATTCGACCTACGTCCAAAAGCAATTGAAGACAACTTAAAACTAAGAAACCCAATGTATGAAGAAACAGCTTCATACGGTCACCTTGGTAGAACTCCAGAAGTGGTAACAAAAACCTTCACCACATCAGACGGCGCAGTTATCACCAAAGAAGTAGAACTTTTCACTTGGGAAAAACTAGACCGCGTTGCCGACCTAAAATCTACCTTCGGATTGTAAAATCAACCTCTATAAAAACAAAAATGCAGACCACGCGGTCTGCATTTTTTTATTAAAACACTTTCTTTTGAGTTATTTTTTAGGGAGGGATTTTAGGCTCAAACTATTCTGGGAAGCCGTTGTATATCTCAGAACTATACTCCTCTGTTTCATTTGCGTCATGCAGCGGCGCCCACACTTGCGAGAAGAAAGGATTTACTTTTGCGATGTGATTGTAGCGCCATGGCATTGGAGTACAATCTGGGCACCAGTGACCACCTTGAAGCACTAAAAC
>JAXJWL010000057.1:0-5712 GCA_036308065.1 Paludibacteraceae bacterium
AGATTTTTAGCATCTGCCGTGCCTGCCACTATGTAGATATGTCCTTGCAGTCTGCCAGCGCCATCGCGCACAGTAGTCATTGCCATTGGGCATGCCGAATATCCAAAACTAGCACCCGGAGTACCGTATTTTGCGCCAAAACCAATCACCTTTTGTTTGCCAAGTGCCCCACCTTTTACAATTACTATTCTGCCCTCATTGTCCCTATAATCACTCTGCACAGTAGCCATCTCTGGCAGTCCATCACCATCCAAATCACACACTAGCACAGTGTTAACCCCGTTATACTCCCCAATAGGAAAACTCTTGAGCAACCTCATATCAAAAGGATTCTGCCCGCAAGCAGTCCCCACACCCAAGAACAACATCAAAATATGTAAAACAATTTTCCGCATAGGTAGAATGTATATTTTTACAAATATAATGAAATAAAATGTATACGCAACTTTAAACAAAAAAATAAGAGTAATCTATAAAAGACTACTCTTAGATTTATTTTTATACATAAGAAAACAAATCGTTATTTATCCTGCCCTTGTAACTATAGAATATTCTATTTTTTACTTTCTTTTTTTCCACTTGTAACATTGTATCCAAATGTTTTCTTATTTGGTTTTCATTAATATCTGTATTTAAACGTTTAATAATTTCTTGAACTGATATTATGTCCACCGTTTGTAATAATCGTACTATATCTGAATCTAATTTTTCTTTAGTTAACTGCTCCTGTGATTTTAATTCGTCTTGACTTAATTCTATAATATTACCATTAAAATCTACTGCAGTAGCTCCTTTTTGAATAAGAAGCAAATTTGCATTTTTCTCATCTTTATCTGGATACCTCACATTTATAGTTCTATTTTTTCTTAGCCCATCAATCACTCCAGACCATGTTCCTCCTTTATCATCACTTTGAGCCACATATATTTCTGAAGCCATTCCATAGATGATTGGATTACGTGCCATAGCCAATTCTACAGACCAAGGCGCTTTAGGAGCAAAAGTACTCATCACAAGCACCTTACCTTGTGCAATAGATTTGTAATATTCTTTAAATCCAGAACTAAACGTCATTATTCCTTGTGGTAAAACAATAATACTTTCACCATTTGCTTCTAGTGCAGAATCTAAAGCTTTACGATCAACTCCTTTTGCAAATCCACTCACAACCACTTTTTGTTCCATAGTTGCTTTTTTAGCAATATTATCTGTAAACAATAATGATTTCATATCTGCTTTTCTAGAGCCAACAATTGCTACAGATTGTTTCTGCAAAAGAGATTTATTACCTTTTAAATAAATAACAGTTGGTGCATTATACTTTAAATTTAGTTTTAACGTCTTTGGGTAATCTTGATGATAAATAGGAAGAATATCAAATCCTTGTGATAGTAATTCTTCAACTAGAAAAGAATTGTTAGCCAATTGATTTTTTGCCTGTTGAAACAATTCTTTTTCAGAGTCGTCCAATCCCACTATATCCCAATTTTTAGATTCTTCAAACAATTCAATAATTGATATTTGTGGATTATTTTGAAAACATTTTACAAATATCTCATTCTTGCGTTTATTCCAAATCTTAGGCATTAAAGCAAGTGTTACCCAATATGTTAATTCTTGTTTTTTCATAATGTACCGCCCAATGTTTTCGCTATCACTAAAGGAACTATGCAGTTTGCACCTTTTTTAGTTAATAGATTACCTATTTCCTTTATTGTTGCACCACTATCGTATATATCATCTAGTACTACAATGGTTTTTCCTCTTACTATTTCTTCTTCAATATCAAATGCACCTTCTACATTTTCTCGTTTGTTATAGGAATTCTGAAAAATTTTCTGCTCATTTGTTTCTCTCACTTTTATTAAATCATGAGAAATTTGAATACCTGCAGAGTGAGCAAACTTTGTGGCAAAATTCTTTACAAGATTTCCAGACTTTGTAGAAGGCAAATATAGTAATAAATCAAATTTTACACCATTAAATTTCTTAAAAAATACAGATAAAGTCTTTTTTAGAAGGAAATCAGGAAAGTCACCTCCATTTTCATATTTACTTCGATGTATTGCAGAACCAATGTTAGATACTCCATAATACGATGCTGCATAACCATTTACCAGTCTAGATGCTTTTTCTAAATGTCTTTCAATAACCTCCCATTCATCATTTGTATAGTCAGACTTCTCTATGTTGTTATTGTAGTCTTTTATAAAGGTTTCACATTCCTCGCCATTTTCATCCATTATTATCTTCTGAACAGAGATTTTATTTGGAGCTGAAATACTAACACGAAAACCACGATATTTTGTAGTCCATGATGATAGATTTAAAACTGGAAAATATGAATCTCTAAACTCCTCTAGTTTTGCATCAAGGTTTGGTGTTGTAATTACTTTGATTTTTTCTAAATTTGTGTTGTCACAATTTGTAAAATCTACAGTCTCTTCACTATCTAAAAAAGAACATAAATATTTCATCCTTGGTAAATCTGTATAAACATATTCTTCCATAGAATGTAGTTCTTTTTCTTTTATCTTTCTTATCTCATCAAATCTAGTTGTATCTAGCTTAGAAGCATTGTATTGATATTCATATTTTTTAGTATCCCCATACATCACTTCCTTAATAATATTCTGTTCCAGTAAATCTGCTTTTATTACCTTTACTTGATTTAACTTGAGGTTTGCTTTCTTTGTAATTTCTTTTTCGGAAAGTGGCATATCTTGCAGAATTGAAATTACAGAATTATACTTTTTTATTGATGGTCTAGCATTCTCAATAAAAGAATGTGGCAGAATACTATCCTGTGCTACCTCGTTTACCATTTTTTCATTATAAAACAGTAACACATTTGAAGGTTTTCCATCGCGACCAGCACGTCCTATTTCTTGATAATAATGAATTGGTGATACAGGTATTTGAGTATGTATTATAAAACGGATATCTGGTTTATCAATACCCATACCTAATGCATTTGTAGAAACAATACATTTCCATTTATTATGCATTAATCCATTTTCTATTTCCTTACGGGTATCTGCATCAAGACCAGCATGATATTCTATAGCCTCAACACCCATAAATTGAAGCCATTTAGCATAAATTTCTGCATCAGTTCTTGTTCCAGTATATATCAAACCAGTACCTTTAAACTTATTAATATTAGAAGCCAGCCAAATCATTTTTTCATCTTCAGATTGCACTTTTGCAACTTGTAATGAAAGATTTGTTCTTATTAAACTACCTCTTATTGTTGTTAATTGGCCTCCTATTTGTTCTTCTATATCTTTTTGTACTTTTTTAGTTGCTGTTGCAGTTACTGCAAGTATAGGTAAATGTACAGGAAGTAATTGCACTAAGTCTATAATTTTCTTGAAAGCAGGACGAAAATCATGTCCCCATGTAGAAATTGTATGGGCTTCATCAATTACCACCATTGATAATTTTATTTTACGTGTAGCTTCTATCCATTCACTACTTTCTTGTCTTTCTGGAGCTATATATAATATTTTAATCTCTCCGTTTATCGCTCTTTCTATAGTCTTCTGATTGTCTTCGTATGATTGTTCTGAATTGATATAGGCTGATGGGATACCTATATTGCATAGATTTTTTACTTGGTCACGCATCAATGCTATTAAAGGAGAAAACACTACTGTAACACCATCAAATTGTGTTGCAGGAAATTGATAGCACAACGATTTTCCGAATCCTGTACGTTGAATCATCAATATTCTTTCGCCTTTTAGTATTCGTTCTATCCCCTTCCATTGTTCATCATAAAAATGATCTTTACCAAAAATTTTCTTTAATTGTAGTTCTGCATCTTTTCTATTCATATTATTAAGAATTTAATGTTTATTGGGTATATAATTATAAAAAATCACTATAAGATGTATCTATCAGAGATAAATAAAAGAAAGAAGGTATCGTTAAAGATACCCTCATTAAAATTATTTAAATCACTCAATTCTGCTTATATCGTACGGAGTTTCCTGATATACGAAGTAGTTCAGCCAGTTGGTGAATAGCAGGT
Organism: Paludibacteraceae bacterium; assembly: GCA_036308065.1. Taxonomy (GTDB): domain Bacteria; phylum Bacteroidota; class Bacteroidia; order Bacteroidales; family Paludibacteraceae; genus Enterocola. The sequence goes on from JAXJWL010000057.1 coordinate 4,037, forward strand.
TGGCATGGCTACGCCAACGCACCACAGGACCTAATGCTGGGTCGTCGTTTTTGTAATAGTTGTCTGGCACGTGAATATCTAGACCCTTGTTTACGTCGCGTTTGTATTCGTCGTCTAGAGTGTTTGGAGCGTACTCAGAGTGACCTGTGATAAAGAATTCTCTACCACCGCGAGCCATAACCATATACACACCAGCATCTTCAGATTCAGAAATAATCTTAATATCTGGTACCTTTTCAATGTCTTCACGACGCACCTCTGTATGACGGCTATGTGGCACAAAAAACTCATCGTCAAAGCCACGGAAAATAGCATTTGTCTTATCAGAAACAGTATGTTTAAACACACCAAACATTTTTTCGTTTAGTTCATACTTAGGCACGTTGTAGAAATGATAAAGTCCAGCTTGTGCAGCCCAACAAATATAAAGAGTAGAAGTAACATTGTGACGAGCCCAGTCGAAAATGCTTGTAATCTCGTTCCAATATGTTACATCCTCAAAATTGAACTTTTCCACAGGTGCACCTGTAATAATCATACCGTCGTACTTTGTATTTTTGATGCTATCAAAATCCTTATAAAACATTTGTAAGTGTTCTATAGGTGTGTTTTTCGACGTATGACTTTTTAGTTTAATAAAATCTAGTTCTATTTGTAGTGGACTATTTGATAATAAACGTATTAAGTCGGTTTCTGTGGTAATTTTTATTGGCATCAGATTGACCACAGCAATTTTCAATGGGCGAATATCCTGTGTGGATGCTCGCTCATTGTCTATCACGAATATGCTTTCTTTCTTTAAAAGCTCTATCGCAGGTAATCTTTTTGGTAAATTGAGAGGCATATTATTTACTTAACGCTTGTTCAATATCTGCAATAATATCTTCCGCATCTTCAATACCTACAGAGAAACGGATAAGGTCTGGCTGCACACCTGCTGCAATAAGCTGTTCGTCAGAAAGCTGACGGTGAGTGTGACTAGCAGGGTGAAGCACACAAGTGCGAGCATCTGCCACGTGAGTCACAATGCAAGCAAGTTTCAAGTTGTCCATGAAGCGAATAGACTCCTCACGACCACCTTTTAGACCAAATGTCACTACCCCGCAAGACATACCTTTATTGAATTGTTTTTGAGCTAGTTCATAATATTTGCTAGACTTCAAACCACTATAATTTACCCAAGCCACTTTAGGATTGTTTTCTAGGTATTCAGCCACTTTTTGAGCATTTTCGCAGTGACGAGGTACGCGCAAATGTAGAGTTTCAAGTCCTAGATTCAACAAGAACGCATTTTCTGGAGACTGAATAGAACCAAGGTCTCTCATCAATTGCGCAGTAGCTTTAGTGATATAAGCACCTTTACCAAAAGCTTTGCTATAAGCAAGTCCGTGGTAAGAAGGGTCTGGCTCGGTCAAACCAGGGAATTTTTCTGCATGAGCTTCCCAGTCGAAATTGCCACTATCCACAATGCAACCACCCACTGCAGTAGCATGACCATCCATGTATTTGGTAGTAGAGTGAATCACAATATCAGCACCAAACTCGATAGGACGACAGTTGATTGGAGTTGGGAAAGTGTTGTCTACAATAAGTGGAACACCATTTTTGTGTGCAATACGAGCAAATTTTTCAATATCAAGCACGCTAAGTGCAGGGTTTGCAATAGTTTCACCAAA
>JAXJWL010000058.1:0-15782 GCA_036308065.1 Paludibacteraceae bacterium
ATGCAAATAGGGTCACCTGTACGTCCCCAGTGAATAGGCTCGTTGCGGTCTGAAGTTTGAGCCACTGTACCAATGTAAACTACCTTGATTTCGTCTTTGTTTGGCTGAGCAAGCACAGCTTTCACAATGTTTTTAGCAGCCTCTGTATTGGTTTTGATAGTACGTTTTGGGAAATAGTCTGCTTGAGGAGACACCATACCACCCACGTGAAGCACAATATCAGCACCAGTTACGCATTTTAAAATGTCGTCGTAGTTTAGAAGGTCGCCCCAAACTATTTTTACAGACTCTTCATCTTTTAGATAAGCAAGTTTTTCCTTGTTTAGCTTGCTAGGACGTGCTAGCAATACTATATTATATAGGTCTTTTTTCTTAAGAAGCTCTGCCAAACCAGCAGCACCCATATTGCCTGTGGCACCAGTTAAAAATACGGTCTTTTTCATTTGCTTTTTCCTGTTATTATTTTCTTTATTTCGTTTAGTTTATTTAAAGCATCTATTGGAGTGAGTGAATTGATATCCACTCTCAAAATCTCGTCGCGCACCTGGCTAAGTACAGGGTCGTCTAGTTGGAACAGGCTAAGTTGATAGCCAGAACGAGATTCTGCAATATTATCTAGTTTTTTAGACACAGTTTTATGTGCGTTTGTACCTTCAAGGTCTTGTAACACCTTGTTGGCACGCTCCACCACGCTCTTTGGCATACCAGCAAGTTTTGCCACGTGAATACCAAAACTATGTTCGCTACCGCCAGGGGTAAGTTTGCGTAGGAAAATAACCTTGCCGTTTACCTCTTGCACAGACACATTGAAGTTTCTAATGCGAGAGAAACTGTTTTTCATCTCGTTTAGTTCGTGATAGTGAGTAGCAAACAGTGTGCGAGCAGAAGCCGATGGGTGTTCGTGAATGTATTCCACTATAGACCACGCAATAGAGATGCCGTCGTAGGTACTTGTGCCACGACCAAGTTCGTCAAATAGCACTAAACTACGATTTGTCATATTATTTAGAATACTCGCAGCCTCGTTCATTTCCACCATAAAGGTACTTTCACCCATAGAAATATTGTCGCCAGCACCCACACGTGTGAAAATCTTATCTACAATACCCACCTTGGCAGAAGATGCAGGCACATAACAACCAATCTGCGCCATAAGCACAATAAGCGCTGTTTGGCGAAGCAAAGCAGACTTACCAGCCATATTTGGACCAGTAATCATTATTATCTGCTGAGAATGTGTATCTAAATATAGGTCGTTTGCTATATATTGCTCACCCACAGGCAGTTGACGCTCAATCACTGGGTGGCGACCATCTTTTATATCAAGTTCGTCTGAGTCGGAAAGCGCAGGACGATTGTAGCCATAGCGAGCTGAAATAGAAGCAAAATTTGAAAGCACATCTAGTTGGCTCAAAATCTCTGCATTTTGTTGAAGAGGACGTATATACTGGCAAAGTTCCTCTACAAGTTGCATATAAAGACGTGTTTCTATAGAAAGAATTTTCTCCTCTGCACCAAGGATTTTATCTTCGTATTCTTTAAGTTCTGGAGTAATAAAACGTTCGGCATTAGCAAGAGTTTGCTTTCTAATCCACTCTGCAGGCACATTGTCTTTGTGCATATTTCTCACCTCTATATAATAGCCAAACACGTTGTTGTAACCTATTTTTAGGCTCGAAATACCTGTGTTTTCCACCTCACGTTGTTGCATTTTAAGCAAATAATCCTTGCCAGAAAATGCTAGAGAGCGATATTCGTCTAGTTCAGCATCTACACCCTCTCTTATCACCTTGCCACGATTTACTGCCACAGGAGGGTCTATCTCCACCCAAGAATGAATTTTTTCTTTTATTTCGGTGAGCGGAGCAAGTTCTTCGCCAAGTTTAATAAGTTCTTCTGAAGAAGATGAAATAAGCAGACTTTGAATTTGCTCTATTGCATTAAGTGCCACTTTAAGCTGCACCACCTCGCGTGGATTTACCCTCAAAACTGCTATTTTAGAAACCAAACGCTCCAAGTCGCCCACATCAGACAGCAAAGAAAGTAAAGTATCTTTTATTTCTGGCTCTCTAAAGAAAGAATCCACCACATTTAGCCTAGCATTTATAGCATCCACATCTTTGAGCGGAAATGCCACATAGCGACGCAAAAGACGCGCACCCATTGCAGTGCGAGTATCGTCTAGCACATCTACCAGAGACTTACCATCGCCATAGCCAGTAGAGAAAAGCTCCAAGTTGCGAATAGTAAACTTGTCGAGCCAAACAAAGTTTTCTGAGTGAATACGAGAAATCTGTGTTATATGACTTGTTTGGAAGTGTTGAGTTTGGTCTAGATAGTAAAGAACAGCACCTGCTGCTACAATAGCATCCTTCAACTCACTAATACCAAAGCCTTTAAGAGTAGAAACCTCAAATTGTTTTAGAAGACGTTTTTGCGCTGTTTCTTCAGAGAAAACCCAGTCTTCCATGGTAAAAGTAGAAGTTTTGCCATCGTAGAGTTTATAAAAACTTTCGTTTTTGCCACGCTCAAACAGTATTTCCTTGGGTGCAAAACTACTCAAAAGTTTTGAAACATATTCTGCAGTACCCTGCCCTGCCAAGAACTCCCCTGTAGAAATATCGAGAAGTGCCACACCCACACTGGTTTTATTGAAATGCACAGCAGCAAGGAAGGTATTTTGTTTAAAATCTAATAGATTGTCGTTGTATGAAACCCCTGGTGTAACTAGCTCTGTGATACCACGTTTTACTAGTTTAGTCTTTGAAAGTTTTGGGTCTTCTAGTTGGTCACAGATAGCCACACGATAGCCGGCACGCACTAGTTTTGGCAAATAATTGTCTAGAGCATGAAATGGGAAACCTGCCATGTAAATAGCATTTTCCGTGCCTTTCCCACGCTGAGTAAGCGTAATACCTAGCACCTGCGAAGCCAAAAGAGCATCGTCACAGTATGTTTCATAAAAGTCGCCACAACGATAAAGCAAAATTGCATCAGGATTTTGATTCTTCATCTCGAAGAAATGCCTCATCATGGGTGTATCTATCTGTTTAGACATTGTATTAATGATTGTATTATGTTGTATTTTGTATTGTACTGTATTGTGTTGCTTTGTGTTGCAATATTTTGCAATGTTTTGCTTTGTGTTGCAATGCGTAGGGACACTGCGTGCAGTGTCCGTGATTATCCGTGATTGTCTGTGATAAAGTGTCAAAGATACTGAAAAAATTGTTAACACAAAAATCTATATTTTATTCTTCAAATCTAGTTTCATATTTTTATCATACGGCAATAAAGCAGATGGAATCTGAAATAGAAGAAAAACAGAGGCTAAACGAGGGAAATAATTTCAATTTTTTTAATTAAATTGATGAAAAAACAGTGCAAACACAATAAATTGCACTGTTTTTCTGTTAATTAGGTGATAATATTGTTATTATTTACAAAAAAATTAGTACTTTTGCACGATTATTGGCGTTTTATGCCAACGTTTTCACACAACCTATTTAGTAACCTTAAACTAAAAACTATGATAAAAAGAGCATCTACTATTCTCTTAACGTTATTTTTACTACTATCTTCAGCTCAAGTATGGGCTCAAAGCTACGTACCAAATGTGGTTGTCGCAGAAACCTCATTTGAATCAAGCACTGGTGCATATCCATGTAAATTGAGTGAGATAAAATGTAAAAACCCTAGCAATGAATCATATAACACGCCACTGTCATACGTAGTGTCACCTGCTCCTTCTATGAATGGAACTTATACCATTTTTGATGGTACACTAATCATAAAACATGACCAAAAGGATGATAAAAATGTTCTTTTAACAGGAAATATTAGTGGCTTAGTTTCTGCTTCAGGCTACAATGATTACAAAATAATAATTGAATTAGATAAAGGAGGTGACTATCAAGTTCGTTGTAAAACAAACGTTAAGGAAACAGACAAATCTCCTGGCGAAACAATTGAAGCTCCTGCCACTGCCGTAGGTGGTTCTGTTTCTTTCTCACTGTATTTCAACTGGATAAATAGTGGAACATTAAGAATAAAATCTATAAAAGTAGTAGGTTACTCTGAAAAGAAAATTATTAGCTCAGAAAGTCCAGCCGTATGTTCTGGTAAAGAAACTACATTATCTGCTTTAGGGGCTTCAGGCAGTTCATATCAATGGTATGTATCTGACGACGACGTAAATTACACCCCTATTCCAGGCGCTACAAAAAGTACTTATACAGTAACTGTTTCTGAGAAGAAATTCTACAAATTGAACGACATTAAAGGATTATTAGTTTATCCTGTGCTATGCTGTTCTGATAACAGTTCAGGCTCTCCTATTAGCGAACGCTTCCAAATGACAACTACAGCAAAAGCATTTGAGGCTCTACCTAGCGAACAAATTGATGGTGCATACACACACGCATCATCTAGCCCTATCAAAGATGGTAAATATGCAATTGTCCACAAGGCAAAAGATGGAGGTTACTGGGACAACTCTCCAGTTGAAGCTAAAGATTTAAGGACCGATTCAAAAGACGGTTTCCTACTTGTAAACTGTTCAAAAGACGACCATGGCAAAGCAATGTATAAAAGAAGATTTGACAGACTTTGCCCTAACACTCTATACAAATTCTCGGCTGCAGTTTCAAGTTTAAGTATGGTTAATGGCGACTTAGGTATAGATGTTAAGTTTGATGTTATTGCCATAGGCGGCACGAATAACAATCAATCTCTTTTACCAGAACCTATATCTGTTAAAGCACCTAGTATGAGTACTTCTTGGATAGAGAAAAATATTAGTTTCGTTACCAAAGGTTGTACATCAGTAGAAGTTAGACTATATAACAACGTAGAGAATCCTAAAGCAACTGGTGGTAACGACGTGGGTATTGATGATATAGTATTTGGTCTTTGTACCCCAGAAATAGCACTTTATTCAAATGATGCATGGAGTGAAAAAGATAGAGAAGTTTGTCCTGACGATGAGCCAAACACATATATTCACGTTGGTTCTGCAATGAACTTAGATGACATTCTCCCTGGAACCAAATGGTATTACTATGAGTATCTTGATGGAACAACATGGAAGCCTGTTGCCGGAACAAATCCAACAAAAGATAATAAATTTAAGGTTTCTATAGCAGAATCAACACACTCAAGTGGTGTTTTATATAGAGCATGGATAGCTGGAGACGAAACTATAGTAGTTAAAGCAGCTAAGGGACAAATAGTAGCTGGAACATGTACTTCTTACGCACAATCTGATGCAATTAAACTTACATACAAATGTGAAAACCCTTGTACTCCAACGAACAAACCTGTTACTAAAGATTTCAGAAGTTGCGAAACCACAGGCACTGCTACACTTTACGACAAACTATTGAAAAGCCCAACATTTTCTGCAGACAAATACGTTTGGGAAAAATATAAAGCAGATGGAACAACAAGTGCAGTAAGTTCTACTACATTTGATACTAGTGACGAAAACGCTAGTGGAAAATATAGAGTTCAATCTATTAAACACGTACATACAGACGGTGTTGAGTATTGTGCAAGTGATTGGGCTGATGCTACTATCACTATTAGTTCTGAAATTAAAATCACACTTCTTGCTGATGGCGAAGAATATGGTCCAAACGACGAATATAAGATATGTAAAGGCAAAAGTGCAAAATTAATAGCACAAGTAGAAAGTGGCACACAAGTTAAATGGACAGCAACTCCTGCAGATCCAGTAATTGATGTGACAACAACTGCAAATCCTTATATTACTATTACTCCAGAAGAAAAAACTATATATACAGCAAATTCAAGCGACCCTGCTTCTTGTTATAAAGAAGGAAAAATCACTGTGAACGTGATAGAATTAGAAAAACCTGTTATCGGTGTAGATAAAGAAAGCATTTGTAAAGGTTCAAAAGTAAACATGGGTGTATCATACGTAGCAGCTCCTGCACCAGATGTTACTCCTGCTCCAGATGACGCAACAGGAACTACTCCTTCTGCTCCTGTTAGTCCAGCAGCTGAAACAGGTATTAAATATACATGGTATTTCAGCGAAACTAATAGCTCAGACATAAGCTCATGGACAAAATTGTCTGGAACAAATGCAGATATGCTTAACTATGAACCTGAAAAAACAGGTTACTACAAACTAGAAGCAAGCATAGGTGAATGTGTAGAAATAAGTGAAGAAATAAAAGTTACTGTAGGTAACGAGATTACATTTAAAGTATCTGCAAACCCAACTGTTGTTTGCGAAGGTGGAAGCACATATATTAAAATGACAGAATACCCTACAACTGCTGGTACTACAATTCAATGGTACGAAGGTACTGATACATCAGATGAAAATGGAGTAAAAATTGGCGAGGCAGGAGAAGATGAGGTAAATGTTACTCCTACAAAAGAGAAGAATAAATATACTGCTTCTGTTAAAAATCTTTGTGAAGCAACAAAAACTATTACAATTACAGTTGATGAAGCTATAAACTCATCAATTTCTGGACCTGCTGCAATCTGTAAAGGCGAAAGCATTACAATTAATGCATCTGGTGGTGACATTAAATGGTTAGTTGACAACCAATCTATAGGAACAGGAAGCAGCATTAACGTAAAACCAGAAGAAACTACAACTTACACTGCTAACATTACTAAAGGTAAATGTTCAGACACTAAAACAGTAGAAATTACTGTTAATAGTTTACCAGAAATTAATAATGTAAGTGTGAAAGAAGATGAAGAGAATGAATCTGTAAGGTATATAGAAATAGACATTACAGGTGGTCAAGCACCATACTATTACTCATTAGATGGTGAAAACTTTGATGGTCCTAATATTATACCTAGCAATGTGCCAATCGGTTGGAATTTACTATACGTAAAAGACGAAAATGAATGTAAAGGAAACAAACAATTCTATGTAGCGCCTATAGATATCATTCCTGAAAAATTCTTTACACCAAATGGTGATGGTAATAATGAAGAATGGAATGTTGAAAAACTTGACTTATACGATTCTTACATTGTAGAAATCTTTGACCGCCATGGCAAACGCCTATTTATACAAAAAGTAGGAAGCTTCAATACAGGTGGCAACACAGTAGATGGAGACGAGTTTACAGGTTGGGATGGTATGTACAACGGACACCCAATGCCAAGCGACGACTATTGGTATTTAATCACCGTAGAAGAGATTAGAAAACAATATACTGGTCACTTTACACTAAAACGTTAAATAAATTTAACAAAAACATTACTGAATTAAATAAAAAACCTTATATTTGCACTATGAAAAAATTAGCTGTCGTTATATTAGCTGTGTTTTTGGGGATGACAAAGTTATTCGCGCAAGAAGAACTTATCTATAACCAATACCACTATAACTACTACTTAGTGAACCCTGCTTTAGCAGGTGCAGAACCATGTTCGCATTTTATGCTTACCAATAAAATGCAATGGGTGGGTATGAAAGATTTCCCTATGACTCAACTTGCGTCTTTCAAAACACGTGTTTGGGACAATGTAGGTATAGGTGCGTATATTTTCCACGACCGCAACGGTTATTCAAACCGCGCAGGTGGTCAAGTTACATTTGCGTACCATATTCCACTTAGCAACGGACGTCAGTTCTCAAAGAAAAAATCATACGACCGCCAACTTTCATTTGGTGTATCATTTAAGATAAACTATTTCTATATCAACAACGAATTGTTTGACCCACTAGTGTCTGACGCTCTTACCGACGATGCGTTTGCCAATACCAATGGTTGGTCTCCAAATATGAACTTCGGTATCTACTATAAAGATTACGGTGGTTTCGTAGGTGTATCTTTAACTAACCTTATCCCTTACAAAGCAGATATCTTTGGTGACAAAGAAATTCCTGCTCCACTAAGTGGTTATGTATTTGGTGGTTACACATTCGACCTAGGTGCTAGAAAAGATAAATATCTAGAACCAATGGCTATGATTAAATTTAACCAATATGGTTGGTTTGGCATGGACCTTAACTTAAAATTTGGTCATGAAGTAGAAAAAGATTACTGGGGATACTGGGTACAAGCATCTTATCGTCACAGTTGGAACCCAAATAATATCCAATCTATGCAACTTATGCCAATGTGCGGTTTCAACATCAAAAACTTCCAAATTGGTTACGCGTTTAGCTTAGATTTGAATAACCTTGTTACTCAAAACTACGGTACTCACGAGATTATGTTGGGATATACTCTATGTTATCAAAAACACTTCTGCCGATAGACCGATTTTAGAGGGAATAGACTTATACAATTAATGCTGACCGATTGGTCAGCATTAATTGTTTATAGAGAGTTGATGATTTGTGTGAGTTTTGTTGAGTTGGAACCTTTTATTAGGATTGTGGAATTTGAGATTTGATTAGACTGCAAGTACTCTGACAGCAAATCTACATCAGAGAAGCATTGGGTAAAGCCAAGCGATGGAGCAACTTTGGCAAACTCACTTCCTACGAAGTAGCATTCTGTGAAGCTAAGAGATTTGATTTGGTTTAGCACCTTGATGTGTTCCGCCTCACTATCCTCGCCTAACTCCTTCATATCTCCAAGAATCAACACCTTTTTATCTGAAGTTTCTATTTTTGAGAAGTTCTTAATCGCAGCATCCATACTAGTTGGGTTGGCGTTGTAGGCATCCACTATAAGAGTGTTGCTCTCGGTTTTAGTGCATTGAGAGCGGTTGTTGTTTGGGGTATATTCGCGAAGCGCAGCCACTATATCTTCATCCATTACGCCAAAGTATCTACCAATACAAGCAGCTGAAAGAATATTTGAAAGATTGTAGTCGCCAATAAGCTGAGTTGCCACTGAGTAAGATTGTTTCTCACCAGAAGCATTGCCGTTTAGGCGAAGATCTACATTAATATAAGGTGTGCAAGACACAATATTTCCAGATACGAAGTTTTCGTCTGCTTCACCATATTTAATAGTTTCTAAAGCATTTGCAATTGCTGTAACGTTATTCCCTGCTGTCATAGACACTTCGACAGGCTCAGTGTCCGGATTTAGCATTTCACATAAATGTGGATTGTCGGCATGAAGGAAGATTTTACCTTCCACACCACGGATAAACTCATAAAGTTCGCCTTTGGTTTTCTTCACGCCCTCGAAACTTCCGAAACCTTCTAAGTGAGCCTTGCCCACATTGGTAATAATGCCATAGTTTGGACGTGCTATTTTGCAAAGAAACTCAATTTCTTTTGGGTGATTTGCCCCCATTTCTACCACCGCAATATTGTGACTTCTGTTTAGTCGAAGCAGGGTAAGCGGCACTCCGATATGGTTGTTTAGGTTTCCTTGGGTGTAAAGTACGTTGTATTCTTTACTAAGTACTGTAGAAATAAGTTCTTTTGAAGTGGTTTTACCGTTGGTGCCAGTAATGCCAATCACAGGAATATCAAACATCATACGGTGATAATGTGCCAAATCTTGCAGAGTTTTAAGCGAATCCTGCACATGAATAATATTTGGATTGCCCACTCCTATTTCGGCATTGTCGGTGATGGCATATTTACAACCTTGTTCAAGCGCCTTTTCTACAAAGGTGTTGCCGTCGAAATTTGCACCTTTTATGCCTATAAACATAGCATCTTTTGGACAATTTCTAGTGTCGATGCTCACGGCAGAACATTGCAAAAATTTTTCGTATATATTTTCCATATATTTCTATTTTATGACAAAGTTAGACATAATTACATAAATTTCTCACTGTAAACGGAAATAATTTAGTTTTCAGTGATATTTTTTGAATGAAATTCTTTAATTTTGTATAATGTTTAAATCCATAAGCTATGGTACGCAAGTTTGATTTTATCGTTGTTGGGAGCGGAATAGCAGGTATGAGTTTCGCCCTAAAAGTGGCACACAAAGGTAAGGTTGCCATTCTTTGTAAGAACAAATTGGAAGAATCTAACACTCATTATGCGCAGGGCGGTATTGCTTCTGTGACAAATGAGACCGACAATTTTGAGAAACATATATCGGACACGCTTATTGCAGGCGACGGAATATGCAACGAGGAAGTTGTGCGTAAAGTGGTGGAAAATGCTCCGCAAGAGATTGAAGCGCTTGTAAACTGGGGTGTGGATTTTGACAAAGACGACGAGGGCAATTTCGACCTACACAAAGAGGGCGGACACTCTGAGTTTCGTATTCTTCACCACAAAGATAGCACTGGTGCAGAGATACAATCTTCTCTTATTAAAAGGATAAAAAAACATCCAAATATTGAGGTGTTTGAAAACTATTTTGCAATAGAAATCATTACTCAACACCATTTGGGACAACTTGTAAAACACACTACTCCAAATATTACTTGTTACGGAGTGTATGTGCTAAATCCTCGCACTCGCAGGGTGCATACTTTCCTTTCTAAAGTGACTATGATGGCAACTGGCGGTATTGGTCAAATTTATCAAACCACTACCAACCCTTCTATTGCCACAGGCGACGGTATTTCTATGGTTTATCGTGCAAAAGGTCTTGTAAAAGACATGGAGTTTGTGCAATTTCACCCTACTTCACTTTACAATCCAGGGCAAAAACCTTCATTCCTTATCACTGAAGCAATGCGTGGTTATGGTGCAGTGCTTAGAACTATCAAAGGCAAGGAGTTTATGCACAAATATGACAAACGTGGTTCGCTTGCGCCTCGCGATATTGTGGCTAGAAGTATCGACACAGAGATGAAACTTGCTGGTTGCGACTATGTTTACCTAGATGTTACTCATAAAAATGCCGAAGAAACCAAGGAACATTTCCCTATGATTTATGAAAAATGTCTTTCTCTTGGCATTGATATTACAAAAGATTATATTCCTGTGGTGCCTGCTGCTCACTATTTGTGTGGTGGTATTTTGGTAGATACAAATGGTTGTTCTTCTATCAAAAATCTTTATGCCGCTGGCGAATGTTCTTGCACAGGACTTCACGGTGCAAACCGTTTGGCTTCAAACTCACTTATTGAGGCCATTGTGTATGCAGACGCTGCCGCTAAACATTCACTTTCTCTGATAGATGAAATTTCTATTCGCGAAGATGTGCCACTTTGGAACGACGACGGCACTTCATTAAACGAAGAAATGATTCTTATTACTCAAAGTTTGAAAGAAGTTTCTTCTGTCATGAGTAATTATGTGGGCATTGTGCGCTCAAATCTACGTCTAAAAAGAGCGTTTGACCGCCTTGAAATACTTTATAAAGAAACAGAAGATTTGTTTGACCGTTCTGTTGTGACTCGTGAAATCTGCGAACTTAGAAATATCATCAACACTGCATATCTTGTGATTAAGCATGCAATGGAAAGAAAAGAGAGTCGCGGACTACATTATACACTTGATTATCCAGAAAAAATTACCTTATGATAAACTATAAAAGAAGAGCAAGTAGCACAGTGCAAGTAGGACAAGTGGGTATAGGTGGAGAAAATCCTATCCGTGTCCAATCTATGTTGAACACATTTACCACCGACACCGAAGCGTGTGTAGCTCAATCTGAGAGACTTATTGCTGTGGGTTGTGAAATCATTCGTCTTACCACACAGGGTGTGAAAGAGGCTGCCAACACTGCAGAAGTAAAAAAAGTGCTTCGTGAAAAGGGGTACAACACTCCGCTTGTGGCAGACGTGCATTTCAATCCTGCTGCGGCAGAGGAAGCGGCTCTTCATATAGAAAAGGTGAGAATAAATCCGGGCAACTTTGCCAATACACTTGAAGCTATTCAAGATAAATTTACCAAATTTCTTGCTCTTTGCAAGGAGCATGGCACTGCTATAAGAATTGGCGTGAACCATGGTTCGCTAAACCCTCGTATGATGCAAAAGTATGGCGACACTCCAGAGGGTATGACAGAAAGTTGTATGGAGTTTTTGCGCATTTGCAAGGCAGAAAATTTCACTGACGTGGTGATTTCTGTGAAGGCTTCAAACACTAGAATTATGGTGCAAACTGTGCGTCAGATTGTGCGCCGCATGGAGGAAGAAGGCATGAATTTCCCTCTTCACTTGGGTGTAACTGAGGCTGGCGACGGCGAAGACGGACGTATAAAATCTGCTGTGGGCATTGGTACTCTGCTTCAAGAAGGTATTGGTGACACTATTCGTGTGTCGCTGAGCGAAGACCCTGAAAAAGAAATTCCTGTGGCTAAAGCCATTGTTGAGTTTATAAATAAAAAGGCAGAGGCGCCTATATTAGATGATTGCGATTGCGAAGAGCCTTTATTTAATGGTGAATCTTACTCTAGACGTATCACTGAAGCCGTTGGCGAAATAGGTGGCGGAAAAGCTCCTGTGGTAGTGCTTGCGGGCGATGTTTTACCAGAGGGAATCAACGTTATCACCCTAGACCACGCTAACGCAATGGGTCAAGGACGCCTAGAAATAATGCGTCTAAACAAAGCTGGAAACCGTATGCCTGTGGTGCTTAAACGCAAATATGAAACTACAGATTGGGACGAACTTTGCCTACAATCTGCAATGGAACTTGGCTGTTTCTTTATAGACGGACTTGCCGACGGTATTTGCATTGAGGCTCCTGCTTTCAGCGCTGAACAAATAGAAAAACTTTCTTACAATATACTACAAGCTGCTCGTGCTAGACAAACTAAAACTGAATATATTTCTTGTCCTAGCTGCGGCAGAACACTTTTTGACCTACAAGAAACAATCGCAAAGATTAAGGAAAAAACCTCTTCTCAAACCCACCTAAAAATAGGTATCATGGGCTGTATTGTAAATGGTCCTGGAGAAATGGCTGATGCCGACTATGGCTATGTGGGTGCTGCTCGTGGCAAAATCTCCCTTTACAAGGGCAAAGAATGCATCGAGAAAAACATTCCTCAAGAAGAAGCGGTGGAAAAACTCGTTGAGCTGATAAAAGCGAATGGGGATTGGAAGTGAATCTCTCTACTACGCTGCGCTACGTAGAAGATAGGCTGCACCTCGGAAATACAAAAAAAACTGCGTTTTTCTTGGTATTTCGCTCGGTTTGCACTATCTTTGCAGTCCGATTATTATTCTTTTTAAGATAAGTTATTGATTTTCAGAGAAAAATGTCTTTTTTAGCCTTTAGACTTGCCCAACTCTGATTTGAGAATAACATTGTTAAACGAATAAAAAATATTTAATTGTGGATACATTAAGTTTCAAAACAGTATCAGCGAACAAAGCAACCGTAACCAAAGAATGGGTGGTTGTTGATGCTACCGACCAAATTTTAGGTCGTTTTTGTTCAAAAGTCGCTAAACTTGTGAGAGGTAAATACAAACCAAACTTCACTCCTCACGTAGATTGTGGTGACAACGTGATTATCATTAATGCCGACAAAATCAAAATGACCGGCAACAAATGGACAGACCGTAGTTATCTAACTTACACTGGCTATCCTGGTGGTCAAAAAGCAACCAATCCTCTACGCCTACAAGCTAAAGGTTCTCAACGCTTATTCAACAAAGTGTTAAAAGGTATGCTACCTAAAAATCGCCTTGGTGACAAATTATTAAGCAACGTTTACGTTTATGACGGCGCTGAACACAAACACGAGGCTCAAAATCCTAAATTTATTGACATCAACACCCTTAAATAATAGCCATGGAAGTAACAAATGCAATTGGTAGAAGAAAAGCGGCTGTAGCTCGCGTTTATGTAACCCCAGGAAAGGGTACAATTACCATCAACAAAAGAGATTTAGCGGTTTATTTCCCAAGCTCTATTCTTCAATTCGTGGTTAAACAACCACTAGTGAAATTGGGTGTAGCCGAAAATTATGATATCAAAGTTAACCTTAATGGTGGTGGATACAAAGGTCAAGCAGAAGCACTTCGTTTGGCTATCGCACGCGCATTGGTTAAAATCAACCCAGAGGACAAACCTGCTCTTAAATCTGAAGGTTTCATGACACGTGACCCACGTGAAGTTGAACGTAAAAAACCAGGTCGTCCAAAAGCACGTAAAAGATTCCAATTCTCTAAACGTTAATCTTTATTATACGTTTTTATTGGAAGCTGTTTAGTATCTAAACCATTGGGACTCTGCCTTATACGGCAGATTACCCAACGGTTGATATGTTTTAACAAGAATGTAAACAAACTTTTTAAAAAATTATGGCAAGAACAAATTTTCAAGACCTTTTAAATGCTGAAGTGCATTTTGGTCACATGACTCGCAAATGGAATCCTGCGATGGCTCCTTACATCTTCACAGAGCAAAACGGAATCCACATCATCGATCTTAACAAAACTGTAGTAAAAATAGACGAAGCTGCTGATGCTCTTTATCAAATAGCTAAACAAGGTAAAAAAATCCTTTTCGTAGCTACTAAAAAACAAGCTAAAGAAATCATCGCAGAAAAAGCTACTTCTGTAAATATGCCTTATATTACAGAACGTTGGGCTGGTGGTATGTTAACTAACTTCTCTACTATCCGTAAAGCAGTTAAAAAAATGACTACTATCGACAAAATGTCTAACGACGGTACTTTCGAAAACCTTTCTAAACGCGAAAAATTACAAATCGCTCGTCAAAGAGAAAAACTACAAAAGAACTTAGGCAGTATCGCAGACCTTACTCGTCTTCCTTCTGCTCTTTTCGTAGTAGACGTAATGAAAGAACACATCGCTGTGAAAGAAGCTAACCGTCTAGGTATTCCAGTGTTTGGTATCGTTGATACAAACTCAAACCCAAGAAACATCGATTACATTATCCCAGGTAATGACGACGCTTCTAAATCTATCGATATCATCTTAAGCGCAGTAGTTGATGCTATCGGCGAAGGTTTGAAAGAACGCAAAATGGAAAAAGAAAAAGAACAAGAAAACAACGCTAACGATAAACAAGAAAAGAAAGCTAAAGGCGGTCGCGCTCGCATCAAACGTGGTGAAAACGCAGAACTTAACGCTAACGTAGCTGAAAAATTCTTATCTGAAGCAGAAAAAGAAGAAGCATAAAATTATGGCAGTAACTATGGCAGATATTTCCAAGCTTCGTACAATGACCGGAGCTGGAATGATGGATTGTAAAAACGCTTTAAACGAAGCTGAAGGTAACTTCGATAAAGCTATTGAAATTATTCGTAAAAAAGGTCAAGCTATCGCAGCTAAACGTAGCGACCGTCAAGCATCAGAAGGTTGTGTACTTTCTGCTTCTAACGGTGAATTTGCTGCAGTAGTAGCTATCAAATGCGAAACTGACTTCGTTGCACAAAACGCTGACTTCATCGCTTTAACTCAAAGCATCCTTGATGCAGCTATGGCAAACAAAATCGCTGACAAAGACGCTCTTTTAGCTCTTGAAATCGATGGTCGTAGCATCGCAGACCTAATCACAGACCGCAGTGGTATCACTGGCGAAAAAATGGAATTAGGTTTCTATGAAGTAGTTAACGGTGCAGCAACTGTTGCTTACATCCACCCAGGAAACAAACTTGCTACTGTAGTAGCATTCAACGAAGCTCTTGACGCTCAAGTAGCTCGTGAAGTAGCTATGCAAGTTGCAGCTATGAACCCAATCGCTGTTAAACGTGACGAAGTTCCAGCTAACATCATCGCTACAGAATTAGAAGTTGGTCGTGAAAAAGCTCGTCAAGAAGGCAAACCAGAAGCTATGCTTGACAAAATTGCTGAAGGTCGTCTTAACAAATTCTACAAAGAGTCTACTCTTCTAGAACAAGACTTCATCAAAGACGCTAAAGTAAGTGTTCAACAATACTTAAAACAAGTTTCTGCGTCTCTTACAGCTACAGCTTTCAAACG
>JAXJWL010000059.1:0-1113 GCA_036308065.1 Paludibacteraceae bacterium
ACATAGACGAAACTGGCAGACCAATAGGCGTTTATATCAAAGAGTCTAAAGACGCTCACAAACTAGTTGAAGAGTTTATGCTACTTGCCAACAGAACTGTGGCGGCCCACATAGGCAAAGTTAAACAAGGCAAAACACCTAAAACATTTGTTTATCGTGTGCACGACGAGCCAAATCCAGAAAAACTAGCAATGTTCTCAGATTTTATCTCAAGATTTGGTTACAAACTGCGCACCACAGGCAAAAAAAGCGAGATTTCATCTAGCATAAACAAGCTTCTAGACAATGTAGAAGGCAAACGCGAGCAAAACCTAGTAGAGACCCTAGCCATTAGGTCTATGGCGAAGGCTATCTATACCACCGACAATATCGGTCACTATGGTCTTGCATTTGAATATTATACTCACTTTACATCTCCAATTAGACGTTATCCAGATGTTCTAGTCCATAGATTGCTTACCCTTTATGCAGATGGCGGTGGTAGCGTAAGCGAGGCAAAATACGAAGATATGTGCGAGCACTGTTCTTCTCGCGAGCAACTTGCAGCTTCTGCCGAGAGAGCTTCCATTAAATACAAACAAGTGGAATATATGTCGGAGAGAAAAGGACAAGTGTTCGACGGAGTGATTTCTGGAGTAACCGAATGGGGACTTTACGTAGAGATTATTTCAAACAAATGTGAGGGTATGGTTGCCCTAAGAGACCTCGACGACGACTTCTACATTTTCGACGAGAAAAACTATTGCATTATCGGCCGTCAGTCTAGAAGAAAATATCAACTTGGCGACCAGGTGAGCATAATGGTTTCTCGAGTAAACTTAGACAAAAAACAGTTGGATTTCATTTTAGTATAAACTAAATTTGCACTAGCAAAAAAAAATAAATATGGTAACAATAAAAATAATAAACAAATCGTCTAATGACCTACCTCAGTATGCTACAAACCTATCTGCAGGTATGGACCTTAGAGCAAACCTTACTGAAAGTGTAGTACTTAAACCACTAGAACGTCGCCTTATCCCAACAGGACTTTTCATAGAACTTCCAGAAGGATACGAAGCACAAATACGTCCACGCAGTGGTTTGGCACTTAAAAAAGGTATCACAGTGCTA
>JAXJWL010000060.1:0-1181 GCA_036308065.1 Paludibacteraceae bacterium
GCTAAAGGTTTCGGAATGGAAATCTACGCATTCGACGCTTACTGCCCTAAAGAAGTAATTGAAAATGATGGTGTTAAAGCTCTTGACTCTGTTGAAGAACTTTATGAAACTTGCCAATTCATTTCATTACACATCCCTGCTACAGCAGAAACTAAAAATTCTATCAACTACTCTCTTCTAGAGCGAATGCCTAAAAATGCTGTTTTAGTAAACACCGCTCGCAAAGAAGTAATCAACGAAGTAGAATTAATCAAACTTATGGAAGACAGAGCAGACTTCCGCTATGTAACTGACATTATGCCAGCTGCTAACGCAGAATTCGCTGCACAATTCCCAACACGTTATTTCTCTACTCCTAAGAAAATGGGTGCTCAAACTGCAGAAGCAAACATCAATGCAGGTATCGCAGCAGCTAAACAAATCGTAGGATTTATTCGTGATGGTATTAATAGATTCCAAGTAAATAAATAATTTTATTTTAAGATAAAGAATCAGAGGTGGACATTAATTGTTCACCTCTTTTTTTTTGCAGCTAGGGCTATTGTATGGTTTGAGAACTAGATGTTGTTTTTACTAAAACGTTTTCAAAAAAAATCTTAAAAAAAACTTAATTAAAACATTCTAGGGTTGATATTTTTTTATTAATTTTGCATTCTATTTTTAAGAACTATGTTTTAAAACATATTTTTATGAGCAAGATTTCTAAAAAATTTAGTCTTCCTATCCCTTTTCTATTTCGTTGTTTAAAGGGATATAATGCCCAACAACTAGCTACAGATAGTATGGCTGGTATTATCGTGGGTATTGTGGCGATTCCTCTAGCTATTGCATTTGGTATCGCATCTGGTGTAGGTCCTACAGAAGGTTTGGTAACTGCAATCATCGCAGGTTTTATTATTTCTTTCTTAGGAGGAACAAAAGTACAAATAGGTGGACCAACTGGTGCATTTATTGTAATTATTTATGGTATCATCCAACAACACGGCCTTATTGGTCTGAGCATTGCCACTATTATGGCAGGTATTATGCTTGTGCTTATGGGTGTGTTCAAGTTGGGTAATGTTATTAAATTTGTTCCATACCCTGTTATCGTAGGTTTCACTGGTGGTATTGCCCTTACTATCTTCTCTACTCAGATGAACGATATGTTTGGTCTTGGACTAACAAATATCCCAGCAGAC
>JAXJWL010000061.1:0-9380 GCA_036308065.1 Paludibacteraceae bacterium
AAGTTGTATTTGAAATAGTTTAAATCCCAACGTATGCCTCTCTCGTCGAACTCTGGCACTGGGAAGCAAATAGAAAAGTCTAATTTTTTGCCTACCTCAAACTGTATTTTTGGTAGCATAGCCACTGTTTTGTGAAGCAGACTCACGCATTCCTCGTCAAATCCTTTTGCAATATGGTTGAAGAATAGCGATTCGTCGCCAAGGTCGCTTGTTAGGTAATACTGATAGTCTTCGCTCACTGCCAGCACCTTTGGTGCAGGTATGCCACATTCGTTGAAAATTTTGCAAATTTCTATGAATGCCTTGTTTTCTTTCACTTGACTTCCGTATACGCCGATGATATTTTCGGGCATCTTCCCATCGGGCACTTCGACAGGCTCAGTGACCGATGTTCCAGGCTCAGTGACCGATAATCTATAATAAACCCTGTTCGACCCAGAACCAGCGATGCACTGCAAAGAATCTGCAGTGCACCCTGTATATTGTTTATAAAGTTCTAGAAGTGGAGTCATAAACTATTTTTTATTGTGTTTAAACTCTGCTATCGCTCTTTTCTTTTGGTTTAAATCTTCTCTTGTGTCTCTTATTTTTATTGTTAAAGATTTCAACTCGCTGTTCAACTCTAGATATTCATTTTGTAGGTCAAGTGCAAGTTCTTGTTCTTTAGCAATTTTTTTAGAATCTACATTTAAGTCGTTTTCGTCAACAATAGTTCTAGTTGCTTCTAGTTTGCGTTGTTTGTCTTCTACTTTCTTTATTTTAGATTCTAGTTTCTTTTGTTGAGACTCTAGTTTAGATAGTGTTTTTTCTATTTCTTTTTGTTCTTTTTGGTGAGTAGCTAGAGTTTGTGTGTGCACATATTCGTATACCACTCTGTCTACACCTCTAAGCCATTTGAATGCTTTTTCTGTGGTAATGGTGTCTTGATATGGGTCGATATAGTTGTCGTAACCTTGTGAGATAATAAGGTTTACATTGCCTGTTTCTCTGTTTCCAGTCACAGAAACATAGATGTCGCAAGTATTGTCCCATAGAAGTGTATATTTCACACCTTTAAATCCGTAAAAATTGTGTTTACCTTTTTTGCCTTTTATGCCTTCTGTTTTCAATCTTGCGTGAAGGGCTGTTTTAATGTCTTCTGCAGAATATGGAAGTGTAATTGTGTAAAGATTTACCAAATCTTTGTTGTCTCCAAGTGCAGTTTTAATTTCTGGAACAGCTCCAGATAACGATCTCTCTTGAGCAAACAATGCTCCTGATGCAATTAATGCAATGCTTAAAAATAATAGTTTCTTCATTGTTATATATTTATTTTAATTATTTATTTTAATTCCTAATTCCTAATTATCTAAAAATCTCCCATCATATCTCCGCCCATGCTGTCCATGCCACCCATGTCGCTGCCTTGGTCCATCCCTTGACTGCCTTTTGGTGGACGTTTTCTACCCATATTGCCAAAGTTGTATGAAAGGGTAAGTCGGTAGCTTCTGCCAGAAGAAATATTGCCATTTTCTTGGTAGAAATTGTCGCCCCAAGTCTCTCTTGTGCTTTTTGAACGTGAGTTTAGCACGTCGCGCACAGTAAACGAAAGGTTAAGTGCTTTTTCTAGGAAACTTGCTTTAATACCTATGTCCATGCCATATCTATGACCCATTGAACCTTGTGCCACTAGGCGAGGAGAGTTGTAATATCCTGTTAGTTGGGCAGATAAGTTGTTTATAATTTTTACATTGGCATTTAGTCTCACATTCCAAGAGAAAGTCTCGGTTTTTGGAATATTATATTCTTTGTTTTCGCCAAGTTGATAATAGTATGCAGTGGCGGTGGTAGTAAGGTCTAGATAATTGTTGAAAAGTCGGTTTTTCACTGTTAGGTCGAGACCTGCACTTTGAGAATAGGTAATATTGCCGTATGTGGTTTCCATTACGCCATTGTCTGCAAGTTTTTGTATTTGTTGGATAACGTCTTCTGTATAGGTGTAAAATGCGCCCAAAGAAATGGTATGATATTCCCAAGTTTTAAGGTAGTTGAACTCAAGGTTGTTTGAGTATTCTGGGTTGATATATGGGTTACCTTTTCTAATATTAGTTGGGTCGGTTCTATCCACGTGATTGTTTATAATCCAACCTCCAGGACGATATATACGACGTGTATAGTTTAGTTGAAGTTCGTTGTCTTTTGGTAGTTGGAACGAGAAATAGGCAGAAGGGAATAAATCGAAGTAATTTCTTTTTATGCCATTTGCCGATGTAAGTGTTTCTTCTGCTCTTAAACCCAATTGCATACCAAACCAACTCCACTTGTTGCCGTATGTGGCGTATGCAGCATATACTTGTTTAGAATAAGTGAAGTCGTTGCGCTCTTCCAATATTTCTTCTTTATTTTCGTTGAAGTTGCAATCAAGTTTTTTGTCTTGAGAATATTCTGCTTTCACACCTACTTCAAGTTTTGAGTCTTTGGTAAATTTGTTGTAGTAGTCTGCTTGCACAGAAAAATCGTTGTAACTATTGTTTGATGTTTGATAGTCTGTGGTTTCTGTGATAGTTTCACCTATTTTGTTCCAGTTGTGATAACTATTGTCGTTGTCTCCTAAGCCACCATAGTAACTAAAGTTTGCTGTAAGTTCTTCTTTTTCTTTTTTGAAAATGTGTTTATAGTCTGCAGACACATTGTAGAAGCCCATATAACCTCCACTTTCGGTTGTTCTCACTCTGTTTTGAGTGGTGTCTAGTGCTTGGTTTAGGTGAGAATATATAATTTGGTTGTTTGATTTGTTCATCCCAAAAGCTCCCATTGCGCTAATACCAAAATCGTTGATTGAGTCGATGTGATATGTGAAACCTGTTCTTGCAAACACATTGCTCCACATGTTTTTTCTGTGGTTGTATTGGTTTAGGTGAGTGGTGTCGCCTTCAGCAGTCCATGAAGTTCTTAAGTTGTAGTTTTCGTTGTGTCTAATATTGTGTCTTGCAGACACGTTTAAGAATACATCCCATTTAGAGTTGCTATAGTTGAAGTTTAAACCAACGTTACCGCCTGGGTATGGATTGCCTTCACGGTAGTTTGCACCTAGCGAAACGCTACCAAAATAGCCTCCTTTTCTGTTTTCTTTAAGCACAAGGTTGATGATACCTACAGTGCCTTCTGGACTGTATTTTGCAGAAGGATTGGTGATAAGTTCCACTTTTTCAATGCTTTCTGCAGGAATCATTTCTAGCACTTGACCTACGTCGCTACCAGAAAGTCCAGATGGTTTGCCATTTATCCAAATCTCCACGTTGGAGTTGTTGCGAAGCGATACGCCACCATCTGAGTCCACTTCTACCGATGGAATATTTTCTAGAAGTTCAGTAGCTGAAGCGCCGTCTGCCACTATGGTTTGGTCCACATTGAATACTTTTTTGTCTATTTCTAGGGTCATGCCAGATTTTTGACCCACAACTTGCACTTCTTCTAGGCGTTTGGTGTCTTCTTTTAGTGTGATGCGACCTAGTTTTATTTCTTGTTCTGTGCCAGTAGTAAATGCTTTTTCCACTGTTTTGTAACCCATAAATGACACTTTTAGCACATAGCTACCTTTGTTTACATCTATGTTAAATTCACCATCAATATCGGTAAATCCGCCAGTGATGATTTTGCTTCCACTAGCGTCGTAAATAGTTACATCTACAAATTCAAAAGGTTTTAGATTGTTACCGTCGATAACCTTACCGGTTACGTTGAAACTTTGGGCAAGACAGGTTGCTGCGCCCAACAAAAGGATTAAATTTATAATTATACGTTTCATAGCACAAAAATAGACTACGTAAATAAAATAAAGTTTAATCTATGAATTTTTTTAACATTTTTTATAAAGTTAACTAATAAAGGATTGTAAAATACAAAAAACTCCTAACTCCTAACTCCTAACTCCTAACTTTTTTGTATTTTTGTGCCAAAAATACAAAAAAGATATGCAAGACATTAGAAACATAGCTATTATAGCTCACGTTGACCACGGAAAAACTACCTTAGTTGATAAAATGTTAGTAGCGGGAGCGCTGTTTAAAGAACACGAAAAAGCAGGTGAATTAATCCTAGACAACAACGACCTTGAAAGGGAAAGAGGTATAACTATCGTTTCAAAAAACGTATCTATCGACTACAAGGGTACAAAAATCAATATTATTGACACTCCAGGGCACAGCGACTTCGGTGGCGAGGTAGAACGCGTGCTAAATATGGCAGACGGCGTGTTGCTACTTGTAGACGCATTCGAAGGCCCTATGCCTCAAACACGTTTCGTGCTTCAAAAAGCTATTGAAATTGGTTTGAAACCTATTGTTGTAATCAACAAAGTGGACAAACCAAACTGTCGTCCAGACGAAGTACACGAAGCTGTATTCGACCTAATGTTTAGCCTTGATGCTACAGAAGAACAATTGGACTTCCCTGTTGTTTATGGCTCTGCTAAACAAAACTGGATGTCTACCGATTGGAAAAATCAAACAGACAATATCTACCCACTTCTAGATGCGATTATTGAGCACATCCCTGCTCCAAAACAACTAGAAGGTCCTCTACAAATGCTTATTACCTCACTAGACTATTCTTCATACGTGGGTCGTATTGCCATTGGTAGAGTTCACCGCGGTACTATCAAAGAAAACACAGATATTCTTATTGCGCATCGCGATGGCACTTCTCACAAATGCCGTATCAAAGAACTAAACGTGTTTAAAGGTTTTGGCAAACAAAAAGTGAGCGAGGTGTCTTCTGGCGAAATCTGTGCTATCATCGGTCTAGACCGTTTTGATATTGGCGATAGCATCTGCGATGTGGAAAATGCAGAACCACTTCCTCCAATCGCTATCGACGAGCCTACAATGAGTATGGTGTTTACCATCAACAACTCTCCTTTCTTTGGTAAAGAAGGTAAGTTTGTTACTTCTCGTCACATTCACGAAAGACTTATCAAAGAACTAGACAAAAACCTTGCTCTACGTGTGCAAAAAGAAGAGTCTAGTGATATTTGGCACGTGTATGGTCGTGGTGTGCTTCACCTTTCTGTGCTTATCGAAACTATGCGTCGTGAGGGTTACGAACTACAAGTGGGTCAGCCACAAGTAATTATCAAAGAAATCGACGGAGTGAAATGTGAGCCTATCGAAGAACTTAGTGTAAACGTGCCAGAGGAAACTTCTGGTAAAGTGATTGAACTTGTTTCTGCTCGCAAAGGCGAAATAGTAAGTATGGAAAGCAAAAACGACCGCATTCATTTACTATTCCACATTCCTTCTCGTGGTATTATTGGTCTACGTACCAACCTTCTTACTGCTACTGCTGGTGAAGCTGTGATTGCTCACCGTTTCATTGAATACGCTCCATACAAAGGCGAAATTGCTCGTCGTGTAAATGGTTCTATGATTGCAATGGAAGCAGGTACAGCATTTGCTTACGCTATTGACAAACTTCAAGATAGAGGTAAATTCTTTGTGTTCCCACAAGATGAGGTTTATGCTGGTCAGGTAGTGGGTGAGCACGCAAAAGAAGGCGACCTTGTTATCAACGTAACCAAATCTAAAAAACTAACAAATATGCGTGCTTCTGGCTCAGACGAAAAGGCTAAGATTGTGCCTCCTATCGTATTCAGCCTAGAAGAAGCTCTAGAATATATTAAGGAAGACGAATATGTGGAAATTACTCCACAATCTATCCGTCTAAGAAAGATTATTTTAGATGAAATTGAAAGAAAACGCGCAAATAAATAGAGCATATCTTAGTTTGGGAAGCAATCTGGGCGATAAGTTTGGAAACCTAAACAAAGCTATAGAATTACTAAAGGAAAGGGCAGGCGAGGTGCTTGCCGTTTCTTCATTTTATGAAACCGCACCAGATGGGTTCATTTCTGAAAATAGTTTTGTAAATATTGCTCTCTCTTTGGATACAAAACTTGATGTTTATGTGCTTTTAGATGTGTGTGAGGAGATAGAAAGAGAACTTGGTCGCACCACAAAAAGTGTAAACTTAAACTATAGCGACAGACTTATTGATATAGATATTCTATATTTCAATAATATGCAACTTGCCACCGAAAGACTCACTCTGCCTCACCCTAGAATGCATAAAAGACAGTTTGTGCTAGAACCTCTTGCAGAAATTGCGCCAAAATTTAGACATCCAATCCTAGGTATGAGTACTTTGAGAATGCTTAGTCAATTCACCAAATAATCGCTTGTTATGCAAAAACTAAATAAAAAAATACTTTCTTATTTCGTGTGTATCTTCTTGATATACGCAACAGGAATTGTGTTGGGATACTTCTTTAGAGAAAGGTCAATTCTTATCTTCCTTATCAGTTGCATCCTTGCGAGTATAGTTTTTTACATTTTGGCTCGACGCCTTGCTATAGAAAACTCAAAACGTTATGAGCAAACTCGTGAATCTCTTTACATGGAAAGGGAAAAAATCAGAACTCACCTTCAATTGTCTACACGTGGTCGTGCAGCTTTTTCTCCATACAGAAAAGAAACCAGTTCTAACGAGCTTTTCATTCAGCTTTTAAATATGATTTCTGATGACAAGGTGAAGTATTCTGAAAAAGTTTTTCAACTGCCTGAGATAAGTGAAATTGTAGAATTTCTAGACGATAAACAGGTAGATAACACCAAGGAAACATATTCTAAAGAGGTGCGTTTTTCTAAGCACAATTATCACTTTCTAGCCACTTGTGTAGTTTTCCCAGATAAAAGTTTTGAAATCACAATTGATGATATCACTGCCGGAGAAGATCAAGCAATATTAAAGAAACAATTGGCGCAAAACGTGTCGCACGAGCTTAAAACTCCTATTAGTAGTATTTTAGGTTTCACCGAAACTCTAATAAACAATCCTAATATGGACGAGGAGAAAAAACTTTTCTTTATAGAAAGATGTCATACTCAGGCTGTTAGGCTTACCAATCTTCTTCAGGATATTTCAATGCTCAACAAACTAGATGAGTCTTGTGATAGTTTTGAAATGGTAGAAATAGACCTAAATAAACTTATAGAAGACGTTAGTCAAGACGTTTCTCTGGCATTGGAAGAAAAAAATATGCATATAGAAACTATTCTGCCAGATAAACTTATTATCAAAGGTAATACACTTCAAATTTATTCTATATTTAGAAACCTAATAGACAATAGTATTTTGTATGCTGGGGTGGGCACTACTATCACTATAGAGTGTTATAGAAAAGATAAGGATTATCTATATTTTTCTGTGGCAGACAATGGTGTTGGTGTAGATAGCAAACACCTAAATAAGATATTCGACCGTTTTTATCGTGTAGATAAGGGTCGCTCTAGAAAACTTGGCGGTACAGGTCTGGGTCTTTCTATTGTGAAAAACGCAATCCTTTTCCACCAAGGTCGTATTTCTGCCAAAAACCGCAGAGGCGGAGGTATAGAGTTTTTATTCAACTTACACCTCTAGTCGTTTCTGCTTGCTTTTGGTAAGTTCTGCAGATACTTGTCTTTTTTTCAAGTTTAGTTCGCTTTGCTCTTTCATAAGCGCAAGTATTTGGTCGTCTGCGCCAGGCACTCGCGAAGCAATGGAAATAGAATTTTTTATTTCCTTGAGTCTTTCTTCTATCATTCTAAGTTCCAAACCATGCACAAGTTGAGGTATGATAGATGAAAGTCTAAGTGAAAGTTGCTCAGGTGTGTAGTCTGTGCTCTCTTTGTGTATTTCGTATCTATCTTCTACAAGTGAAAACGTATAGTCTTGCATCTCCTTGTCGGAATGGTTTAGAAACTCGTTTCTCAAGTCTGAGGTTGAGTTTTCTACTATATAGTCCCAGATTTTTTTGTGCAAATCGTATGAGAATGAGATAATTCCGTTTTCTTTCATAAATGCCACATACTCCACTACTGGCACTTTTATTATCTCGTCTTCTGTAATCAACTCTATAGGAACTAGTGAAAATTTTATTAGGTGTTTAAGTAGTTCTCTTTCTTGTAAATAAGTGTATGGAACTTCTTTTTTAGGTGCAATTTCCTCTATAGATGCTTGTGGTTTAGCGTTTTGGTTTTTCTCTGTTATTATCTTTTTAACGCTTTGTGTCAGGGTTTCTAGTTTAATGCCAAAACGTGTTTGACAGTCTTGGATATACACAGAACGCTTGATTTCGTCTGGAATTACAGATATAGAACGAAGAATATCGTTTATTAGGTTTGAACGCTTGATAGGGTCGTTGCCTGCTTCGGCAAGGGCAAGGTCGCACTTAAATGCAATAAAATCTTTCTGATTTTTCTCCATGTACTCCAATAGGTCTGAAGCATTTCTGCTACGAGCAAATGAGTCTGGGTCTTCGCCGTCTGGTAGTAGGAGCACTTTCACGTTCATATTTTGCTCAAGAAGCATGTCGATACCTCTAAGCGATGCTTTAATGCCTGCAGAGTCGCCGTCGTAAAGCACTGTGATGTTTGAAGTGAAGCGGTGAATCATGTTTATCTGACCGTATGTAAGCGAAGTGCCAGAAGATGCCACCACGTTTTCGATGCCAGACTGATGCATTGATGTTACGTCAGTATAGCCCTCAACCAAATAAACATTGTCTTTCTTTACTATCTCGTTTTTTGCAAAATAGATGCCGTATAGTTCGTTACTTTTGTGGTAAATAAGAGACTCTGGAGAGTTTACATATTTGGCTGTTTTTTCGTCCATTTTCAACGCTCTACCGCCAAATGCCACTTCTCTACCAGAAATACTATGCACAGGGAAGATTACCCTGCCTCTAAAGCGGTCTGTGGTGTGTTTTTCGCCTTTTGTGCACAGACCCACTTCGGTTAAAACCTTAGGGTCGAAACCGCTTTTCACGGCTTCTTCGTAAAAGGCGCTGTATCTGTCTGGGCAATAACCGATTTTAAATTTTTTAATCATTTCGTCTGTTATGCCACGACTTCTTAGGTATGATAGACCCACAGATTTGCCTTCATCGGTGTTCCAAAGAGTCTTTACAAAGTATTCTGCTGCAAATTTGTTCACCTGCATCATACTTTCTCTCATACTCTGAGCCTTCATTTCCTCAGAGGTGAGCTCCTTTTCTTTTATTTCGATATGATATTTGTCTGCCAAGTAGCGTAGCGCCTCTGGAAAGGTAAGGTGCTCTTTCTCCATTATAAAGTTTACAGGAGTGCCACCCTTGCCACAACCAAAGCATTTGCAAATGTTTTTTGATGGTGAAACCATAAAAGATGGTGTTTTTTCCTCGTGAAAAGGACACAACCCCTTTAAATTGGACCCACTACGGTGCAATTTTACAAAATCGCCTACCACTTCTTCTATCTTGGCAGCCGCTATAATTCTTTCCTTAGTCTCGTTATCTATCATTTTAAATTCGTTCCTCTTAATAAATC
>JAXJWL010000062.1:0-1007 GCA_036308065.1 Paludibacteraceae bacterium
GAGGATACAGCAAAGAAACTTACCTCACTTGGTCTTGAAGTGGGCACTGTAGAAGAAATCCAAACCATTAAAGGTGGTTTAGAAGGTTTAGTAACTGCAAAAGTAGTAGAATGTGAAGATCATCCAAACTCAGACCATTTACATATTACAAAAGTAGATGCCGGTAATGGCGAACTTATTCAAGTGGTTTGTGGCGCAGCAAATTGCCGCGCTGGTCTTACTACAATTCTTGCTACTGTTGGCACTACCCTATATTCTGGCGACGAAAGTTTTAGCATCAAAAAATCTAAAATCAGAGGCGTAGAATCATTTGGTATGCTTTGCGCAGAAGATGAAATTGGTATCGGCACAAGTCACGAAGGTATTATTGAACTTCCAGAAGGCACCGCACTAGGTGTACCTGCAAAACAATATTATAATATAGAAGACGACTACCTAATAGAAGTGGATATTACTCCAAACCGTAGTGACGCTATTTCACACCTTGGTGTGGCTCGCGACCTTGCAGCAGGTTTAAATCTACCTTTAAATCGTCCTTCAGTAGATGGTTTCAACGTAGAAAACAACGACTATGTTGTTGACGTTACTGTTGAAAACTCAGACGCTTGTCCTCGTTATAGCGGTGTTACTATTAATAATGTGAAAGTAACAGAATCTCCAGATTGGTCGAAAAACAAACTTTTAGCTATCGGTCTTCGCCCTATCAACAATGTGGTGGACGTAACAAACTTTGTTCTTCACGAACTTGGTCAACCTCTTCACGCATTCGACGGCGACAAGATAAAAGACAATAAAATTATTGTAAAAACACTAGCAGAAGGCACCAAATTTACCACTTTAGACGGCGTAGAACGTTCTCTTAGCGAAAACGACCTAATGATTTGCAACGCAGAAGAAGGTATGTGTATTGCAGGTGTATTTGGTGGTTTAGACTCTGGCGTAACAGAAAGCACTACTAAAGTATTTATTGAAAGTGCATATTTCAACCCAGTGAGCATTAGAAAAAC
>JAXJWL010000063.1:0-1412 GCA_036308065.1 Paludibacteraceae bacterium
ACCTTGGTGACAAACCAAAAGTGCGTATTATTCGTATGCGTAAAGTGCCATTTATCGACTCAACTGGTATTCACAACTTGGAAGCTTTATGTGAGCAATCTGCAAAAGAAGGTATCCAAGTAGTGCTTTCTGGTGTTAATGTTAATGTGCGCAAAACTCTTCAAAAAGCAGGTTTCACCAAAGTTATTAGCGAAGAGTTCATCTGCTCAAATATTAACGAAGCATTAAAAAAAGCACAAACTTTAGCATAATTAATGCACAAAAATAATTATCTTTGTAATTTACGTTACACATTAAAGATTAATTACTATGCCACAGACCTCTAAACGCAGCTGGATAATGCCGCAATCGCCTATTAGAAAACTCGTTCCATTAGCAGACAGAGCTAAAGAACGTGGTGTTAAGGTTTACCATTTAAACATTGGTCAACCAGACCTTAAAACACCTAAAGTGGCGTTGGAGGCCATAAAAAACATAGATAGAGATATTCTTGAATATAGCCCTAGTGATGGTTATAAATCACTTCGTGTGAAACTTGCAGAATATTATCATAGATTTAATATTAACGTAGATTACAAAGATATCATTGTTACCACAGGTGGTTCTGAGGCTGTAAACTTTGCATTTATGGCTTGCTTAGACCCAGGTGACGAGATTATTGTTCCAGAGCCAGCATACGCAAACTATACTGCTTTTGCTATAAGCTGTGGAGCAATTATTAAACCAGTTTTATCTACAA
Source organism: Paludibacteraceae bacterium (assembly GCA_036308065.1). Lineage (GTDB taxonomy): Bacteria > Bacteroidota > Bacteroidia > Bacteroidales > Paludibacteraceae > Enterocola. The sequence continues at coordinate 740 of JAXJWL010000063.1, forward strand.
TCGAAGATGGTTTTGCTCTTCCTAGCATTGAAAAATTTGAAGAACAAATCACTCCTCGCACCAAAGGTATCTTGATTTGTAACCCAAACAACCCTACTGGATACCTTTACACAAAAGAAGAAATGAATCAAATTCGTGATTTGGTAAAGAAATATGACCTTTACTTATTCTCTGACGAGGTTTATCGCGAATTTTGTTATACAGATGCTCCATACGTTTCTGCTTTCCACCTAGATGGCATTGAAGAAAACGTGGTGCTATTCGACTCAGTTTCAAAACGCTACAGCGAATGTGGTATCAGAATTGGCGCTTTGGTTTGTAAAAACCAATCTGTGAAAGAAAGCGTTATGAAATTCTGCCAAGCTAGACTTTCTCCTCCTCTTATTGGTCAGGTGATTGCAGAGGCTTCTATCGATACTCCTGCAGAATATATGCAAGAAATGTACAATGAGTATCTAGAACGCAGAAATTACCTTATCGAAGGCTTAAATAAGATACCGGGAGTATATTCTGCCGTGCCAATGGGCGCATTCTATACTGTGGCTAGACTTCCAATCGACGACTCAGATAAATTCTGTGCTTGGCTTTTAAGTGAATTTGAATACGAAAAACAAACCGTGATGATGGCTCCTGCTTCTGGTTTCTACACCATGAAAAATGTGGGTTGCAACGA
>JAXJWL010000064.1:0-1103 GCA_036308065.1 Paludibacteraceae bacterium
AATAGAGGTTTAGAAGAATATCTCTTATCTCAACAATAAAATTTGTCACTTCGCGCTCTTCGCGGGATTTTACTCATTATTGACTACAAAAGCTAAACTCACTCCGTTCAGACAACGCTTTTGTTTAACGTCAATAATTTCTTAAAATCTATTTCCGCTCATCACGAGGCGTTTAAATTTTATTATTGAGATAATGACAAAGTGAAAGAATATTAATTCCTAATTAACTAATTAATATGTTACTAGGTTCAGCAAATACAAAATATCCAACAGACTATGCACCAGAGGTGCTAGAATATTTTGAGAACAAACACAAAGGCAACGACTATTTTGTAAAATTCAATTGTCCTGAGTTTACAAGCCTTTGTCCAATTACATCTCAACCAGACTTTGCAACCATTTATATCAGTTATATTCCAGATGAAAAAATGGTAGAAAGCAAATCTCTAAAACTATACCTATTTAGTTTCCGCAATAGGGGAGACTTTCACGAAGATTGTGTAAACATCATTATGAAAGACCTTATCAAACTAATGGACCCTAAATACATAGAGGTAACAGGTAAATTCCTACCTCGTGGTGGTATAAGCATAGACCCATACGCAAACTATGGTCGCCCAGGCACCAAGTACGAAGACTTGGCTTGGTATAGGTTGCAGAATCATGATTTGCAACTAGAGAAAGTTGATAATAGATAAGAGCTCATTTAAAGGGCTATTATAAAGAAAACGAGGTTTTGTCACTGGCAAAACCTCGTTTATTTTATAGTAGGAATTTGATATACTTAAACAACGTATACGGCATGTAGCGGAATGGGACGTCGAGCCATGTTGGGGTGTAGACCACGGTGCGTTTGTGTGAGAACGCAGTGAAGCTTTCTTTGCCGTGGTAGCTACCAAGACCAGAGTTTCCTACGCCACCAAATGGTGAGTTTTCATTGGCGATGTGCATAATTGTATCATTAAGGCAGGCGCCACCAGAGCTACATCTTTTAATTGCTTCCCAACCATTTTTCTTTTCTCCGAAATAATAAAACGCTAGTGGCTTTGGTCGTTGGTTTATAAAGTCTAGTGCTTCTTTTTTATCTTCAAATTCTATGATTG
>JAXJWL010000065.1:0-1246 GCA_036308065.1 Paludibacteraceae bacterium
GTGTAATGCCCACTTGTAGAGGACTTGGGGTGGGTGAGAAACTTATCCAAGCTCTATGTGAAATGGCTTTTGCTCAAGGTCATAAAAACGTAGGACTAATAGTGGACAAAGAAAATCCAAGAGCAGAAGAACTTTACACGCGCATAGGATTTAACAGAGTGGGCGAGCGAATGTTTTTCACACACCAAATGTATCATTTGCAGAAAAGTCAAAATTAGCCTAATAATATAGTTATATCACTATTTTTCTTTTTAATAAATTTTAAGGATTAGATGGAAATTTCTTTACTTTTCTGTATATTTGTATCCGAAATTTATAAACATTATATACAATGAATCTTAAGAAATTAATACTTGTTGCTCTGTCACTTTGCTTTATCTTTACCTCTGCTTTTGCTGTTGAAAGAGAAAAACAAGGCAAGGCTCGTTCTGTAGAAAAAACAACCGACGTAGGTGGTGAAGTGGATTTTTATCTTGAATATAATCCTTTAAAAAATCTTACATTATTTGTTGGTGAAGAAGTTTATCTAAATGGCACTGGTAACCCTGCTGCTCCTATTGTGGATATGTCTTACACTTCAATTGGTCTAAACTACAAACCACACCCAAGAATTGCGCTTCTTGGTGCGTACGAGTTTCAATATCTTTATGGTGGAGAGATGCGTCACAGACTTAAATTGATGGTTACTCCAAATGTGAAAATCAACGATTATTTAACAGTTTCTATTCGCGAGAGATTTCAAATGACCTATAGCATGCAAGATTTGTCTTACAATTGGTTGCTTCGTTCTCGCTTGCGTCTAGATGGTGCTATTCCAAATACTCCTCTTTATCCATACGCATACATAGAAATGTATAGCCCACTACAAAAAAATCCTACTTCATATGTAGATACATTTGCATACGGTGTTGGTTTAGACTGGGTTGTAGATGATAATAATATCTTGGGTATTTATTATGAGTTTTCTCACTCTATAGATTCTTATTATCACTTGTTGGGATTGGCGTACGTGTTACAGTTCCAAAGTTATGAGAAATAATTTAACTCCTATAATAACATAAAAAAAGATGATTTTCGGTATTGAAAATCATCTTTTTTTTCTGGCGTTTAGCCCATTCATTATTCTTGTTTCAGAATCGTTGTCTTGCGCCTTCCAAAATGTTCTGCCTTTTAGTGCGTCTGGCAGATATTGTTGTTCCACATAGTGGTTTGGATAGTCGTGTGGATATTTGTAGTGCTTGCCGTA
>JAXJWL010000066.1:0-3017 GCA_036308065.1 Paludibacteraceae bacterium
ATACAAATACGAAACAAAAGATGGCGCTGTTTTAGTACATATCAACTCAAATGTGCCTGCAGACCCTTGCAATTTTGTATTCAACTCATTTGAACAAGCATTTGCAGTGTTGAGGGGAGTAGATGCAATATGTGATTCAGAAACTAAACAATATGAGTTACTAACTGAAGACGTTATCACACTGAAAAAACCAGTGATAATGTTGGTACACTTTGCTGCTGAGCCATATAGAGGATCTGAAGAAGTTGGTGTCTCTGGTGGTCACATCAATGATGCTCCAGCAATCTTCTTCCGCAATATCAATATGGGCGGAGTAGGAGAACCACTAATTGTGCGCACAGCAGACCCTAACGGCAACCGTGCGGTAATTGTTCACCCTGTTATTCGTCGTAGTACAAACATTACACTAGACAATTTAGATATTATTAGTGATTCAAACCTACGCGATAATGCTATTGATATCGACAATGGCCAAGGTGAAAACAACTTAGAAGGTCTGAATAAAGACTTCAACTTAGTTCCACTTTCAGAAATAGACCATAAAATCACCCTTAAAAACTCTCAATTCATTTCATACGGTAGAAACTGTATTCACGTGGTAGGTATTAAGGGTCTTTATGTAGAAAATAACGAATTCTATACAAAATACGATTTCACTGCAAACATTAGTGAAGGTACAGACGTTGTCGACTGGGGTGGTACAATCAAGTTTATCAATGTAACAGACGTAAAATTCCTACGTAACAACTCAGAAGGTACTCTTGCTACATCATTCTTCCTACAAGGTTGCCAACGCATTCTACTTATGAACAACGTGTTCTGGAACGACAATGCTGTGGCAGTGCCAGATGTGGCATCTGAAGGTAGGTCTGTGGCAAATGTGCGTTTAGTAAGTTATACTGTAAATATAGCTGACGCTGAAAAATTCCCAATAAAGAATATTGGTATCTATTACAACACCTTCTTTATTAAGAACAACGACTTAGGTGCTGGTAGTTATCACAAATTTGACTTCTTCCGCTTAGGAGGTAAAGAGCAACCTGTTGGTGATACCAATAAAGCATTCTATGAACCAAAAACCATTCGTTTCCAATATAACAACTGCTACTCATACGACGAAGATATCACTGGTAACAATGATAATGAAAACAATAAAACAACATTCTATCTTCAAGGAATAGGCAAGAGCACAGATTGGTGTCAATGCTTTGTTTATAATAACTTCTGGAGTAAATATGATGAAATAGAACGTCTTACATCATCTAGTTTTGAGTTAGGTAAATATTGTACTGGTGTCAACGAATCATATAACCTTTACACTAGTGTAGATGATCAAGTTTGTGTCACAGACCCAGAGCAACCAGGTGCTTTGGTTGTGAAAGGTGATGCTTGGAATATTGGTACTATGATTACCGAAGAAGAGGACGTTTCAGAGCAAGGAGCTCACCTTATCTTCAACGATAGACTAAATCCAGACAATGGAGTAAACTCTATTCGTCCACAAATGGCTGTGGATAATAGCAACGAAGCTTTATCTCCATATGACAAAGTCTATCTAGAATCAGGTACAATCAACCTGTTTACATCACCAATTGTTGGTTCTCAAACCACTGACGTACATGTTACATCAATTAAGCTTACAGCAAATTCTGTTGTAAATTTGAGTATAGTAGATAAGAATGACAACCCTCTATCTGATGGCAGATTTGCGCTTACCAATGCAAGTGGAGAACCTATTTCATCTCTAAAAACAGATGCAGAAGGTTCTTTAGATAACGAACCAGTTTATATCACATTTGTTCGTCCTAAAGATGAAGATGAAACTGCAAAAGAACCAACATACGAAGCATTCTTAAAAATTGTGCCAGCAGAGTCTGCTTCTGCAGATGAACAACTTCTACTACGTATTCCACTACGTGGTCACCACAAATCAGATCTAGAAACTATTGGTGGTGCGTGGACAGTGGGTGCATTCCAACAACGCGATCCAAAACCAGTAGATAAAATTATCTGGCATGGTCTTACAAGCGATGAATGGGACAACCGTAACAACTGGTATAAAGAAGACGGTACTCTAGTTACTTGTTTGGATGCTCTAACAGAAGACCTTACAGTAATTATTCCTGCAAAAGACTCTGAAAAATATCTTACTCCTGCACAAGGTGTGGTACAATACCCTATATTGCCAAAAATTGCTTCAGAAGATGATTTCGAAGAAGTTAGACAAAATAAATGGAAAGGTGAACAAGTAAATGCAGGTAACTCTGGCAAAGTAGCTAAGAAAATTGTAATGGAATATGGTGCTGCTTTAGTAGGTGTGGAAGAACTTGGCGAAGCAGTACGCTACACAGAAGTAGAGCAAGAGTTTGTTGCTCGTCGCAACGACTGGTTACTTGTAGGTACTGTGGTGAAACCATGGGATGTAGACGAAGAAGGTAAACAAATAACACGTAATGTGATTTCTAATGACTACTATCTATATCACTTGCCACATGTATACATGCACGAGGCTAAGGTAGTGACAAACGATGAAAATGAGGTAACAGCAGAATGGCAAGCTTCATTTGCAAACTTAGACGTGGAAGTGCCACAAGACAGAGCGTTTGCTATTCGTATACCAAACCAATATGGTCCTAAAAAATTCCCAGCTGAAGTATACAATAGAAGAGAAGGTACAAACTATAACGAAAAAGAGGCTATACGCTACACATTCACAGGTCGTTTCTATAATGAATCAAGTTTACCAACTTATTCACTTTTACAACAAGGAGAACCAGTAATCTTAACCAATACCTATCCAGCAAATATTGATGCTCAAAAATTACAAGCTGGCAAAGGTAATGGCGAAGGTTCTGTTCAATACTACGACTACAACAAAAAAGCATTTATTCCACTAGGTAGTGATGCTAAATCAATTATGTCGCAACATAGCTTTATATTCACTCCAAAAGAAGAACTAGCCATACTAAAAGTGGACAGAGATTATTTCCAAACCACAGAAACTGGTCATAGAAGTG
>JAXJWL010000067.1:0-1402 GCA_036308065.1 Paludibacteraceae bacterium
ATTTTAGAATATAAAATTGTATTTTTGCGGACTTAATAAACATAAGATTATGAATATCTCTTATAATTGGCTTAAAAATTACCTAAATTTCGACTTATCTGCAGAAGATACAGCAAAGAAACTAACATCTCTAGGTCTAGAAGTTGGTACTGTTGAAGAAATTCAAACCATCAAAGGTGGTTTAGAAGGTTTAGTTACTGCTAAAGTGGTAGAATGTGAAGATCATCCAAACTCAGACCATTTACATATTACTAAAGTAGATGCCGGGAATGGCGAACTTATTCAAGTGGTATGTGGTGCTGCAAATTGCCGCGCTGGTCTTACTACAATTCTTGCTACTGTGGGCACTACCCTATATTCTGGCGACGAAAGTTTTAGCATCAAAAAATCTAAAATTAGAGGCGTTGAATCATTTGGTATGCTTTGCGCAGAAGACGAAATAGGCATTGGCACTAGCCACGAAGGTATTATTGAACTTCCAGAAGGCACTGCACTAGGTGTGCCTGCAAAAGAATACTATAATATAGAAGACGACTACCTAATAGAAGTGGATATTACTCCAAACCGTAGTGACGCAATTTCACACCTTGGTGTGGCTCGCGACCTTGCTGCTGGTTTAAATCTTCCACTTAATCGTCCTTCTGTGGATAGTTTCAAAGTAGAAAACAACGACTATGTTGTAGATGTAACTGTAGAAAACTCAGACGCTTGTCCTCGTTATAGCGGCGTTACTATTAATAATGTAAAAGTAACCGAGTCTCCAGACTGGTTAAAAAACAAACTTTTAGCTATTGGTCTTCGCCCAATTAACAACGTTGTGGACGTTACCAACTTTGTTCTTCACGAAATTGGTCAACCACTACACGCATTCGACGGCGACAAAATCAAAGGCAACAAAATTGTTGTTAAAACATTGGCCGAAGGCACTAAATTTACCACTCTAGACGGCGTAGAACGTTCTCTTGGCGAAAACGACCTAATGATTTGCAACGCAGAAGAAGGTATGTGTATTGCAGGTGTATTTGGTGGTTTAGACTCTGGCGTTACAGAAAGCACTACTAAAGTATTCATCGAAAGTGCATATTTCAACCCAGTAAGCATTAGAAAAACAGCTCGTCGCCATGGTTTAAATACAGATGCTTCATTCCGTTACGAACGTGGTTGCGACCCAAATATCACTGTTTACGCACTTAAACGTGCTGCAACACTTATTCAAGAAGTAGCAGGTGGTCAAATTTCATCAAATATTATAGACATTTACCCAAATCCAATCGAAGATTTCAAAGTAAGTGTTACTTATAATAAAATAAACTCACTTATCGGTGCTGAAATTTCTAAAGAAACTGTTAAACAAATCCTTTCAGGACTAGAAATTAAGATAGAAAGCGAAACAGAAGAAGAA
>JAXJWL010000068.1:0-1697 GCA_036308065.1 Paludibacteraceae bacterium
CCAAACGTATAAACAAAATTTTATGAAAAAAATTCAAATGGTTGACTTAAAAAGTCAATACGAAAAAATCCGCGAAGATGTAAATGCTGGTATTCAAGAAGTAATTGATACCACTACCTTTATTAAAGGTGGCAAAGTAAATGAATTTCAAAAGAACCTAGAAGCATATTTAGGTGTAAAACACGTGATTCCAACAGGAAACGGTACAGACGCACTTCAAATTGCTCTTATGGCACTTGGTCTAAAACCTGGTGATGAAGTTATTACTCCTACCTTTACTTTCATTGCTACTGCAGAAGTTGTTGCTCTTCTTGGTCTTACTCCAGTGGTGGTTGACGTAGAAGAAGATACATTCAACATCGACATTGAAGCTGTACGCAGAGCTATTACTCCAAAAACAAAAGCTATTGTTCCTGTGCACCTATTCGGTCAAAACGCAAATATGGAAGCACTTTTACAACTAGCAAAAGAAAATAACTTATACATTGTAGAAGACGCTTGTCAATCTATCGGTGCAGATTATACATTTGCAGATGGTAGCAAAGCAAAATCTGGTTGTATTGGTAACATTGGTTGTACTTCATTCTTCCCATCTAAAAACTTAGGTTGCTATGGCGACGGTGGTGCAATCTTCACAAACGACGACGAACTAGCTGCAAAAATGCGTGCTATTGCAAACCACGGTATGGTTGTTCGTTATTATCACGATATGATTGGTGTAAACAGCCGTTTAGACAGTATTCAAGCTGCTGTTCTTGACGTGAAACTTCGTCACTTAGATGAATACATCGCTGCTCGTCAGGCTGCTGCTGCATATTATAACAATGCATTCGCATCTTGCGACAAATTGGTTACTCCAATTAAATCAGACTTTACTACTCACGTATTCCACCAATATACTCTTAAACTTCAAGGTGTAGACAGAAATGGTCTTCAAGAATACTTAAAAGAAAAAGGTATTCCTGCAATGATTTATTATCCAGTGCCATTGCACCTTCAAAAAGCTTATCAAGACCCTCGCTACAAAAAAGGCGACTTCCCTGTGGCAGAAAAATTAATGGAATGTGTTCTTTCACTTCCAATGCACACAGAACTTGATGAAGAACAACTTGCTTATATTACTTCATCTGTATTAGAATTTGTGAATAAATAATTTCTCCTTTTAATTCAAATTTGAACAACAATGAGCAATTTTTTCAAGCACGAATCATCATACGTTGATGAAGGTTGCCAAATAGGCAACGGTACAAAAATTTGGCACTTCAGCCACATTATGAGCAATTGTACCATCGGTGAAAACTGTAATATAGGTCAAAACGTAGTGATCTCTCCAAAAGTGGTGTTGGGCAACAACGTGAAAATCCAAAACAACGTGTCTGTTTACGAAGGCGTAATTGCAGAAGACGATGTGTTTATGGGTCCTTCTATGGTGTTTACCAACGTACTTAACCCTCGTAGCCACGTTAGCCGCAAAGACGAATACCGTGCAACAATCCTTCGTAAAGGTTGTAGTATCGGTGCTAACGCAACTATAGTTTGTGGTCACGAGATAGGTGAGTACGCACTAATTGGTGCTGGTACAGTAGTAACTAAATATGTAAAACCATACGCTTTATTGGTAGGAAATCCTGCTCGCCAATTGGGTTGGGTAAGCGATAATGGTCAAAAACTTCACTTCGACGAAGAAGGTTTTGCAA
>JAXJWL010000069.1:0-9036 GCA_036308065.1 Paludibacteraceae bacterium
GAGCTACCATTCTTTTTGTATTGTAAAGGAATTTCCTTATAATAGGTTTATACCATTTTCTTTGCAGATTTTTCGCATTTCTTCTGGCCAAATTGATGCTTGGATTTCGCCAACGTGGGCTTTTCTAAGCATAAACATACATAGGCGAGATTGACCAATACCGCCACCCATTGTTAAAGGTAGGCTACCTTCAAGTAGGCGTTTGTGGTAGTAGAATTGTTTGCGTTGTTCTTGACCAGTTAGAGCTAGTTGGTTTTCAAGAGATTCTTTGTTTACTCTAATACCCATTGAAGAAAGCTCTAGTGCTTGGTCTAGAATATTGTCCCAAACAAGAATATCACCGTTTAGCCCTGCAAAACCATCGCTGTTTGCTGTGCTCCAATCGTCGTAGTCTGGAGCTCTGCCATCGTGTTTTTCACCGTTTGAAAGTTTGCAACCAATACCCATAATAAATACAGCACCGTATTTTTTAGTGATAAGGTTTTCTCTTTCTTTTGCAGTTTTGTCTGGATACATTTGAAGAAGTTCCTCTGAATGTATCATGAAAATATCCTTAGGAAGTTGTGGTTTTATTTCTGGGAACATTTCATATACTGCATATTCGCTACGCACCATTACAGCATAAATTCTTCTTACCACTTCTTTTAGATATTCAATATTGCGGTCTTTTTCGTCGATAACAAGTTCCCAGTCCCATTGATCTACATAAAGAGAGTGGGTGTTGTCTAATTCTTCGTCGGCACGAATCGCGTTCATATCGGTATATAGACCAAATCCTGGCTCGGTGTTGTAGTCGGCTAGTGTGATGCGTTTCCATTTTGCAAGTGAATGAACCACTTCTGCTTGCGCACCGTTCATATCCTTGATAGGGAAACTTACTGGTCTTTCCACACCGTTTAGGTCGTCGTTGATGCCCATACCTGTTAAGACAAATAGGGGAGCAGTCACTCTTCTTAAACGTAGTTCCGCAGAAAGATTGCTTTGGAAGAAATCTTTAAAATATTTAATAGCTCTTTCTGTTTGCCATGTATCTAAAGAGCTTTTGTATCCTTTTGGAGTGATTAGTTTCATCCTAATGATTCAATTATGTTTATAATTTCTTGACCTAATTCGTCTGCCTCTTCCATAGATTTGGCTTCTGAATAAATACGAATAATAGGTTCTGTATTAGATTTTCTTAGGTGTACCCATTTTTCTGGGAAGTCAATTTTAACACCGTCGATAGTATTAACTTTTTCTGATGCAAATTTTTCTTCCACTTGTTTTAGAATAGCATCTACGTCGATAGCAGGGCTAAGTTCTATTTTTTGTTTAGAAATAAAGTAAGCTGGGTAGGTTTTTCTAAGTTCAGATACCTTCATGTTTTTGTGTGCAAGGTGGCTTAAGAATAGAGCAATACCTACAAGAGCGTCTCTACCGTAGTGGCTTTCTGGATAGATAACTCCACCATTACCTTCACCACCAATGATAGCGTTGGTTGCTTTCATTTTGGTAACAACGTTTACTTCGCCTACTGCAGCAGCTTCATAACTTCCGCCGTGAGCGCGAGTAACATCGCTAAGAGCACGTGTAGAACTTAAGTTTGAAACAGTGTTGCCTGGGGTGTGAGAAAGCACATAGTCTGCTACGCTAACAAGTGTGTATTCTTCGCCAAACATTTCACCGTTTTCTGAGATGATTGCAAGACGGTCTACGTCTGGGTCTACCACAAATGCCACGTTGTTTTCGCCTTTAGCCATCAAATTCATAATGTCTTGAAGGTTCTTTTCTAGTGGTTCTGGATTGTGTTGGAAGTCGCCAGTAGGTTCGCCGTATAGACTAGTAACTGTGTTTACGCCAAGTGCATTAAGAAGTTTTGGAAGGATAATGCCACCAACAGAGTTTACGCAGTCTAGCGCAACTTTGAAGTTTGCATTCTTAATTGCTTCAACATCAACAAGTTTAAGACCAAGAACAGCTTCAATATGTTTTTCTGTATAGTCTTTGTTTATTTCTTTGCCTAGTTCAGTTACTTCTACGTATTCGTAGTCGTCGTTTTCTGCAAGTGCAAGTACTTCTTCACCTTCTTCTTTATTTAGGAATTCACCTTTTTCATTTAGAAGTTTTAGGGCATTCCATTGTTTTGGGTTGTGACTTGCTGTAAGAATGATACCACCGCAAGCACCTTCCATAGTTACTGCAAGTTCTGTAGTAGGGGTAGAAGCTAAACCAATATTGACTACGTCAAATCCCATACCCATTAGGGTGCCAACTACTAGTTTTTCTACCATTTTACCAGAAAGGCGAGCATCTCTACCCACAACAATCTTATTGGTTTTCACTGTAGAACTCTTACGAATAATTTTTGCATATGCAGATGTGAATTTTACAACATCTACAGGACTAAGTCCGTCGCCAACAGGACCGCCTATAGTACCTCTAATGCCTGAAATAGATTTGATTAAAGTCATAATTAATTAGTTATAGTTGTGTCATCGATAAAGATTCTAACAGTAACAACTTCTTCTGTTTGGTCTTTTGTTCCCACTTTAGAATCCACTAACATTTCAAATTTGTCTTCGTGTCTTATGCAAGAAGCTGCATCTATAAATGCAATACTAGGTGTGTAACCGTTTGGAGAATACACATAAACATAGCCTTCGCGACTCTCAATGTTTTCACCAAACTCGCCACCATCTAGATTGTATGCTCTGTATCTTAAAATTACAGTATTACCATTTGAAACAGTTCTCTTTTCTCCTTCTCTTGATATCAATCTAATATATGTACCTCTATGAGTTTCAAAATATAGATTTTCTGGCCAAGGGGTAGGCAGAGAGAAACAATAAGCAGAGTCTCTAGAAAATTCTAGATTGCGTGCTGTTTTGTATTCGCTAAATTTCTTTTGTTCTGCTTTTCTCTTTTTTGCATAGTTTTCTGTTTTACATGCTCCAAAAAGAATGCTTAGAACTAGTAATCCTATAATAGTAAGTTTATTCATCAGTTTTTAATACTTTTATTTTATATAAAACAGGAGTTCTAGATGTGATGCAATTTGTAATTCCTTTTATGCCGTATGCAAGCGAAGAAGGAGATACAATCCAAATTTCATCTCCAACATGTGCGTTAGCAAGTGCTAAGTCCAACACCTTTGTATGGTCTCGTTTACCGAGTCTCAAAGTTAGATCGTTAAACTCATAACATGGTTCGCCACCCAAAACTTGCACTGTGCCAGAAATTGTAACCAAATTGTTTACTTTTTTACCATTGTTGGTGTTTACAATTTTGTACCAATATCCAGCATTGGCTTTTACAAATTCTATACTAGAACTATCAAGATACGATTGTATTTCTGTATTTTCTGCCTCAATACACATCTTATTATATGTCATCATATCCATCTGTTCTTGGTTTTCTACTCCCTTGTTTGATGGAAGTTGTGCACCCTTTCGAGTGCAACAACATAAAATGATGAGGCATGAAAATATAATAGGAAATACTTTCATTATCTAATGTTTGCAATGCTCATAATGTCACCAAACACACCTGCAGCAGTAACGCTAGCACCCGCACCATAACCTTTAATAATCATTGGGTCGTTGAAGTAACGTTCTGTTTGGATAGTAACGATATTGTTGCTACCTTCTAGGTCGTAGAATGGGTGAGAAGGACTTACTGCTTGAAGACCAACTTCACAAATACCTTCTTTCATAGTAGCAACGAAACGATATTTCTTGTTTTCTGCAGCTAGTTGTTTGCGTTTTTCTTCAAATTCAGCATCTAGTTCTGAGATTGTTGCCCAGAAGTCTTCCAATGTACCTTCAAAGTATTTGTCTGGTACAAATAGGTTTTTCTTCACGTCTGCTTGTTCTACTTTGTAACCAGATTCGCGAGCAAGAATCACAATTTTACGAATCACGTCTGTACCGCTAAGGTCGATACGTGGGTCTGGCTCAGCAAAGCGAGCTTCTTTTGCCATCTCAATAGTTTTAGAGAATGGAATAGTTTCGCTAATTGTGTTGAAAATATAGTTTAGAGTACCAGAAAGTACTGCTTCTATTTTTAAAATACGGTCACCACTATTAATTAAACTGTTCATAGTGTTGATAATAGGAAGACCTGCACCTACGTTAGTTTCAAATAGATATTTGATACCTTTTTTACGAGCTGTATTTTTCAATTCTTCATAAAGAGCGTATGGACCTGAAGTCGCAGTTTTGTTTGCAGCAACAACAGATACGTTGTTTTTAAGAAGATCTAGGTATAGGCTAGAAATAGCAGCACTAGCAGTACAATCCACAAACACAGAGTTGAACAAGTTCATTTCAATAATCTTGTTTTTAATGTCTTCTGGTTTTGTAGGAACACCTTTTTCTTTAAGAATTTCTTGGTAGTTTTTAAGGTCGATACCATGTTCGTCAAAAATAGAACCATTGATATCTGTAATACCTACAACATTTAGTTTTACACTATTTTGTTTAAGAATTTTTTCTTGTTGGTGTTCTATTTGTTCTAAAAGGCTACCGCCAACAGTACCTGTGCCCACCAAGAATATATTTAATGCTTGGTAGTCTGCTAAGAAAAATGCATCGTGTAACACGTTAAGCGCTTTAGTTAAATATTTACGTTTAATTACAAATGAAATGTTGGTTTCAGAAGCACCTTGAGCGCAAGCAATAATATTGATGCCGCTTCTGCCTAGGGTGTCGAATAGTTTACCTGCAAGACCCATATTGTGACGCATATTTTCGCCTACGATTGCTACTGTAGCAAGGTCTTTTTTAGGTTCGATAGACCAAATTTCACCGTTTTCAAGTTCTGTTTTAAATTCTTCTTTTAGAGCTAGAACTGCAACTTCTGCTTCTTCGTTTCTAATAGCAAATGTGGTAGAGTTTTCTGAAGATGCTTGAGAAATAAGGAAAACACTAATACCTTGGTTTGCTAATGCTTGGAATGTGCGAGAGCTAATACCACTTACACCTACCATACCCATGCCTTGAAGTGTGATAAGGCAAGTGTCGTTGATAGAAGAAATGCCTTTGATAGCTTTACCCTCTGTAGATTTTTGCCCTGAGATTTTTGTTCCTTTAAACTCTGGGTTGTAAGAGTTTCTTATATATAAAGGAATATTCTTTTCGTAAACAGGATAAATTGTAGGAGGATAAATCACTTTTGCACCGAAGTTTGAAAGTTCTACAGCTTCGATGTAAGACATATTTTCAATAGTATATGCGTTGCGTACAAGACGTGGGTCTGCTGTTAGGAAACCGTCAACGTCTGTCCAAATTTCTAGAGCTTCAGCATTGATAGCGCTAGCAACTATAGCAGCAGTGTAGTCTGAACCGCCACGACCTAAATTTGTAATCTCTCCAGTTTCTGCATCAGTAGAAATGAAACCACCCATTACCACTCTGTTTTCACCGTTGTATGCTCTGTCAATATTAGAGTAGGTAAGTTCTGCGTTAAGCACATTTTTCTTAATGCCTTTGTCGGTTTTCACTAGTTCTAAAGAATTCCAGTGTTTTGCATCAAGCACAGAAGCCACAATGATAGAAGACATTCTTTCACCATAACTTACCACTAGGTCCATATCTTTGCTAGATATAGTTTCGATACCTTCAATTCCTTTCAATATTGTTCCAACTTCTTCTAAAAGAACGTTTACTTGTTCTTTAACAGAGGTAAGTTTATCGGCAGGTACAACTCCGTCGATGATATTGTTGTGAATTTTACAAATGGTTTCAAAGTCTGTGGTGTATGTGGTGTCAGCTGCTACTGCTTTCGTGGTAGTGGCAATAAGTTTGTCTGTAATGCCGCCTACTGCTGATACAACTACAATGGCAGGCTCAGCCATTGCATCAACTATTTTCTTTACTCTCTGAATGCTTTCTACGGAACCTACGGATGTTCCGCCGAATTTTAATACTTTCATGTTCAAAAAAAATTAAATTTAATACGATTTGTAAAAATTATGCAATATTACGATTTTTTTGCCGAATATAGAAATATGAGGCACTAAAAATGATAAAAATCTTATTAAAAATAGTATTTATTCGATAAAAATGTTATATTTGCATCTTGTGTAAAGTATTTGTTTAGCGCTATGGAACAAGTTGAAGAAAAAATGATGAGTTTAGAAGAAATAATTCTTCAAACTGAAAACTCTCTTAAGGGTGAAGACCCACGTGTAGAAATCACTCGCTTAAAAGCTCTTTTTTACAGAACAAAAGAAGCTTTGATGGGCGAAAGTAAAAAACAATGGTTAGAGGCAGGAAACGACGAAGACTCGTGGAGTTTTGAATGCCCAGAGGAAGAGCGTTTCAAGGAAGTGTTAGAGGAGTATAAACGTGTTCGTGCTGAGCAGATTAAGGAAGCAGAACTAGAAAGTGAAAAAGCTTTTGAAAGAAAAAAACAAATTCTAGAACAGCTTTCTTCTTTGGTAGAAAATCCAGAAAATGTGGATAAACTATTCCCTCAAGTGCGTGAACTCCAACAAGCTTGGAAGGAAGCAGGTGAGGTGTCACAAAATAAATACAACGACTTGGTAAAAAAATATCAAGTGTTGATTGAAAAATTTTATGATTTCGTAAAAATAAGCAACGAACTTAGAGATTACGACTTCAAGAAAAATTTGGAAGCAAAAATTGCACTTTGCGAGGCTGCTGAAAAACTAAAAGAGGAAAAACAACTTAATGTTGCATTCCAAAAACTTCAAACCCTACATGCAGAATGGCGTGAGTTGGGACCAGTTTCAAGAGAACATCGTGAAGAAATTTGGAACAGATTTAAAGAGGCGTCTGATATTATCAACAAGCAACACGCTGTGTTCTACCAATCTAAAAAAGAAGAAGAGGTAGAAAACTTAAAGAAAAAAACAGCACTTTGTGAGCAAGTTGAAGCTATTGATTTAGCAAAAATTTCTTCTTATAAAGAATGGGAAAAAGTAACTGAAAAAGTGCTTGAAATTCAAACGGAATGGAAGAAAATTGGCTTTGCTCCAAAGAAAAATAATACAAAAATCTACGAACGCTTCAGAGCTGCTTGCGATGCTCTTTTCCTAGCAAAAAGTGAGTTCTACAAAAATGCAAAAGACAAACTTTCTGCAAATTTGAAAGCTAAAAAAGAACTTATTGCACAAGCAGAGGAACTAAAAGATAACAAAAACTGGAAGAGTACTACAGAAAAATTCATTGCTCTACAAAAACAATGGAAAAAGATAGGTCCTGTTCCAAATAAAATCTCTGAACAAATTTGGAAAAAATTCAATGCTGCTTGCGATGCATTCTTTGAAGCAAAAGCAAAAGCGCAAGAAGGAGAAAAATCTATCAACGTAATTAGAAAAGAAAGAGATAAACTTATTCGTGCATACGAAGCAAATCGTGCAAATATTGCAACACGAGAAAATAATATTGGTTTCCTTAGCACTGCTAAATCTAAAGAAGAAAATCCTTTAGTGGCAGAAATGCTTAAAAACATTGAAAAGCTTAAGGCGGACCAAGTAGAATTAGTAAAGAAAATAAAAGCTTTAGAAGAAAAAATAAGAAATGCAGAAGAAAATTAGTAATGATGGAACAATACGCCTAAATAGAGTATTGTCTAATGCAGGTGTTTGTTCACGCAGGGATGCGGATGTATATATTAAAGCAGGTGTAGTTACTGTAAATGGTCAAGTGGTAACAGAACTTGGCACCAAGGTGAAACCAACCGACAAGGTAATGTTCCATGACCAACTAGTACAATCTGAAAAGAAAGTTTACGTTTTACTGAATAAACCAAAAAACTGTGTAACCACTGTGACAGACCCTCGTGGACGTATTACAGTGCTTGATATAGTACGTGGTGCTTGTTCTGAAAGAATTTATCCTGTTGGTCGTCTAGACCGTAACACCACAGGTGTGTTGCTTCTTACAAACGACGGACAACTTGCTGATAAACTTACACACCCACGTTTTGAGAAAAAGAAAATCTATCAAGTGAGCATTGATAAACCTCTTGAAAAAGAGGACTATGACAAAATCTTGAAAGGTTTCCAACTTGAAGATGGCTTTATTCAAGCAGACGAACTTGAATATGTAAAAGACGGCAAACGCAAAGAAATTGGTATTGAAATTCACTCTGGTAAAAACCGTATTGTGCGTATAATTTTTGAGCACTTGGGTTATAAGGTTGAAAAACTAGACAGAGTTTATTTTGCTGGTTTGACAAAATACAACCTACCTCGTGGACGTTGGCGTCACTTAACAGAACAAGAAGTTAATGCTCTTAAAATGGGGGCTTTTGAATAATTAATTCATTATGTCGAAGATTTTAAAAGAAGAAAAGGCAATAGTGGTATTTAGTGGTGGACAAGACTCTACCACTTGTCTTTTTTGGGCGCTTGAACAGTTTAAGGATGTGATTTTGGTTACATTCGACTATGGTCAACGCCATGTGAAAGAGATAGAATGTGCTAAAGCAATTGCTAATGAGTTGGGTCTTGAGCATCATATTTTGGATATGGCTCTGCTAAACCAACTTGCTCCAAATTCGCTTACTAGAAGTGAAATTGAGGTGGATGAGGCTATTCCTGATGGTAAAACTGCGCCAAATAGTCTTGTGGAAGGCAGAAATATGCTTTTCCTTACTTTTGCTGCAGTGCTAGCAAAGGGGAAAGACATTCGTCATATAGTTACAGGCGTGTGTGAAACAGACTTTAGTGGCTATCCAGATTGTCGTGACGTCTTTATAAAATCGCTTAATGTGACTCTAAATTTGTCGATGGATTACTCTTACGTGATTCATACTCCACTTATGTGGCTTACAAAGGCGCAAACTTGGGAGCTTGCCGACAAATTGGGTAAACTAGATTATATAAGAAAAAATACTCTTACTTGTTACAATGGCGTTCAAGGTGATGGCTGCGGTCATTGCCCAGCGTGTACGCTAAGAAATAGAGGTTTAGAAGAATATCTCTTATCTCAACAATAAAATTTGTCACTTCGCGCTCTTCGCGGGATTTTACTCATTATTGACTACAAAAGCTAAACTCACTCCGTTCAGACAACGCTTTTGTTTAAC
>JAXJWL010000070.1:0-1808 GCA_036308065.1 Paludibacteraceae bacterium
ATATAATATCATAGACAGTATGTTTATAGGCAGAGGCGTAGGCTCGCTAGCCTTGGCGGGTCTTTCTGTCTGTTTCCCATTTATGAACTTGGCTGCAGCTTTTGGTGCTATGATAGGTATTGGTGCCACCACAGTGGTGTCTGTAAAACTCGGTCAACAAGACAAAAGAGGCGCAGAACTTGCACTAGGCAATGTGGTATTGCTCAATGTGCTCATTGGTGTGGTGTTTGCTGCTGTGTCTTTAATCTTTTTAGACCCAATTTTATACTTCTTCGGTGCAAGTGATGCCACGATAGTTTATGCTAGAGAGTATATGCAAGTGCTTCTATGCGGAAATCTTGTCACTCACTTATACTTAGGACTCAACAGTGTGATGCGTGCATCAGGTTTCCCAACTAAAGCAATGTATATCACCATTGTGGCAGTGGTTACAAACATCTTTTTCAACTACATATTCATTATTCTTATGGATATGGGTATAAAAGGTGCGGCATTGGGTACAGTTTGTGCTCAAACCTTGTCGCTTATTATTGTTACTCACCACTTTATATTCAAAAAAGATACACTTTCATTTAGAAAAGACATCTTTAAATTTAGACCAAAGATTGCGGGACAGATTATTTCTATTGGTCTGGCACCATTTTGTATGAACTCTTTGGGTTGTGTGGTGGTAATGCTTATCAATACTAGCCTTTTAAGACACGGTGGCGATATGTATGTGGGCGCATACGGCATTTTGAACCGTATAGTCTTCTTCTTTGTAATGATAGTGATGGGCTTCAACCAAGGTATGCAACCAATCACAGGGTACAACTACGGTGCAAAACAATACGACAGGGTGCTAAAAGCATATAGTCTAACACTTGTTTATGCTGTAGGCCTAACTACATTGGCATTGATAGTTTGCCAATGCTTCCCAGAACTTATAATCAAGCCATTTACTACAGATACTCAACTTTTAGTGCTATCTGAACACGCCATTAGAACAGTAACCATTTTCTTTCCATTAATTGGTTTCCAAATGGTTTCAAACAACTTTTTCCAATCTGTTGGGCTTGCAAAAAAGGCACTATTCCTTTCTACCAACAGACAATTGTTGTTCCTTATTCCATTCTTACTAATCTTGCCAGCACAATTTGGTACAGACGGAGTTTGGTGGAGTATGCCTATTGCAGACGGCATTGCTGCAGTGGTAGCGTTGGTAATGGTGTTGCTAGAAATACGTAAAATAAAAAGCGGACAAATATCTTCTATATTATGATAATAACCATAGGCAGACAATACGGAAGTGGAGGTCGCAGACTTGCTCAAATGCTGTCTGAACACTACAATATTCCACTTTATGATAAAGATTTGATAAACAGAGTTTCTGAAGAAACAGGCATTGCAGGTGAGTTTTTCAAGAAAGTAGATGAAAAACCTACAGATAGTTTCTTTTCTATGATTCTCAATAGTTTTTCATACGGAAGTAGCTGTGGTTGTGGAGATTCTGTGCTTTCTGGCAACTCTCTTTTCTGTATGCAAAGCAAAGTAATTAAAAACATAGCTGCTGAAGGAGATTGTATCTTTGTAGGCAGATGTGCAGACTATATTTTGCGCGATAGAGAAGATGTTGTTTCTATCTTTATCACAGCCGATTTTAAAGATAGAGTGTCTCGTGTGGCAGAATACGAGGGCATTTCTGAACAACAAGCCAAAGATGTGATAAACAAAGCCGACAAAACCCGTGCTGCATACTATGATTTCTATACAGAAAAGAAATGGGGAGTGGCAGGAAGTTATGATATTTGCCTAAATAGTTCTAAAAT
>JAXJWL010000071.1:0-10051 GCA_036308065.1 Paludibacteraceae bacterium
CTTCCATATCTGCCAAAATCTTGTATTATTTCAGATATTGCATCAGTAAAAACAGGACTTCCGGAGTTCTACAAAGAATGCGGAATGCGTTATGTGTCCACTCACCCAATGTTTGGTCCTACATTTGCCAATCTTGAAGACCTTAGCACACAAAATGCTATTATCATTTCAGAGTCCGACCACATGGGTAAAGTGTTCTTCAAAGATCTTTACAATAGCCTACACCTAAATATCTTTGAATACACATTCCTAGAGCACGACGAAACCATTGCTTATTCGCTTTCTATTCCATTCGTTTCTACCATGGTGTTTGCGGCAGTAATGAAGCATCAAGACGCTCCAGGTACCACATTCAAAAAACACATGGCAATAGCACGTGGACTTTTTTCAGAAGACGATTATTTGCTTACAGAAATTCTTTTCAACCCATTTACAGGTGGTCAAGTAGAAAATATTCGCAAAGAATTGAAATATTTATTGGAACTTGTAGAGAAAAAAGACACTCCTGCTTTGCAAAATTATCTTAAAAAACTAAGGAAAAACATTGAGTAACTCCCCAAGAAATGCTATCTTTGCAGTATAAACTTAAAAAAATGATGATTATGAAGAAGATGTTTTCAATGCTAATTGCTGTAGTAGCTATGGCAATGGCCTTTGTTTCATGTGAAAATCCAAACGATCCTACAGTTTATTGTTGGGAGGTTTCTTATTCTGCAGAAGTTTTTGGTATTACCGTTTCTGATACAATGGATATCCCAATGACAATAGCTGAAAAACAAGAACTTGAAAGAGAAGGCAATATTAATTATGATGGTATGTCAATGAAAATTGTTAGCATCAAAAAACAATCTTTTGATGAATGTGAAGGTGCTAATATTGATTTAGACTAATCTTTTCAAAAGAGATTTATAGGACTCATTGCTAATGCTTTGAGTCCTTTTGTATAAATAAATTTACCAACTCTTATACGGCGTCTTCGCAAGGTAAGCGTTATAATACCTTTTATCACCTGTTACTTCTTCCACAGCCCACTCAGGCAATGTAAACTCTTCATCTTCAGATTTTAACTCAATTTCTGCCATCACAAGTCCTTCATTCTCACCCTCAAACACATCCACTTCCCAAGTTTTACCATCCACTTCGGCAAAATACCTAGTTTTAATCACAGGAGGATAAATAGCTAGTTCCATCATTGCGTTAGCATCTTCCATAGGAATTTCATACTCAAACTCCGCCCTAGAAAACCCTTCTGTTTTGCCTTTAATAGTCAAAAACGCCTTGTCATCTGCAATTCTCACCCTTAGAGTGCAACCTTCTTTGGCAAGATATGCCTGTTTCATCTTTTTAAATCGTAGTCCTTCTGTAGAAAAACCACGAACCAAATATTTTCTTTCTATTTCTAAGTACATAACTACACAATTTTTATGCTAAATTATAAAAAAGTTGTCATTAACACTACCACTAATACAGTTAATTTATTAACTTTGTAAAAAATGTTGTAATTATGAGTTATCCAGAAAGATTTAATGAGATTCGTTGTTATTCAGATCAAGAGGCGCCATTTGTAGTTTCTCAAATTTTTAGTCGTCCAGAGATTAAAAAGGTATTAGCGTATGTTTTAGGAGAAGATTATGCAGATTTTCTTGTGAGAACATTGCCAGAGATGAAGTCGATAGAAGATTTTCAACGAGTAGTTATTATTCCTGTGCTTATGGCGTTGGAACACAAGTCGTCTAATGGTGTTACTCTTGTTGGAACAGAGAAAATAAACAAAGAAAAAGGTTCTCTTTTCCTTACAAACCATAGAGACATTGTCTTAGATTCAGCATTTTTAAATATCCACCTATATTTAAAAGGTTTTCAAACTTCACAAATAGGCATTGGCAACAACCTTCTTATCCAACCTTGGATAGAACACGCTGTGCGCTTAAACAAAAGTTTCATTGTGCGCAGAGATGGCTCAATAAAACAACAATTGCTTATCTCTAAAAATCTTTCAGATTATATTCGTTATGTGATTTCAGAACGCAAAGACTCTGTTTGGTTGGCTCAAAGAGAAGGCCGTGCAAAAGACTCAAACGATGTTACCCAGCCTTCTATCATCAAGATGCTAAACATGAGTAGCAAGGCTTCTTTCTCAGAAAGCATAAACGAACTAAATATCACTCCAATTGCAATAAACTATGAGTTTGACGCTTGCGATTTCTTAAAAGCAAAAGAATTCCAACAAAAACGCGACAATCCTCAGTTTAAAAAATCTCCGATGGACGACCTTATGAGCATGCAAACAGGTCTTATTGCTCCAAAAGGAAGAATTTCTTACAATGTTTGCGACCCAATCGTTGTGCCAGAAAGTTGGAACGAACTGCCTAAAAATGAACAAGTTCAAGCACTTACAGCAGAAATAGATAAACGCATTCATACAAACTATATTCTTTATCCAAACAACTATGTAGCGGCAGATATTTTGTACAATACTCACAAGTTTGCAGATAAATACACTCAAAAAGATAAAGAAAAATTTGAAGCATACGTGGAAAAACAACTAAATAAGATAGATATTCCAAATCCAGACTATCCATTCTTAAGACACATGATTTACACTATGTATGCAAATCCTGCGTTGAATCAAGAAATAGCATTGAACAAATGAAAAAGGTTTTAGATGGTTATGGAGCGTATCTACTTCTCGAAAGGTCACTTTCAGATAATACTCTAAAATCATATAGCGCAGATGTTCAAAAGCTACTTACATACTTTTCGGATAAAAACATAAACTATAAAGAGGCTAAACTGCAAGATTTTCAGTCGTTTTTGGTATTCTTAAACGAACTAGGTATAGCCTCAACTTCACAAGCCCGAATAATTTCGGGCGTTAAGTCTTTTTATAGTTACCTTCTTTCAGAAGATATTATAGAAGACGACCCCACTCAGCTTCTCGAAATGCCAAAACTCTCTAGGTATTTGCCTACAGTGCTTTCGGTGGAGGAAATCGATATGCTCAAGTCTGTGATAGACCTTTCTAAAGCAGATGGACAACGCAACAAAGCTATGATAGAGGTACTATATAGTTGCGGACTGCGTGTGTCGGAACTTATCGACCTAAAACTCTCAAATATTTATGCAAAAGAGGGTTTTATTCAGGTTTTTGGCAAAGGAAGTAAACAACGTTTGGTGCCTATTTCAGAGACTGCTCTAAACGAGATTTCTATGTATATGCTCGATAGAAATTCTTGGGATATAAAGCCAGGACAAGGCGATTTTTTGTTTTTAAACCAACGTGGTTCGCATTTGTCTCGCCAAACAGTATTCAATGTGATAAAAAAATCTGCAGCAGATGCGGGTATAAAAGCAGTGATTAGTCCTCACACTTTAAGGCATAGTTTTGCAACGCATTTGCTAGAGGGTGGGGCAGATTTAAGGGTAATTCAAGAACTTCTTGGTCACGAAAGTATCCTTACCACAGAGATATACACTCACATAGATATGACATATCTTCGAGATACTATTTTATCATATCATCCGCGAAATAAAAAGCAATAATAAATACATTTTACGAAAAATAATTTATAATTTTGTATCACAAAACAAAACTATTAGTGTTATGGAATTTTTAGACGGTCTATTCGCCAGAGCTAAAGCTAATAAAAGACGTATCGTGCTTCCAGAATCTTTAGAATCACGTACTCTTCGTGCTGCTGACGTAATATTAAAAGAGGGATTGGCAGATATTATTCTGCTAGGTAATAAACAACAAATCAAGGATCAAGCTGCAGGTTTGGGTTTAGAGAATATTGATAAAGCAATATTCTTTGATGAGGCAACAGACCCTAATAGACAAAAATATGTGGACCTTTTATACGAGCTTCGCAAAAACAAAGGTATGACCCTAGAAGAAGCTGATAAAAAGATAAAAGACCCACTATATTTGGCATCTCTAATGGTAAAAAATGGTGATGCAGATGGGGAAGTGGCTGGCGCAATGAACGCAACAAGCAATGTGCTTCGTCCTGCTCTACAAATCATTAAAATGAAAAAAGGCATTAGCGTAGTGTCTGGTGCTTTCATTATGATTACTCCAACAAGATACGGCAACAACGGTGTGCTTCTATTTGCAGACTGTGCTGTTACACCAAATCCAGATGCCAACCAACTTGCTCAAATCGCAGTTTCTACAGCAGATACAGCAAGAGTGCTTGTGCAAATGGAACCAAAAGTGGCTATGCTAAGTTTCTCTACCAAAGGTAGTGCAAAAAATGAGTCTCCAGACAAAGTGATTGAGGCAACTCGCATTGCAAAAGAAATGGAACCAACCTTAACTATCGACGGTGAATTCCAAGCAGATGCTGCAATCGTGGCTTCTGTAGGTGCTCAAAAGGCTCCAGATAGCCCAATCAAAGGCGATGCAAATGTGCTTGTATTCCCTACACTAGACGCAGGAAATATTGGTTACAAACTTACCCAACGTTTCTCTGGTGGTGTGGCAATTGGTCCTATCCTACAAGGTATGGCATCTCCAGTAAACGACCTTTCTCGTGGTTGTACAGTAGAAGATATAGTAAAAATGGTAGTTATTACCGCAAATCAATCAATGTAATATGAAAATTTTAGTTTTAAACTGTGGTAGTTCATCAGTAAAATATAAGCTATTCGATATGGATAGCAATGCAGTGTTGGCACAAGGTGGTGTAGAAAAAGTAGGTTTAGCAGGTGCTTTCTTGAAACTTACTTTACCTTCTGGCGAAAAAGTTCAATTAGACAAAGATATTCCAGAGCACCAAACTGCTATTGAATTTATTCTTTCTACTCTTACAAGTGCAGAATACGGTGCAATCAAGTCTCTAGACGAAATCAACGCAGTAGGTCACCGTGTGGTTCACGGAGGTGAAAAATTCAACTCTAGCGTGTTGATTACAGATGAGGTTATCAAGGCTATCGAAGAATGTAGCGATATGGCTCCTCTTCACAATCCAGCCAACCTAAAAGGTATAAATACTATTTCAAATATACTTCCATCTGTGCCACAAGTAGCAGTGTTTGATACAGCATTCCACCAAACAATGCCACAATATGCTTATATGTACGGCACTCCGTACGAAGCATACGAAAAATATGGTGTTCGTCGTTATGGTTTCCACGGCACAAGTCACAGATATGTGTCACAAAGAGTATGCGAATTTTTAGGTATACCTGTAGAAGGTACAAAAATCATTACTTGTCACGTTGGTAACGGTGGTTCTATTACAGCTATTAAAGATGGTAAATCAATCGACACCTCTATGGGCTTTACTCCACTAGAAGGTCTTCTAATGGGTACACGCTGTGGTGATATTGATGCAGGTGCAGTTACCTACCTAATGGAAAAAGAAGGTCTAGATACCAAAGGTATTTCAGATTATCTAAACAAAAAATCTGGTGTTGCTGGTGTTTCTGGTCTTTCATCTGATATGCGCGACATCGAAGCTGCAGACAAAGCAGGCGTGCCACTAGCAGTGTTAGCAATGGCTATGTACACATATAAAATTAAAAAGTATATAGGTTCATATATCGCAGCGCTTGGCGGTGTTGATGTTATCGTGTTTACTGGTGGTGTTGGTGAAAACCAAACTGGTCTAAGAGGCGATGTTTGTAAAGAATTGGCATTTATGGGCATTGAACTAGACGAAGAAGCAAACAAAGTGAGAGGCGAAGAAAGAGTAGTTACTACTGAAAACTCAAAAATTAAAGTAGTAGTTATTCCTACCGACGAAGAATTTATGATTGCTTCAGACACAATGAACCTTATTTAATGAAAATAATAGCTCAGATATTATCTATTTTATTTCATCCTTTATTGATTCCTGTATATGCACTGCTGCAGATGAATCTGATGCCGTTTTTCTATCCAGGCGCGGAGGCTCTGAGGCATGTGCTTATATTTGGAAGCATGTTTTTGCTAGTTGTTCCACCTATTATATGGTATGTAATACTACACAAACTGAAAATTGTGGAGTCGTGGCGAGCAAAAACTAGAAAAGAACGCATCTGGCCATATCTATTTACCATACTTTCTTATCTTTTAGTAAGTATTATCTGCTATTTATTGGTAGTAGACTATGGTTATTCTCAGCTTTGGTACGGTGCAACCGTGGCTTTAATCGTAGTTTTTCTTGTAAATTTCTTCTGGAAAATAAGCGCACACGCCACTGGAATGGGGTCTTGGACAGGAATGTTGATTTTTTTGTCAATTTTTAATGGATTTTCTTTGCTATCTCAAATAATTGTTGTACTTTTGTCGAGCGGTTTGATAGGATGGTCGAGATTAAAACTGGACGCCCACACACCGTCACAAGTGTTCTTTGGATTTCTTTTAGGTTTGATTTGTGTTGGATTTCTACCTTTTTTAATTTTTTTGTAAAAAAAGTTCAAAAAAAATTTGGTAGTTTAAAAAATAGTTCATATCTTTGCAATCACAAAAACCAAATGGCCCATTCGTCTATCGGTTAGGACGCAAGATTTTCATTCTTGAAAGAGCGGTTCGATTCCGCTATGGGCTACAAGAAATAAAAAAATAAACAGATATGGCAAACCACAAATCGTCTGAAAAGAGAATCAGACAGACAGAAAAGAGACGTTTGCATAACAAATATTATGCAAAGACTGCTCGAAATGCCGTTCGCAAATTGCGTGCGATGCATAAAAAAGACGAGGCTGCCGCTTTACTTCCAGTAGTATCAGCTATGTTGGATAAGTTGGCAAAAAAGAACGTGATTCACAAAAATAAAGCAAATAACTTAAAGTCTAAGTTAGCGCTTCACGTTAACAAACTCGCTTAAGCAATGAAAATTATAAAGCTCTCCTAAATGGAGGGCTTTTTTCTTTTATATACTTTTGTATATACCATCATATTTTATTACTTTTGTGAGGAAATTCCAAAAGGGGATGTGTCTGTGTTAAATCCCTCTTGGGTTTCGTCCCGGTTAGTAATTATTTATTTCTTAATCTAAAATTATGGAAGAAAATAGGAATTTAACTATTAAGCAGTGGGCGGAAGATGATAGACCAAGAGAAAAAATGTTATCCAAAGGTGCATCTTCGCTTTCAAATGCAGAATTATTAGCAATTTTAATTGCAACAGGCTCCAAGACAGAGTCAGCGCTAGATTTAGGTAAAGCACTTTTGTCGAAATCGTCAAACAATCTAGACGAAATATGTAAACTTACACCTTTGGAACTTTCAAAACGTGTAAAAGGAATAGGCAAGGCAAAGGCAGTTACTATTTCTGCTGCGATAGAACTCGGTAGGAGAATAAGATTTGCAGAGCCCGCAGAGACTGTTTCGTACAGAAATAGTAATCAGATTGCAGAGGAGTTTATGAGATTGCTTTCTCATAAGTCGCAAGAGGAGTTTTGGGTGTTGATGCTAAACAATGCAAACAAGGAACTTGCAAGATGTCAGATAAGCACAGGTACAATTACGGCTACCTTGGTAGATAGTAGAATAGTACTGAAACTTGCTTTAGACAACCACGCAACGCGTTTAGTGCTTATTCACAATCATCCTTCTGGCAATATCAACCCGAGTGCAGAAGATACTTTAATTACAAAAAAGATTGTAGCTTGTTGTAAGCTATTCGATATATTAGTTTTAGATCACATAATTGTAGGCAATAAACAATTTTTGAGTTTTGCCGATTCATGTTTACTAGAATGATTTGTATTTATACTGATAAATATACCAATAGGTTGAAATTTGTAGCAGACCATATTTTTAAAAGAATATTAGGTCAGCCAATAAATATTATCAATAAGGAGGAAGATTTGCCAACTCTTTCTGCTTCACCGCTTATTGTGTATAGCGAAACTCTCAAGGTGAAAGGTGCATTGCATATAGTGCCAAATGGTTTGCTATTTAAAAAAGGTGTGCGTGAGTATGATATTACTATGGGCACATGGGAGGGCGAGAAAATGTTCTTTGCTACCGGTGGCGATATTCCATTTGATATTTTCTCTGCGTCTTTTTACCTATTGTCTAGATATGAAGAATATCTGCCAATAAAAGAAAACTTCGATAGTAGAGGATGTTTTATCTCAGAAAAGAGTTTAGCGTATAGAGAAGGCTTTTTAGAAACTCCACTTGTAGATGTTTGGGCATTGAAATTGGAAGAAAAATTAAAAACTTTATTCCCAAATTATACTTCGTCTACAGATAGAAGATTTAGATTTTTGCCTATTATATCGGTAAATACACCTTATAGATATAGAACATACTCAGTACTAGGCAATGTGCTTAGATTGGGTAAAAAGGTAATAGAAAGAGATTGGTCAGAACTTAAAAAGCAACTTCGCGTGCTACTTAGAATAGACCAAGACCCATATTGCAATGTAGAGCGTATTGTAGAACTTCACAATAGAAATAGTCTTAGACCACTTTTTGCTTTCAGAATTTCTAATATTAGATGGTATAAGAGACCTATTTATTTTGCTTATAGCACATATAAAAAGGTGCTTTGTAGAAACTATCAAATAGGACTTTGTGTGTCTGGAGTGGCAAGCAATTCTGCTACTCAACTAAAATTGGAGCAAAAATTGCTTTCTAGAATATTTAGAACTCGCATTGTAATAGGTACTTCTAGTTTGTCTGAATATGTGATTCCTAAGTTCTATAGTAATATAGCAAATAGCAAGATTAAGGAAGACTTCTCTATGTCTTATCCAGATAGAATTGGTTTTAGAGCATCTACATGTACACCATTTAGAATTTACGACCTAAATAAAGAAGAATATTACAGAGTAGAAGTGCACTCAGTGCCATTTACAACATGGTCTTTGAAGAAGATGAAATTGTCAAAAGATGAGATTATTAATAGTGCCACAGGTATGGCGAAGGTTGTAAAAAATCTTAAGGGAGAATTTATAATTGCTAGCCACAACGACAATTTCGTAGATTCTAGTTTGCTAAAAGGTTGGTCTTCTACATACGAATATGTTATAAGATATATTTCTCTGCTAGAAACAACAGATGCAGACAAGGTAGAAAAGATGAATTTATAATCATCATAGTTGCCCCTGTAGTTCAATGGATAGAATACGAGTTTCCTAAACTTTAGATTCGGGTTCGATTCCCGGCGGGGGTACAAAAAAATCGAGGTTTAACCCTCGATTTTTTTTATATCCCAACACTATCTCTGTAAAAATCCAATGCTTGATAAATAAGTTCTTGCTCTACTATGCAGTTTGGAACAATATCACCAATATTTTTCAGTAGAGTGAAGTTTATTTCGCCTGCAGTGGCGTTTTTCTTATCGTGTGCCATATATTCGTATAGGGCAGGGTAGTCGTTGCATGTAATCTCAAACACACCGTAGTTTTCTCTTATAAAGCGCACAGTTTCTGTCATTATGCTTTGAGGGAAACCTTGTAGTTTGTAAGAAAGGAAAAGTTCGCCAATAAGTCCCCATGCTACTGCGTGTCCGTGTAGAATTGGTCTATTTGTTTCGTGAGAATAACTCTCAAAAGCGTGTCCTATGGTGTGACCAAGGTTCAGCGCCTTGCGAATGCCTTTTTCTGTTGGGTCTTGTTTTACTATATTGGCTTTTACCTCAATAGATGTTTCTATAAGTTGAGCCAATAGGTCAAAGTCTGGTTTTCTAGCATCAAATTTGCCTAATTTTTTCATTTCATCTTCAGAAGAAAGAAGTCCGTGCTTAAGCATCTCTGCATAGCCAGAAAGTAGGTTTTCTGTATCTAACGAACGCAAAAAGTCTGGGTAAATCACTACAGTCTCTGCAGGGTTTATTACACCAATTTCATTTTTTAGTCCGTTGAAGTTTATGCCAGTCTTGCCTCCCACAGCAGCGTCTACCATAGAAAGTAGGGTGGTAGGTATATTTATAAAGCGAATACCGCGTTTAAATGTGTTTGCAACAAAACCTCCTAGGTCTGTTACTACACCGCCACCTAGGTTTATAAGCATAGACTTACGTGTACCACCATTTTCTCCAAGAAATTTCCAAATCTCAACAACTGTTTCTATGGTTTTATAGTGGTCGCCACAAGGCATAGTGTACACC
>JAXJWL010000072.1:0-1595 GCA_036308065.1 Paludibacteraceae bacterium
ACTCTTCCTTACAAGGCTGATACTGGTGCTGAAAATGGTTATCTAATTGGTTCAGACTCAGATGCTATAATCCTTGAAAACGGCATTAAATTTTGCATCGATTGGGAAAGAGGTCAAAAAACAGGTTTCTTCATAGACCAACGTAGCAATCGTCAACTTCTTGAACAATATTCTCGTGGTCGCAAGGTGCTAAATATGTTCTGTTATACAGGTGGTTTCTCTTGTTATGCAATGCGTGGTGGGGCTACTTGCGTGCATTCTGTGGATAGTTCTTCAAAGGCTATCGACCTTGTAAACAAAAATATGGAAATGAACTTCCCTGGCGATAAACGTCATGAGGCGTTTGCCCAAGATGCGTTCAAATTCCTTGACAATATGTCTGACGATTACGATTTAATTATCTTAGACCCTCCAGCTTTCGCAAAACACCGTGATGCTCTGCGCAATGCTCTTCAAGGTTATAAACGCCTGAATGCTAAGGCTTTTGAGAAGATTAAATCGGGAGGAATCTTGTTTACTTTCTCTTGCTCACAAGCGGTAAACAAAGACCAATTCCGTCTAGCAGTGTTCTCTGCTGCTGCCATGAGCGGCCGCAAAGTGCGCATCCTTCACCAAGTAACTCAACCAGTAGACCACCCAATTAACATCTACCATCCAGAAGGGGAGTATCTTAAAGGGTTGGTGTTGTATGTTGAATAATTGTCGAGTGATTTTATAGGGTGATTTCTTCATTACCTTTGTTTATTGTACAGCAAAATCTACAAACATGAACATACGCATTATTATCAATCCAGTTTCGGGCACAGACGCCGCTAGAAAGAGAGCAAAGAAAGTGGTTTTGGCACTTGAAGAAGAGTTTAAGATAAAAGGCATAAAAACCGAATATGCTGGTCATGCCACAGAGCTTGCAAGACAAGCTGTAAACGACGGAGTGGAAATAGTTGTAGCAGTGGGTGGAGACGGCACGGTGAACGAGATTGCATCTGCACTGGTTGGCACAGAGACGGCTCTAATCATAGTGGGCACTGGTAGTGGCAATGGATTGGCACGCGATTTGGGCATGTTTGGTCTTTCTACAAAAAAGATTATCAAGCGAATTAAAGAAAACAAATCTTATCGCATAGACTGCGGCGAGGTGTTGGGCAGAAAATTCTTCTGCACCTGTGGTAGTGGTTTTGATGCGCTTATTGGTCACTTATTTGCTCAAACCAAGGTGCGTGGTTTCTTGACATACGTAAAGCTAAGCTTAAAAGCATACAAAGACTACACTCCCCTTTCATATCATTTGAGTTTTGGTGATAACAGTTCTTGCGGAAACGACTCGTGCAAAGATGATTCTTGCGCTGGCGAAGTTGCATATCCTCATTTGGAGAGTAAAAATGGCGAGGCTTTTGTGGTAAACATTGCCAACAACAAACAGTTTGGCAACAACGCCTACATCGCCCCACACGCCAACCTAATGGACGGACTTTTTATTGTTACCATTATTAAACCATTTAAATGGTACAACATACCTTATATGGCATATAGTTTGTTTACGAAACAAATGCACAAAAACAAGTTTGTAGAAACCTTTGATTGTGGCGATTGCATAC
>JAXJWL010000073.1:0-15001 GCA_036308065.1 Paludibacteraceae bacterium
ATATAGATGTGGCACTTTCAAAAGATTTGCCTATTTGCATACATTGTAGAGACTCTTTTGCAGAAATAATAGATAGTTTAAAGAAATTTAAAGGCAAAAACCTTCGAGGTGTGGTTCATGCTTTTAGTTTGTACCCTGAAAATGCAAAACAGTACTTAGAATATGGAGATTTCTACTTCGGTTTAGGAGGTGTAATTACATATAAAAATGCAAAATTTCCAGAACGTTTGGGCGAAATTCCACTCGAAAGGATTTTGCTTGAAACCGATTCTCCATATCTTACTCCCGTGCCACATAGAGGAAAGAGAAATGAACCTTCATATTTGGTGCATATAGCAGAGAAAATTGCCCAAATTTATGGACAAACAGCAGAAGAAATAAAAAATATCACTACAGAAAATGCTAAAAGGTTATTTTTTTTAGTGTTAAGAGGTAAAGTTTTTTGTTAAATTTTGTGTAATATCCGTACTTTTTTTGTACCTTGCACTCGTTTTAGCAGATGATGCAATTACAAACAAAAAAATCATAATTAATTAACTAAAAATATTCATTAAAATTTAAAGTAACATGAAAAAATTAATCACAATGCTAGCTGTATTAGCTGGTTTAAGTATGTTTAGTGTTTATGCACAAGAAGAAGTTGCTCCAATTTCAGAAGAAGTAGCTACAGAACAAGTTGAAGCAATCTCAGAAGAAGCTCCTGCAGAAGCTCCTGCAGTAGTTGAAGAAGCTGCTCCAGCTGAAGAAGCTCAAGGCGGTATTCACCAAGCTCTAAAACAAAAATTCATCGAAGGTGGTGCTGGTTTCATGAGCTCAGTTGCTCTATGTTTAATTTTAGGTTTAGCAATTGCTATTGAACGTATTATCTACTTAGCAATGGCTAGCACAGACTCTAAAAAACTTTTAGCTGCTGTAGAAAAAGCATTAGAAGAAAACGGTGTTGAAGCTGCTAAAGAAATTTGCCGCAACTCTCGTGGTCCTGTTGCTTCTATTTTCTACCAAGGTTTAATGCGTATCGACGAAGGTATCGATGTTGCTGAAAAATCTATCATCGCTTACGGTGGTGTTCAAGCAGGTCTACTAGAAAAAAATGTTAGCTGGATTGGTCTTTTCATCGGTCTTGCTCCTATGTTAGGTTTCATGGGTACTGTAATCGGTATGATCGAAGCGTTCGACCGTATCCAACAAGCAGGTGATATCTCAGCTACTATCGTTGCTGGTGGTATTAAAGTTGCTCTTATCACAACTGTAACAGGTCTTATCGTTGCTATCATCCTTCAAATTTTCTATAACTTCATTCTATCTCGTATCGAAGCTAACGTAGGTGATATGGAAGATTCTTCTATCACAATGTTAGATATCTTAATGAAATACAATGTAAAAAAATAATTTCTAGGAGATTTGATTATGTTAAATAAATTATCATCAATAGTATTATACATACTTGTTGCAGCAACTGTTGTGGTAAGTTTGCTATTCTACTTAGGTGGCTATGTTGACCCTAATGCAGAATATGTAGAACCTGTATACACCAACAGCCTAATGCTACTTATGTATGCTTTTGTTGCTATTGCAGCTGTTATCGTTCTTGTAACACAAGCAATACAATTTGTTAAGAAAGCAATTTCAGCACCTAAAACTGCTCTTAAATCTATCTTAGGAATTGCACTTTTAGCTGTTATCTTAGTTGTTACATATTTCGTATCAGATGGTAAACAAGTAGAAGTATTAGGTGTAGAACCTATCTCAGAAACTTGGATTAGACTAGTTGATATGCAATTATACTCAGCTTATGTATTAGCAGGCATCCCTCTAGTACTAATGGCTGTAGGTGGTGTTTTCAAAAAAATTAAATAAGAAAGGGGAATATTATGGCAAGAGCAAAAAAGAAAGTGCCTGAAGTGAACTCAAGTTCAACAGCCGATATCGCGTTTTTGCTTTTGGTATTCTTCCTATGTACCACCACTATGGCGGTAAATAAAGGTTTGGCACGTCGTCTTCCTCCTCCTGTTCCTGCAGAACAAAAAACTGAGGACTTGAAGGTAAAAGAACGTAACGTATTCGTAGTGCTACTTAACAGTAATGACCAATTGCTAGTACAAGGCGAATATACAGAAGTGTCTGAACTTAAAGATAAAGCAAAGGAATTTATCAAAAACGAAAGTAACGCCGAAAATCTACCAGAAAAAGAAGTAATTGAAGTAGAATACTTCGGTAATGTAGCTGTAACTAAAAACCACGTAATCTCATTACAAAACGACCGCGGTACTTCATACGCTGCATATATCAATGTGCAAAATGAACTTGTGGCTGCTTACAATGAGTTGCGTAACGACTTAGCTAAAGCTAAATTTGGACAAATTTATGACGATCTTCAAGAAGATCAACAAAAGGCAATCCAAAAGATTTATCCACAAAAGATTTCTGAGGCAGAACCTAAAAACTATGGAGGAAAAAAATAATGGGAAGATTTAGAGATAATTCATCTACTAAAGAGATACCAGCTATTAGTACAGCGTCACTACCTGATATCATCTTTATGTTATTATTCTTCTTTATGATTTCTACCTCTATGAAAGAAGTGGATTATAAAGTAGGCATCGCAATGCCAGAAGCAACTGAATTACAAAAACTAGAAAAGAAAACTCTAGTGCGTAATATCTACGTTGGTAAACCAGTAGCTAAATATAGAGCTCAATATGGTACAGAACCACGTATTCAGCTTGACGACGCATTTGCTGATGTAAACCAAATTGAAAACTATGTGGTTTCTGAACGTTCTGCAATGCCAGAGCACGAACAAGATTTATTGACTGTATGCTTAAAAGTAGATAAAGATACAAAAATGGGTATCGTAACCGATATCAAACAAGCTTTACGTAGAGCATACGCATTAAAACTTAACTATGCTGCTATGGATAGAGCAAACGAGCAATAATACACATTATACTCAATATTCTAATAGGGCGACTTCAAGGTTGCCCTATTGTTTTGTAAACCCTTATGAGAAACATATTTTTATTTTTATTAATTTTATTTAGTGCTTCTATTTCAGCACAAGTGCCAAATCATCTAATATCACCTGTTGATATACCTGTTACTCTAAGTGCAAGTTTTGGCGAACTTAGACCAAATCACTTCCACTCAGGTATAGATATTAAAACTCAACAGCAAATAGGTCTTCCTATGTATAGCATAGATGATGGTTATGTTTGGCGTATATCTATTTCAAAAGGTGGATACGGAAATTGTCTTTATTTAAAACATAAAGATGTAATCTCTGTTTATGCCCACTTAGATAGATTTTCGCCAGAGATAACAGAGTGGATAAGAGATTATCAATACAAGAATAAAACATTTGAAATAGACGCATATCCTGAGCCAAATGAGATACCTGTAAAGCAAGGTCAACAAGTAGCGTGGGGTGGTAATTCAGGCTCATCTGGCGGTCCTCACTTGCACTTTGAGATAAGAGATACCACTGGTGTGTATGTCTATGATGCTCAACCATTATACAATGTCTACGACAATGTTTATCCACGTTTCAAAAATATTGCTGTAAATCCTGTTTCAGGTGAGGGAGTAGTAGACAATTCATATACCTATAAAATATACGGAGTAAAACGTACAGGCACTGGTCAATATGCCGCAAACACTATTAAAGCATGGGGTAAGGTTGGTTTAGAGGTGAAGGCTTTCGACTATATGACAGGTCAAAACAATTTCTATGGGTTAAAATCACTTAAACTTTATGTAGACGACAAACTTACATTTAGTTTTATAATGGATAAGTTTTCTCTAGAGGACACAAGATATATCAACTCATTTATCAACTATGGGCAATGGCAAAAGACTAGAGACACATTTATGAGATGCTATATGCTCCCAAACAATCCGTTGCCTTTTTATAGCTCTTACAACAAAGGTTATCTAGAGATAAACGAAGAAAAAGACTATAAGGTAAGGGTGCTTATCTCCGATGTGGTAGGTAATACCTCAGAACTCAATTTTACTATTAAGGGGGTAAAAAAGGAAATACCGTTGATGCTAAAAGATAGTGGAAGTTATGTAGACTATAGATTGCCTGCCTTGATAGAGGGCGAAGGATATGGTATGTATATCCCAAGAGGTAGTTTCTATGACAACGTATTTTTCGACCACAAGGTAAGTTTTGATAGCACATTAAATGCCAATGTTTATCAAATGCATTATCAAACTGAGCCTCTTCACAATTATGCACAACTGTTTATAATACTGCCAAAAGATAGTGTGCCTGCAAATAAGCACTATGTGGCACGCAAAGGCAGAAGAAATGATTGGAACTATGTAAGTACCAAACTATACAATGATAGCATCCTTAGGGCTAAAACAAACTCATTGGGAGAGTTTACTGTAAAGGTGGATACTATTGCTCCAGAGATACGTACACAGTCTCGTACATCGTCTAGAATAATCCTTAAGATTTTAGATAAACAAAGTGGTGTGAATAGATATGAGGGCTATATAAATGGAGAATGGGTGCTATTTGAAGAAGACTTCTACGGAAGAGTTTCTTATAAATTGGACAAAAAGAGGCTTAAAGCAAAACGCCCATATCACCTAGAGTTTCGTGTGTACGACAACTGCGGTAATATGAGCGAATATAAGTTACGTTGGTAACTATAGTTTTACACATACTTTTGTAACTTGTCCTCCAAGTGGAGGATTAAGTTTACAAAGTTTCACTTCTGCTTCTGCAATTTGTGGAAATTCTTTTAGCACTGTGGTTTTAATTCTTTGTGCCACGTGCTCTATTAAATGAGATGGTTTGTCCATCTCTTTTTTTATTGTTTGATATACAGAAAGGTAGTTTACTGCTTTTGTTACATCATCTGTTTCAATAGCTTCTGTGGCGTCGTATTTCAAACGCATAGAAACTGTAAAGTATGTGCCCACTTTTTGCTCCAAATCGTAGCACCCATGGTGGGCATAAAACTGCATATCGTTTATTTCTATTTCTACCATATTACATATTTAAACCGCCGCAGCAGTTGATTACTTGACCTGTAACGTAAGAAGCTAAGTCAGATGCTAAGAATACTGCCACGTTGGCTACGTCTTCTGTCTTGCCTTCTCTACGAAGTGGAATGTTCAACAACCATTGTTTTTTTGTATCTTCGTTTAGCACGCCAGTCATTTCAGTTGCAATAAAGCCTGGAGCAATAGCATTTACTCTCACACCTCTGCTACCAAGTTCTTTAGCCACAGATTTTGTAAGACCAATCATACCAGCTTTTGATGCTGAATAGTTTGCTTGACCTGCGTTGCCGCTAATACCAACGATAGAACTCATATTAATGATGCTGCCTCCACGTTGTTTCATCATAATTGGGGTGATTGCGTGTATGTAGTTGAATGCAGATTTTAGGTTGGTGTTAATTACCATATCCCATTGTTCTTCTGTCATACGCATTAAAAGACCATCTTTTGTGATGCCAGCATTGTTCACTAAAACGTCTATTCTTCCGAAATCTTTCATTACTTCAGCTACTACTTCTGCTGCAGAAGTAAAACTTGCTGCATCTGAAGCGTAAGCTTTAGCTGTGCCTCCCATTGCTGCAATCTCGTTTACTAAAGACTCGCTACGTTCGTCGTGTTTTCTCACGGTAAATGCCACTGTGGCACCTTGTTTAGCATACTCCAAGGCAATACCTTTACCAATGCCTTGTGCAGCACCTGTAATAAGTGCAATTTTTCCTTTTAACATAATTAATCTGCTTGTTTCCAAAATGGAGCTAGTTCTCTAAACCTCTCCATTGGTTGTTTATCAATTGTAAATGTTCTAATTTCTTCTTTGTTGTCTTCCAATCTGCCCAATACTTTGCCCTTGTGGTCGATGCATACAGAACCGCCTTGGTATCTTAAGTGGTTGTTGTCTTTACCCACTCTGTTGCAAGCACATACGTAAGACTGATTTTCTATAGCTCTCGCTGTTAGGAGTGTATCAAATGCAAATTGTCTGTTCACAGGCCATTCGGCCACCAAAATAAGTAAGTCGTATTTTAGGTCTTTGTTTCTAAGCCAAGTAGGGAAACGCAAGTCGAAACAAATGGCAAGGTTTATGTTCCATCCTTCGTATTGAAAGATAAGTGGCTCTGTTCCAGCGGTAAATATTCTTTCTTCTCCTCCTATGAATAAATGTCTTTTATCATAAAAGAGTTTTTCTCCGCTAGGGAACACCGCAAAACCTCTATTGTAATAATTTCCGTTTTCCTCTGCTATAAAACTACCTACGAAAAGTGAGTTGTAATTTTTAGCCCATTTGCTCACGGTTTGCATAGTAATGCCGTCATTGCTCTCTGCAAGTTCTATGGCAGACATAGTAAATGCAGTGGAAAACAACTCAGGAAGTACCACGATGTCGGTGTCTGGAAGGTCTTTTAAAAGTTCTTCCACATGATTTAGGTTGGCATTGATGTCTTCCCAAATCACATCCATTTGCACAAGGCTAATATTTAAACTCTCTTTCACGCTAAACCTAAATCAAATAACTCTGGATATTTGGCAGTGATATTCATATACTTTTCTTTGATATATTTAATATCACGTTCTTCGTCGCCTGTTGGTTTAAACAACTCTATTATTATAGCCTTTTTTTCTTTGAAGTCAAGGCCTACTAATAGAATAGGAATATCTGCTTTTTTTGCGATGTGATAGAATCCCATTTTCCAGTCTGGATTGGCTTTGCGTGTGCCTTCAGGGGTGATTGCTAAATGTAATTCTTTAGCCTTTTTAAATTGTTCTGCCAATCTGTCTGTAAGTGAATTCTTTTTATCTCGTGCCACACCTATGGCTCCATGAAGTTTTAGCCACCAGCCCACAAGAATATTGTCCACCCATTCTTTTTTAATAAGAAAAGATGTCTTTTTTCCTAGTGAACCATATGCTATTTTCCCTATGAAGAAGTCCCAATTTGAGGTGTGAGGGGCTACACAGATAACCATTTTTTTATCCTTAGGAAGTATTCCTTCTATTTTCCAAGAAGAAAGTTTCATAAGGAGTTTATAAATTCTCTGTTTCATTATTCACTTAGTTCTTCAAGTTCTTTGCTTATGCTCATTACGTCGTTTAGTAGGTCTTGACCTAGTTTTCTGTAATATGCTTTTACTAATTTTGGGTTGTCTTTGCCGTCTGGTTTGCCAGCGCGGATGATGAAGTCATTGCTACTTAAGAAGATTTTGTTGAATAAAACTTCTATTTGTTCGTGTTTGTCTGCAGGACTAACGATAGACAATTTGAAACATTCTGTAAGAAGTTCAGAATACAAGTAGTTAATGTCTTTTTTAAGTGCTTTTCTACTAGCCATAACTATAAAATTTAAAAATTATAATACAAATATAGTGTTTTTTTAGGTAAAAACGCAATCAAATTCTTATTTTTGTAGAAAATAGTAGGTTCACTTTTTAAAGTGTCAAAAAATGATTAAAAATATATTTACCATATTTATTTCCGCACTTATTTTGCTTATCTCGTTGGTCTCTTGCGAGGCAGACAAGATAAGTACAGATACGTCTTTAATGTTGAAGTTTTCGTCAGATACTGTGAGTTTCGACACTATTTTCACAGAGCAAGGGTCTGCTACATACAAACTCAAAGTGTATAACCCTTCAAAAAATAGGGTTTTAATAGAAAGTATTATCCTAAACGAGGCAGAAAACTATAGAATGAATGTGTCTGGTATCTCGGCAGATGTGGTAAACAACACATACCTAAATGCTCAGGATAGTTTGATGATTTTTATCCAAGTTTTCATAGACCCAAACGATGAGAAAACTCCTTTTATAGTGCGTGATAGCATTGATTTTTATTTTAATAATCACACGCAAGTACTTCAACTTCAGGCTTTTGGTAGAAATGTGAAGCGTTTTAAAAACAAAACTATAGCATCTGATACTACTATTACCTCTGAGATGCCAATTTTGGTGTCAGATACCCTTAAAATAGCCGAAGGAGCAACACTTACTCTTACACAAGGGGCGAAACTATATTGCCAAAAAGCTTCGGTTATTTTGGTAGAAGGCACATTGGTTTCGCAAGGAAAGTTGGGGTCTTTGGTAGAAATAAGGGGCGATAGAGACGACTTTATGAATACCGTGCCGCCACTTAGCTACGACCAAGCATCTGGTCAGTGGGGTGGAATAATAATTGCTCCATCTAGTTTTGGCAATGTGTTGGACTATACCGATGTGCGAAATGCAGACTTTGGCATTATGATAGATTCTACAAGTTCAGAAACATCTTCTTTGATTGTGAGCAACTCTATCATTAGAAATATGTTGTACAATGTGATATATTCAGTTAATGCCAATGTAGAAATCTATAACTCTTTGTTGTACAATGCCGGTGAAAATATTCTGCACCTCGATGGTGGCGTATATAAGATAGTACATTGCACATTTACAAACAATTATTCATTCTCTTGGGGTGGTAGAACTATGCCTATTTTATGTTATACAAACAAAAATAATCCTTTGAAGGCCGAAATGATTAATTCTATTGTTTATGGCAATTATTCATCTGAGATAGATTATAAAATAGACGAAGAAGGTCTGCCTGCGGAATATGTGTTTAAAAATTGTTTGGTAAAACAATATATGAAAACTGTTGATACCAATATTTATAAAGATTGTTTAATCAACTCTTCTCCAAAGTTTGTGTACGAAGCAATAAAAGATGATACCTACAGACAATACGATTATCATCTTACATCTTCGTCGCCTGCTATTGGTCATGCAAGCGGGGATTATTCGTCTTCTTTCCCTTTAGATTTAGACGGAAATAACAGACTTCAAGATGGTTCTTCAGATATAGGTTGTTACGAATATATTAAATAAAATATGAGAAAACTAATATTCCTGTCGTTCTTAATTTTTGCTTCCTGTGCTTTGCATGCGCAAACCTCAGCTCCGCATTATAAAGTGATGTTTTATAATGTGGAAAACTACTTCGATGCCAAAGACGATCCCGACAAAAACGACGAAGATTTTCTTCCCGATGGCAAAAAACACTGGACTTACAGCAAAATGGAAGAGAAAAGAAACTCCATTGCAAAGGTGATTGCTGCAGTAGGAGAGGGTGCTCCTGTGGCAATAGTGGGTATGTGCGAGGTGGAAAATGATTATGTTTTAAACTCGCTCGTTAAATATTCTCCGCTTAAAAACATTGGTTATAAGTTTGTTCACTTCGAGTCTGCCGACAAACGTGGCATAGACACTGCTCTGCTGTACGACCCAAAACAGTTTTCTCCTATTTCAAGTAAACCTCTTAGAAAAGAGTTTAAAGATGGGAAACTCACACGCGATGTGCTTTATGTGAGCGGTTCTACGTCTTTTGGCGACACTTTGCATGTGTTTGTATGTCACACACCTTCTCGTTTGGGTGGCAAAAACAAAACAGAACATTATAGAGTAGGGGTAATGTCTATGGTGAGAGAACACTGTGATAGCATTTTCTCTATAAATCCAAATGCAAAAATCATTATAATGGGAGATTTCAACGATTCGCCTGTGGATAAAAGTATATCTCTAGCATTGGGTGCAAAACCTCTTGCTGAACCATACGAGACCACTTCTCTTTACAATATGTTTCATCAATTTGTGGGAAATGCTTATCTCGGTACTCACAAATATCAGTCTCAGTGGAGTGTGTTAGACCAAATCATTGTATCTGGAAGTTTCTTTACCTCTGGTTTGCTAAAACCAAGTAGTGCTTATATTTTTCGAGCACCATTCCTTCTCGAAGAAGACAAGAAAAATATGAATGTACGACCAAAACGCACTTACAATGGGTTGAGATACAACGCAGGGTACTCAGATCATTTACCTGTAGTCCTAAAATTAGGAATTAGGACGAATTGATGACCGAAGGGAATAATTAGGAATTATATTTTTTTATACACGACAAAATCTAACTAAAAAACGAGAAATGCACATTTCCATACTTTCTCATCTCGATGAAGCGTGGGTGAGAGCTGAAGTCGTAGTCTCTGCCATGCTCTAGGATGAAAATCCCATCCTCATTTAGCAAGTTGTTGTTTAGGACCAAGTCTGGAAGTTTGTCAAGGTCTTTTATGGCGTATGGAGGGTCGGCAAAAACCACATCGTAACTACCTCTGGCAGATTCAAGGTATTTAAATACGTCGGCTTTTTGCAAATAGTAATTTTTTACGTCAAGTTCGGTACAAACCTTTTTGATGTAGCCAATATGTGTGTGGCTTAGTTCTATACCAACCACAGACTCTGCTCCCCTCGACACAAATTCTAGTCCTATGCTGCCACTGCCAGCAAAAAGTTCAAGCACCTTGATGTCTTCAAAATCAATCTTGCCAGCCAACACGTTGAACAAACCTTCCTTTGCAAAGTCGGTTGTTGGGCGTGCTTTCAGTTTTGTAGGAGGTGTAAAACGTCTTCCTTTAAGTGTTCCGCTTATAATGCGCATAGGTCTGAAATATTATTGGTAAGGGAAATATGTTTTTTCAAAAGGGTGAAGTGCTCTTTTTCTCCAGAAAAATATAGTTCTGTATTTTTAGTAGAAAGCCCAAACTGCTCATAAATACTTCCTACATAATACAGAGTATCTGTTGGTTTCTTTATGTTGAAACAATTGGTTAGCAGAAGTTTACCGTTTTCTACCAAATGAATGAATAGTGAGTTTTCAGATTGATTTACCCACACTTGTTTAGCTGCATTGCTTCTACTATGCTCTATAGATTTTATAATGTTGGCAGAACTATAGTGATGCAATCTATGTAGAGGTAGGTGAGTGGCAATAAAGTTGTAAAGGCCT
The DNA here is from genome assembly GCA_036308065.1 of Paludibacteraceae bacterium. Lineage (GTDB taxonomy): Bacteria > Bacteroidota > Bacteroidia > Bacteroidales > Paludibacteraceae > Enterocola. The sequence continues at coordinate 10,825 of JAXJWL010000073.1, forward strand.
TTGTGAATGCCAAAAATACTTATCATATCGTGTCTGCCTATTTCTTCCGACATTATGATATGATTGGTATTTACTTCAGGGAAGTTTAGTTTAAATGCAGAAATGCAGATGTCTTTGCCTGCAATTTCCTTTGGAACAATGGTGTAAAAAGGATTGTCTATGAAAATATCCCAAATGCCAGACTCTTTTACAAGGTCTTCACATAGGCATATCGCCATAGATTTGTGAAAATTTTCATCCGATTGGTCGAATGAAAAACTTTTACACTTTCCATTTACGCAAAAAGAAAGCCCACCCGTAGAAAAACGGATGGACTTACTATTATTTTGGATATTATTCCCAGTTACCTGCATTATTGTTAGCCTGTTCTATGTCACCAAATTTAAGACCAGGGAATTTTTCTAGTTTTTCAGTAGTTTCAATTAGGTTGATAAGCTCTTGTTTATCTAAGTCGTTTAGATAAGATACGTATGGAGCTTTAGCAGCCATAACTTTCACTTTAATACCAGCAGAACCAGTAGTGATTTCAGCTTTTTCTAGAGTAAATTCTTGTCTTGGAGAAGAGAAAGGAATATAACGTAGTGAATCTACAGGGTAGCCTTCGCCAAATAGGTTTTCTAGCATACTAACGTAGGTTGTGTCACGTTTGATAAGACCTTGTTTTACAGCTTCTTTTTCTGTTAGGCCTTCTTCAAGTTGTTTGTCGGTAAGTTCACCTTCTTTTAAGACAATTTTAGCTTTGTCATACTTGATGAAGTTGATAAGAGTATCGAAACTAGCGGTGTAGTCACCTTTGATGTTACGATATTCAGTTTCTGCACGACGGATGTCGATTAAGCGTTCTACGATGACTTTTTCACGGGCATCTCTTACTTCGTTGAACTCAATTGGAGTCATGATACTGTCGTAGCAAAGGAATGCCAATGTGCAAGCCGCTACAATAAGTAATAGTTTGAAAACGTTATTCATATTGTTAATTTTTTGTGATTTTCATAATACAAATGCAAAAATAACGATTTTTATTTATTTCTACAAAGAAAAAAAATGAAAACTTTCACACTATTTTACCATTTAGGTGTAATACCTAAAAATAGTTGGAAGTTGATGCCTGGCATTGGGCGAGAAAGTACCGACATATATTCCTCGTTGAAGAGGTTATTTATATTGAATTTTATGGAAATATCAGACCATGAAAATTTAAGAAGTTTTTCAATGGTGATATTGCTCATGAAGTAGGTTGGAAGTTTGCCAGAGAGAGTTAAGTCGTTGCTAGACATGGTGTAACGTTCGCTATAATAACACCATTTATATGTAAATGAAAATGTTTTCCAACTAATCTTTCCGTTTACGCTTGCAGAATAAAGTGGCACGTATGGTAGTTGTTTGCCAATAGATTGGTCGGCAGGCGACATAGGTTCGCCATTGTTTATAGATGGAGTCCATGAGAAAGTGCCGTTTAGCGACAAACTCCAGTGTTTTGCCCAGTAAAATGTGGTGTTTGCATTGAGTTCCACACCGTAGGCGTGCACGTCTTTTATATTTTTTGGAGAAAAGAAACCTTTTGTGGTAGGAAGCCAGATAATCCAGTCTTTCACATACGAATCAAACCAAGTAATGCCACCTGAGAGTTCGTAAAGTTCCTCTCTACCCATTTTAAAGGTAAGTCCAGCATCGTATGTCCAACCACTTTCTTTTTTCAAGTCTGGGTTGCCCCCAGGTTGAAAATATAGGTCGTTGAGTGATGGGAAACGGAAGTTTCTAGACACAGAAGCCTTGGCAGTAAGGTTGATACGTGGCCAAAGTATGCCGTCGATAAAAAACGCAGGAATAATTGGCGACCAATCGGTGCCAAACATTTCTTCTCTCAGTGTTAACGACATTCCAAGTCGGTCTATTGGTTGCCATTTCACAGAAATTGCACCAGAAAGTTCAGTTCTTGCTTTTTTGTAACCAACAATAGCCTGATTTCCATCTACTTTTATAATGTTTTTATCTCTACTTTCCACAAAGTGCTGATAGAAAGCCATGTTTGCAGAAAATAACCAATGGTCTCCAAGGAAATATTCGCCGTCGGCTTGCACGTATGCGGTGTTGATTTTGCTTCTAGACTCGGTCATAGATGCCATAGTGCCATTGCCAACGTCGCGTTTGTAGTCGTATGCCATGTAGGTATATACATAGCCCGCTTTGGCAGATGCTTTCCATGAATTTTTCAAAAAATCGTAAGAAAGCACACCTCTAAAAGTTTGCTCACGTTGCACGTTTTCAAAACTTGTATCATCGGCGTAGTCTGTGGTGAGCATTGGAAGTTCGCGTTTCGACTGCAAATACCAAGCATTTAAACCAAATTTATGCCCTGTCCCTGTGTTGTAGTAAGCCTCTTGCAGGAAATGAAAGTCTTTGTAAGCGCCACTTTTATTTTCCTCTATTGGATAATATTGACCTATGATGTTCATGTCATCATCATAGATATTCTCTTTTTTGTCGTGGTTGCGATACTCGAAGTTGTTTGGCGAGGTGGACAACACGGCACGTGTTGAAACCTGCCAATGCTCATCGCCGTAGGTTAGGCGCAGAAACTCGTCGAAACTGCTGAACGACCCGATACCTTGTATATACTGCAAACCGAAGCCATGAGCATTGGCAGGTTTCGTGGTCATACTGACCAGTCCACCTAAGCCGCCACCAGTTTGGTTCACCGATGAAGTGCCATGGAGTAGCGATGCGTCATCTATAAAGTAGGACGGAATCATAGAAAAGTCTGTACTGCCTAGCATTGGGTTGTTTAGCTTCATTCCATTCCATGTTACCTGAGTATGCGAAGGTGAAGTGCCTCTAAAAGAGACAGTTGAAAGAGTTGCTCTACCGTAGTTTTTTACATAAAGCGAAGAGTTGTAGGTAAGCACATCACCCATTGAGAGCGATATATTTTCCTTAAGCTGAGTAGAGTCGAAAGCAGTTTTTTGCACTCCAATCTCTTTCAAAGGACGTTTACCATAAATAGTAACATCTTTTAAAGAGATGCCTTTGCTGAGCATATCAGAAGAGTACAGATTAAACGATAAGAATATCCAGAATAATCCTAGTAAACAGCTTTTTATGATTTTATTTCTCATTTTTCCAACAAAATGCACCAGGGATTATACCTGCATAAAACTCAGAAATCAAATATCCAGAGGCATCGTATCTATAGATTTTGCCTTGCTGAACATAGTCTATAGCATCTGCCACATACACATCGGAAGTGTTTGGGCACACAGTTAAACCATAATAAATTGTTCCTTTATCTTCCAAAAATGGTTTTTCTGGCAAGAAATCGGACTCAATTGGCATTTGCCAAATAGATTTATTTATCCAATAAAGTGTTCTTCCGTCGCCACTAAGTTGCAGTTCAGAAGGACTATCACCATATTCAAATGGATATTCTCTCTCCACTGTCATGTTTTCTGGATTGATACAATACAGATAGGGTGCCTCACTTCCGTATGGAGAACCTTCGTAGCCACCATCGGTAATAGTCCATAGTTTCCCTTCTGCATCTAGCACCACAGAAGTAGGTTGAATGCCCACTTCTAACTCTGCTACCACTTCGTCTGTCTCAGTGTCAATTTTGATAATACGATTTTGGTACGACCAACAGTTTACATACACATACTTTCCTTTTTGCACTATCTGCTCGGTAGAACCACTTTCCATGGTCATATTAGGAATTTGTATATAACCAGTAATCTCATATTTTTTAGGGTTGACAATAAAAATCCTGTTGTCCCAAAGTTGTGTGATATAGGCTTTAGTATCAGAGATAAAATGCATATAACGTGGTGATGTAAGGTTGGTTATGCGTCCCACTTCTTTGAAAGTAGATATGTTTATAGCAAACACCACATGAGAATTGTTTACCACAATCCAACCTATGCCGTTACGAATAGTCATAGACTGTGCTACATCGCCAAGTTTCATTGCATTTGCTCTAAAAAACACCTCATTATATACAGAGTCTTGCGCAGGGTCGTAAAACGAAAGCGTTGCATTCCCGTACTGAAAGTTGCCCTCATTTACCACAAAAAGCCCCTCGTCAGACACCTTAAACGGCTCCTCATAACCATAGTCCCACTCCATACACGAAGTAAGCACCACCGACAATATCAACGCGATCTTTAATCTCACAACTCAACTA
>JAXJWL010000074.1:0-7743 GCA_036308065.1 Paludibacteraceae bacterium
AGTTTAACACCTAAATATAAGTAGTCTAGAAGACCTGCGTTTTCTGCCATTTCTGCCCAGTGTACGTGACCACCAGCAAATAGTTCACTATGGAAAAGTCCTGCATCTGGGATATTGGTAAGAATCATACCCATTGCAATAGGAAGTAATAATAGTGGCTCAAATTGTTTTACTATAGCAAGGTATAGTAATAAACAGCCAATTGCTATCATTACTAGGTAGCGCCAGTTGCCTGCACCCCACTCCATAATGATTTTAGAAATACCCATAGAACCAAAGAAGTCGCTCAAACTACCAGAAACTGATAGTGTTGCTTCTTCCTCTGCTTGTTCTGTTTCATTTACTACAGCATCTTGAGCTTCTTCTGAAATTAACATGATTTGGTCATCATAGTTAACTAATGTATCAGGAGTTTCCTCAGCCATAGCAACATTAGTAAATGATACTAATGCAACGAACAAGGTGATTAAATATTTAAACATATTTTTCATCGGTAATCTCCTTATTCAATATCTATTAATGCATCACCTTGCATAACGCTTTTACCTGCTGCTACGTGTACTGCAGATACTTTACCGTCGCGTGGTGCTGGAATATTGTTTTCCATTTTCATAGATTCCATCACTAGGATAGTTTGACCGCGTTTTACGGTATCGCCTACTGCAACTGCTACGCTAATAATGTTGCCTGGAAGTGGACTTACAACTGATTTTGCACTTGCTGCTGCTTTTGGAGCAGGTGCTGGAGCTGGAGCAGGAGCTGGTTTTGGCTCTGCTTTAGGAGTAGCTTTTGGAGATGGAGCAACTTTTGGTGCTGGTGCTGGTTCTTCTTCTTTTGCAACAGATTCAAACTCTAGAAGAGCGTCGCCTTGAAGAATATTTTGGTCTGCACCAACCATAATTTTGCGTACAACACCGTCTGCTTGAGCAGCGATATTGTTTTCCATCTTCATAGATTCAATTACCATAAGTGTGTCGCCACGTTTTACAACTTGACCTTCTGCAACAACTACTTTAAGCACTTTACCTGGTAGTGGAGATTTCATCACACCAGAAGCGCCTTTTGATGCTGCGCTAGGAGTTGCTAATGGACGACGAACAGTAGTAGCTTGCATTACGTCTGCTTCCACTTCTACTACATACGATTTACCGTTTACAGTTACGTTAGATTTGCCGTTTTCTGCAGCGTCTACACCCACTTCGTAAACATTTCCGTTTATTGTGAATTTAAAATTTTTCATTTTACGTTTATTTCTCGATTTTAACGAATCAAATTATTTATACCAAATGTTTTAGAAGCCCAAGCCGAATTTGGATTCGACACTATTGTTAGGACTTTATGTTCCGCGTCGTGAGCCTGCTCCTTGCTTAATTGGATAGCCATTGCAATGGCAGCCAATTCTTCACCTGTAATACCAACAGGTTCTTCTGTAGCATCAGGGGTAGGCACTACGGCAACTGGTTTAAGGTTTTCTTCTTTTTTAGGCGCATTTAGGCGAACCATAATTGCACCGAAAGCTTTTAACACAAAAACCAATAATATCAATAACACAACTACAAGACCAAAACCTATCAAGGTAATAATCAATGCGTTGGTCCAATTTACTGCTAATAGTACCATAGTCACGATTATAAAGGAATGTTAGAGTGTTTTTTAAGTGGATTGGTTAATCGTTTGTTTTTCAACGATTCAAATGCACGAATTACACGGAAACGAGTATTGCGTGGTTCGATAACGTCATCAATGTAGCCCATAGAAGCTGCTTGATATGGATTAGCGAATTTGTCGCGATATTCTGCTTCTTTTTCTGCAATGAATTTAGCGCGTTCTTCTTTGTCTTCGATAGCAGAGATAGCTTTAGCTTGAAGCACTTCTACTGCACCAGAAGGACCCATAACTGCGATTTCAGCACCTGGCCAAGCGTAGTTGAAGTCGCCACGAAGTTGTTTACAGCTCATCACAATGTGAGAACCACCGTAAGATTTACGGATAGTAACAGTAACTTTAGGTACTGTAGCTTCGCCGTATGCAAACATAAGTTTAGCACCGTGAACGATGATACCTGCATATTCTTGACCTGTACCAGGAAGGAATCCAGGAACGTCTACTAAAGTAAGGATTGGAATATTGAATGCGTCGCAGAAACGTACGAAACGAGCAGCTTTACGAGAAGCATCGCAGTCTAATACACCTGCTAAGCAGCTTGGTTGGTTTGCGATGATACCTGTAGAAACACCGTTGAAACGACCAAATGCACAAATGATATTTGGAGCGTATTCTGGTTGGATTTCTAGCATATCGTTGTTGTCTACGATAGAAGTAATGATTTCCTTCATATCGTATGGTTTGTTTGGATTGTCTGGCACTAGAGTGTTTAGAGCGTCGTCGATACGGTCAACTGGGTCTGTGCATTCTACCACTGGAGCATTTTCCATATTGTTTTGTGGGATGAATGACATCAAACGACGGATTGTTGCAAGACCTTCTTCTTCGTTTGCAGCGCGGAAGTGAGAAACACCTGTTCTTGTTGAGTGTACTGCTGCACCACCTAGTTCGTCTACAGAAACAGCTTCACCTGTTACAGATTTTACTACTTTTGGACCAGTAATGAACATGTAGCTGTTTTCTTCTGTCATCATAATGAAGTCTGTTAATGCAGGAGAATATACAGCACCACCAGCCCAAGGACCGAAGATTAATGAGATTTGAGGTACTACACCTGAAGCAAGAATGTTGCGTTCGAAGATTTCTGCGTAACCTGCTAGCGCATTAGGACCTTCTTGGATACGAGCACCACCTGAGTCGTTGATACCGATGATAGGAGCACCTACTTTCATAGCTTTGTCCATTACGTGACAAATTTTTAGTGCTACGGTTTCTGAAAGAGAACCACCGAATACTGTGAAGTCTTGTGCAAACACAAATACTAAACGTCCGTCGATAGTACCTTGACCTACTACTACACCGTCTCCAAGGAATTTATCTTTGTCCATTCCGAAGTTTGTACAACGGTGTGTTACAAACATATCCATTTCTTCAAAACTACCTTCGTCTAGTAACATTTCGATACGTTCACGAGCGGTAAGTTTTCCTTTGCTGTGTTGAGAGTCAATTCTTTTTTGACCACCACCTAAACGAGCTTTTTCGCGTAGCTCAATTAGGTTTTGAATTTTATCTGTTGCCATTATGTTTATTAATGATTAAATTAAAATCTTATTTCTTTTCGCAGAATTCTGTTAGGATACCTGCTGTAGATTTTGGGTGTAGGAATGCGATAGTCATACCTTCTGCACCACCACGTGGAGTTTTGTCGATAAGTTGTACGCCTTTGTCAGCTACTTCTTGAAGACGTGCTTCAATGTCGTTTACTGCGTATGCAATGTGATGGAAACCACCACGACCACCGTTTTTCTCGATAAATTTAGCCACTGTGCTTTCTGGGCTAGTTGGTTCTAGAAGTTCGATTTTTACTTCACCTACTTTTAAGAATGCTGTTTTTACTTTTTGATCTGCTACTTCTTCGATAGCATAGCATGTCATACCTAGCACTCCTTCGTAGTATGGAAGTGCTTCTGCGATACTTGGTACTGCGATACCAAGGTGTTCAATTTTTTGAGGAATCATAATTTTTCTAATTATTAAGTTTATATTATTTGTTTTTTAAAGATTCTAGTAAGTGTCCACCCATTAGTTTTCTCTTATATATAAAGTATAAGACTGTTTCTACTGCGAATAGACCTATAACTGTTAGGTTTTGAATAAGGTCGTTTAGTTCATAGTAGTTCATTGTAACAATGATTGCACCGAAAACCAATTGGTTTAGAGCGTAAAATGCAGAAATTTTCACATGGTGATGTTTGTGTTCGTTGCAAAGTAGTTGGAACATGTGAATTCTGTGTGGTTTAAAGATATTTTGTCCTGCAAGTAGTCTTTGTATCACAGTCATACCTGCTTCTAGGTATATTGAAGCAAATATAAAGATGTAAACCACGTTGCCAGTTTGCATTAGAAGTGATATTAGCATATAAACCATCACATAGCCTAAAACTATCGCGCCTACGTCTCCTGCAAAGCAGATTGCTTGTCTTCTAGCATTTAAAAAGGCAAAAATAAGGGTTGGGATTGCGGTATATAGCAATAGCAATTCGTCTATGAAATCTACTACAAAGAAGTCGATTAGTGCAAATACAAACAGTGCAGAAATGGTTATTCCCGCCATCATGCCATTTAGACCGTCCATAAAATTGTATAGATTTACAAATCCTACCGAGAATATCATGCCCACTATAGCTAGAATAATAAGTAGTGAGGCATTCATAGCAAATGGCTCCATAGAGAACTCTATGTATATTTGGTATAGCATAAGAATGACTGCCAATATCTGTACAACCAATCTTATGAAAAACCACAAGTCTTTAAGGTCGTCGATAAAGCTCACTATTGCTAGTATGGATATACCTATAAACAAAGGCCACGGAACGTCCCATGTAGAAAAAATAAAGGATATTATATAAAATACATACGAAATGTAGAATATAAACCCAGCACCTGTAATAACTGGTTTTGTGTGTGAACTACGATGATTTACACCCGCCAACATCCCCCTCTTCTCTGCAAATGGGAAATACAACTTAAGCGACAATACAATTACCGCAATCGTTGCAATTACTAATAGTGCCTCGTACATATTTAAATTATTTAGTATTTGATTGACAAAGTTACAAATAAATAAATAAAAAGAGTTATCTTTGCCCGAAAAAATAACGTTTTGAAAGATAAAATACTCATTATCTGCTGGACAAGCTTTTCAGGACTTATTTCAAATACCACTGAGGCTTGGGGACACTTAAAAAGATTGAGTGGCGGGAGAAAAACGCCCATTTTTAAGGCTATGGTTCTGAATATTTTACTTTTAGGGCTGATAAATTGCATAGCGGTAACATTTATTTCAACAGATATAGACTTCTTGGAAGGTTTAAAATCTGGGGTTACTATTATATTTTCACTTTTTATCTCTGTTTATATTTCTTCATTTATAAACTTAGTTACACTTGAAAATATTACAAAAAAAGAAGCAAAACTAGGGGAAGTATTTAATTTCACAGCACTTTTATACAGCCTTCCGTTTCTAGTTTACGGACTTGAACCAATATTTTCCTTGATTTTCTTCTACAAGATTGCATTATTATACACATTTTATATAGCTTGGATTGGAACACAACATTTTATGGAAATACCAAACGACAATAAAGTGGTATTCACCACAGTGAGTGGTATTTCTGTGATTGTTATTCCAATAATAGTCAGCACATTATTAACATTATTAATGCCGGGATTGAAATGAGTGCGGGAGTAAATATTAAAAATAAAAAAGCTTCATTTGATTATGAAATTTTAGACACATACGTGGCTGGAATAGTGCTTACAGGTACCGAAATAAAATCTATTCGTGTAGGTAAAGCTAGTCTGGTTGATACTTTTTGTGTATTTATTGATGGTGAATTGTGGGTAAAAGGTATGCACGTAAGTGAGTATTTTTATGGTTCTTACAACAACCATAAGGCAGATAGAGATAGAAAACTTCTTCTTACTAAAAAGGAACTTGCCAAACTACAAAAAGGACTACAAGATAAAGGTTTCACTATAGTACCAACTTTGTTATTTATTAATGAACGTGGACTTGCCAAGTTGAAAATTGCTCTTGCAAAGGGTAAAAAACAATTTGACAAACGCCAATCACTAAAAGATAAAGACGATAAACTTAGTATGGCTCGCGCCAAACAACAAAGTTATTAAGTTATGAAAATAGTCATTGCCGGAGCCGGTGATGTGGGTACACACTTGGCCAAAATGTTGTCTAAAGAGAATCATGAGATTATTCTTTTAGACCAAAAGAAAGAAAAAATTAAAGCTCTTGAGGCTAATTATGATATTTTAGCCGTGATAGGCTCTCCTACTTCCCTTAAAAGTCTAAGAGAGGCGCAAGTGCCTTCTGCCGACCTTTTTGTGGCAGTAACTCCATACGAAAGCACCAACTTAACTGCTTGTGTATTAGCCACAAACTTGGGTGCTCAAAAAACACTTGCACGTATCGACAACCAAGAATATCTATTCCCAAAGAATAAAGAATTCTTCAAATCTATTGGTATCGACTCACTTATTTACCCAGAAATGCTTGCTGCAGATGAGATTGTAAACGGGCTAAAAAAAGGTTGGGTACGCCAATATCTAGATTTTTCTGATGGTGCTCTTGTGGTGCTTGCAACAAAAATAAGAAACACCTCTCCTCTTTGTAAAAAACAATTGTCTGATGCCTTTTTAGACAACACAAAGGTGCGTGTAGTTGCTATTAAACGTGGACATAGAACTATCATCCCTAGTGGTAAAGACCACGTATACGCAGGAGATATTGTTTACTTTATTACCACTCAAGATGGTGTAGAAGAAGTGAGAATTAAGTCGGGCAAAGAAAACTTTGAGATTGGTAGTACAATGTTTCTAGGAGGTAGCCGCATTGGCTTAAAAGCTATAAAAGAGCTATCTAACAGAATGAACATTAAGGTTATTGAACAAGATAAGGAAAAGAGTTATAAGATTTTGGAAGAAGTAGATAACGCATTGGTTATCAACGGAGACGGACGTGATTTAACTCTGCTTAAACAAGAAGACATTGAGGAGTTTGATGCTTTTGTGGCTCTAACCGAAAATTCTGAAACCAATATTTTGGCTTGCCTTGCTGCAAAAAATATGGGTATTAAACGTACTATTGCAGAGGTGGAAAATATGGACTATATTGCCATGGCTGAAAGTCTTGATATTGGTGCCATTATCAATAAAAAAATCATTTCTGCGAGCCACATCTATCAACTTATCTTGGGAGGCAATGTTTCTGTGAAATGCTTAACATTTGTAGATGTGCTTGTGGTGGAATTGGTAGCAGAATCAGACTCTGAGATTACAAAAGACGCACTTAAAAACCTTAAACTTCCACAAAATATCACAATTGGTGGACTTGTGAGAGATGGTAAAGGCATTGTAGCTGTGGGCGATACTCAAATCCAAAACGGAGATAGAGTCACTGTGTTCTGTGGTGAGGATACTATTAAGAAAGTAGAAAAGTTATTCAAATAAGATGAAAGCGATAGACATTAAATTAGTGGTTCGTATCATGAGTTTTTTACTCTTGATAGAAAGCTTTTTTATGTTGATTTGTGCAGGCGTTGGTTTTTATTTCAACGAGCCTAGCATGAGATATACCGTCCTAGCAACTCTAACAACTTGTGCTTTTGGCCTTGTTGGTATTTTTGCAACTCCAAAGATAGACCGTAACTTGCACAAGAGAGAGGGTTTCCTTGTGGTTTCGCTTGTGTGGGTTATTTTTTCTCTCTTTGGTATGCTCCCTGTGTATTGGAGTGGTTATATCCCCACTATCACAGATGCCTTTTTTGAAACCATGTCTGGTTTTAGTACCACTGGTGCCACAATTATACAAGATGTAGACCATTTCCCTAGGGGCTTAATGCTATGGCGATGCTTGCAACAATGGCTTGGAGGTATGGGTATTGTGGTGCTCTCGCTTGCAATTTTGCCTCTGATAAGCGAAGGTGGCATGATACTTTTCTCTGCAGAATCTACTGGTCCTACCAAGGATAAAATTCACGCAAAAATCAGTTTCACAGCCAAAGTCTTTTGGGGTACATACATTGGTCTTACTGCCCTAAATGCCTTGTCTTTATGGCTTGG
>JAXJWL010000075.1:0-7299 GCA_036308065.1 Paludibacteraceae bacterium
ACGATATAGCCTTGTTCGTCGGTGTCGATATATTTTGCAAACACTTTTGAGTTTGGCTCATGACCGATAGCTAGGAAGAAACCATCGATGTCAATATGTACGTTTTCTTCTGTTTCTTCGCCTTTGTTTTTCACAAGGTCTGCGCCATCTAGGTCAAATTTTCCTGTTAAACCAAGGGTTTGGTGTTTGAAAAGTACTGTGATGTTTTCTTTGTTTAGCACTCTTTCTTGCATTACTTGAGAAGCACGAAGTACGTCGCGACGTACAATCAAATAAACTTGTTTGCATAGTGTAGAAAGGTAAAGTGCTTCTTCACAAGCAGTGTCGCCACCACCTACCACTGCAACTGTTTTCTTTCTGTAGAAGAAACCATCGCATGTAGCGCAAGCAGATACGCCAGCACCACGAAGTCTTGCTTCGTCTGGAAGTCCTAGATATTTTGCTGATGCGCCTGTGGCAATAATTACTGTATGTGCTTCAATTGTTGTTTCGCCATCGATAACTACCTTTTTAGGAGAACAAGAGAAATCTACTTCTGTGGCAATACCTGTGCGGATTTCTGTGCCAAAACGAAGTGCTTGTTTTCTGATGTCTTCCATCATTTCTACACCAGATGTGCCTTCTGGATAGCCAGGGAAGTTTTCAATATCGGTAGTTGTGGTAAGTTGACCACCAGGTTGAATGCCTTCGTAAACCACAGGATTTAAACCTGCTCTAGAGGCATAAATAGCGGCTGTAAGTCCGGCAGGACCTGTGCCTAATATAAGACATTTTATTACGCTCATAAGATTTTATCTAAGGTCTATAAGCATTGCTTTTGGATATTTGTTTAGGTCAAATTCCAAATCTTTTGCTGTATAGTTTAAGTTTGTTTTTAGTTTAGTAATATTGATGGTACTTATCATACCATTTTTATTGTGTGTGCTCACGCCAATAGGCTCGTAGGTTTTAGCATCTACAGAGATAGTTGTTTTGAAGAAAGGGTCTTCTATGTCTTCTGGGAAAAGACTTATAACTGCAATTTCTCTGTTGCCTTCGGTTTTAAACTCAGGTGCTATTACTTTATAACCTTTTTTATAGCCACCTAAAATAGAGGTAGGGTCTATGCCTTGAATTTCTTCTGGTGCAGGGGCAGAAACAGTAATTTCATTGACTTCTTTGTTGTAAACATAAAGATATTTGCCATCAAATGTCATGTTTGCCAAAGAAGTTTCAAGTACAAAGGCATTACCTTTTGTTTTAAGTGTACCTTTAATACTGTTTGCTGTGCCACTTTGACCATCTTCCAATTCTATTTTCAGACCAAGTTCTGTGCCTGTAGAATTTTTGTAAATATTAGACATCTTGTCTAAAATCTCAACAGATTTTGCATCTATTTGGCAGAATGCAGATACAGCAATAAATAAAATTGCGATTAAACTAAATACTTTTTTCATATTATTTCTTTTTTTGAACAGACCAGCCGAATTTTCCAATTTTACGGCCTAAACCATAATATTGACCATGGCTATATGCCAAAAGTTTAGCGGCCTCTAGGTCGAATGCGTCTGTTTCAGGATTTATGTATTTAGCGTCGGCTTGTATATTTACTACTTTTGCAATAAACATATCGTGTGTTCCTAATTCTTTGATTTCTACCACTTCACATTCTATATTTAGTGGCGATTCTTTGATGATAGGAGCATTTACCTTTTGCGCCTTTTCGGCGGTAAGCTTCATTTCTGAAAACTTGTTGTAGTCTTTGCCACTTCTCACACCGCACCAGTCGGTTGCGTAAGCCATATCTTCTGTGGTAAGGTTTAGCACAAAGCAACCACTGCGTTTGATAATATCGTATGAGTGACGTGATTTTCTCACAGAGATATAACACATAGCAGGGTCGGAACATATTGTGCCTGTCCAACTTACAGTAAGGATATTATATTCGGCTTCGTTTTCTCCGCAACTTACCATTATGGCAGGAAGAGGGTAGATTAGTGTGCCTGGTTTCCATTGAAGTTTGCCAGAAGGGCTAATATTTTTTTCTTGCATTATTTTAAAATTAAGTCTTCTGCTTTAATGTATCTTTCGCAATAGTGGCATTTTACGGTGCGGTCTTCTTTGTTCACAATGTGGAAATGTGTGGTAACATTTTGTTTGTTTGTGATACACATAGGGTTTACGCAGTGTAAAACGTCATATACTTCGTCTGGCATCTCACATATTTTTTTCTCAACTACTTGGTAGTCTTTGATAATGTTGATGCGAGCGTGTGGAGCGATTAAAGCAATTTTATTAAATTCTTGTGGATCTATATATCTACCAGAAATTTTAATAACACCTTTTTTGCCTAACTTGCTACTATCTAGGTTGTTACCAATGGTGATTTGGTCTGTCATGGTGTCTAGATGTAGTATGTTTACTATTTGAAATAACTTGTCGGCTGGAATATGGTCTATTACAGTGCCATTTTCTAGTGCTCGTACTACTAATTCTTTTTTCATTGTGCTATTTTTTTTAGATCCCCGCCTCGCCGTCGCTTTGCTCCTCAGAGACGGGGTTACAACTCTGTGCCACCCTAGCGGGTGGAGTTTAATCGGTATCTTAATAACTATACTAAACCTAATATGTCGCAAATAACTGCTTGGCGCGCATACACCCCGTTGCGAGCTTGTTCAAAATAGTAAGCCTTTGGATTTTCATCTACATCTTCTGAAATCTCGTTTACACGAGGTAGTGGGTGAAGAATGCGAAGATTGTCCTTGCTACCATCTAGCATGCTGTTGTGTAGGGTATAGGTGTTTTTAACCTTTTCGTATTCCACAAGGTCGGTGAAACGTTCTTGTTGCACGCGAGTCATATATAGAATATCGGTTTCTTTAAGTATCTCATTCATGTCTTCTAGTTCTCTGAATGGGATATTGTGTTTGTGGCAATAGTCTATATATTGTTCTGGCATACGAAGTTCTTTTGGAGCAACAAAGTTGAATGTTGGGTTGAAGAAACGCATTGCCATAAGTAGTGAGTGCACTGTGCGGCCATATTTTAGGTCGCCCACCATACTAAGGTTTAATCCTTCTAGTGTGCCTTGTGTTTTCTTGATAGAATATAGGTCTAGCATGGTTTGAGTAGGGTGTTGGTTTGCACCGTCGCCTGCGTTGATTACTGGCACAGATGAAACTTCTGATGCTAGGCGAGCTGCTCCTTCTACTGGGTGACGCATAATGATAAGGTCTGCGTAGTTGCTCACCATTTTTATAGTGTCTTTAAGGGTTTCGCCTTTTGAAGAACTTGATGTTGCAGCGTCTGAGAAACCAATTACTCTACCGCCTAGTCTGTTTACTGCTGTTTCAAAGCTTAGACGTGTACGGGTAGATGGTTCAAAGAAAAGTGTTGCAACAAGTTTGCCGTCTAGCAGTTTGTTGTTTGGGTTTTGTTCAAACTTTTCTGCTAAATCTAATATGCGTAAAATGTATTCTTTACTGCAATCTGATATAGATACTAGACTTTTCATAATAGTGCATTTATATAAAATTTTCAATCTAAAAATTAAAAGTAGAGCTCTTCACGGGAATTTATTTCTTATTGGCTACAAAAGCTAAACTCGTTACACTCAAACAACGCTTTTGTTTAACGCCAATAAGTTCATAAATTCTTTTTCCGCTCATCGCAATATTTTAATTTTCACGATGTGAAAATTTTATAGTGTTAATTCTCTTATACAAGTTTGTGGATTACTAATCCTGAGCGAAGTTTTGGTTCAAACCAGGTGGTTTTTGGAGGCATGATGTTGCCAGTGTCTGCTATGTCGATAAGTTGTTTCATTGAAACAGGATATAGAGCAAGAGCAACTTTCATTTCGCCACTATCTACACGTTTTTTAAGTTCGCCAAGACCGCGGATACCACCAACGAAGTCGATACGTTTGTCGCTTCTTAAGTCTTTAATGCCTAGGATTTCGTCTAGGATTAGGTTTGAAGAGATTGTTACGTCTAGTACGCCGATAGGGTCGTTGTCGTTGTATGTACCTTCTTTTGCTGTTAAAGAATACCATTTACCGCTTAAGTAAAGTGAGAAATTGTGAAGTGCGTTTGGTTTGTAGATTTCTTCACCCATTTCTTTAACGTCGAAGTTTGCTTCTAATGCTTTTAGGAATTCTTCGTCAGAAAGTCCGTTTAGGTCTTTTACTACGCGGTTGTAGTCGATAATGTTTAGTTGGTTGTCTGGGAAACAAACTGCTAGGAAGTAGTTGTATTCTTCGTCGCCAACGTGATTTGGGTTTTGTTTGCGTTTTTCGTCGCCTACTAGAGCTGCTGCAGCACTACGGTGGTGACCGTCTGCGATATACATTGCTGGGAATTCAGCGAAGATTTCTGTGATGCGAGCAATGGTAGCAGCGTCGTCGATTACCCAGAAGTGGTGACCGAAACCGTCTGGTGCTACGAAGTCGTATTCTGGTTCGCCAGCTACAACTTTAGATACGATAGCATCTAGTTCGTCTTGGTGTGGGAATGCGAAGAATACTGGCTCGATATTTGCGTTGTTTACACGAACGTGTTTCATACGGTCTTCTTCTTTGTCTCTACGTGTAAGCTCGTGTTTTTTTATTTTGCCTGTCATGTAGTCTTCTACTGCTGCGCAAACTACTAGACCATATTGGGTTCTACCATTCATGGTTTGTGCATAAACGTAGTATTTGTCTTCTGCGTCTTGTACCAACCAACCATTGTCTTGGAATTTTTGGAAGTTTTCTGCTGCTTTAGCATAAACTCTTTCGTCGTGTTCATCTGTACCAACAGGGAAGTCAATTTCTGGCTTAATGATGTGGTAAAGTGATTTTTCGTTACCTTCTGCTTCTGCGCGTGCTTCTTCAGAGTTTAATACGTCGTATGGACGAGAAGCTACTTGTTCTACAAGTGCTTTTGGTGGGCGGATACCCTTAAATGGTTTTACTATCATGATATTATAATTAATAGGTTATCTTACTGCGGTCAGCTTTTCGCGTTTGCCGGGAGGGCCGGGTAGGCGGTGTACGGTGAAGCCTGCGGCTTGCAAGTTTCGGCGTACGTATCCTTTGGCACAATAGGTGGTGAGGATTGCTCCTGATTTGCAATGCGAAAAAATCTTTTCAAATATTTCTAAAGACCAAAGTTCTGGTTGTTTTTCGGGTGAAAATGCGTCGTAATACACCACGTCGAACATGTAATCCTTTAGGTCTAAAGAGCAAAAATCGCTCTGAATTTTTACAATCTCAAAGTTACTGCAAATTTTTGAATTTTCGCCCCATTTTGCCTCATGAAGTTTCAACAAAATGTCTTTTTTTTCTGGGCAAAGAATTTCAGCGTAGTTTAAACTCTTTACTTGCTCAGTATTAATGGGGTAGAGTTCCACTGTGTGGTAGTAGATTTTCTTGTTTGTTTTCTCTGCTTCGAGCAATGTGAGAAGCGCATTAAGACCAGTTCCAAAGCCCATTTCAAGTATGTGAATTTCATTTTTTGAGCATTCGTTTAGCCCATCTTTTATGAAAATATGCATACTTTCCTGTATCGCTCCATGGGTGGAATGATAATATTCCCCAATATTTTCATTGTATAGCGTGGTAGAACCGTCTTCTGTGAGTAACATAATTTGTTAATTTTACAGCATACAAATTTAAGAAAAATCTGTGGGTTAATAGATATTATGAACAAAAAATGTAGAATTTTATAACCTGTACTGAAAAATGACACACCCTGCATCGTATATTTGCCAAAATTGTTAACAACCCTTCAATAAATTGTTTGAAAGTTGTTAAAAAATAACCTTTAAAGAAATTGTTTGAAACGTTTGAAATTTTTAATTTTACGAGTCGAAAATTTGAAGAAAATTATACGATTTACCAAAGAATTTTTGAAATTTAATTAAATTTTCTTGAACTGTGCAAATGTATTGCGCAGTTGGAAAATATCTTTGCAAAAAAAATAAAATATGAAGATAATACATACATCCGATTGGCATATAGGCAAGGTCTTGTGCAATCTAGACAGAAAGGAAGATAATGACAGCATGGTGGAGCAATTGGCTGTGCTAGTTGAAAACGAAAAACCAGATGCGTTGGTTATTACTGGTGATATCTACGATGTGAGTATGCCAAATACTATTGCGCAAAAGTCTCTTTCAGACTATCTTGTGAAACTGCGCAATGTGTGTCCAGAAATGCTGATAGTTTGTATTTCAGGCAATCACGATAGTGCTTCTCGACACGAAATTTATCAGACTCCGTGGGATGCTCTTGGTGTGAAAATGTTGGGAAAGATAGATGCATCAGATTTTTCACCTAATATAATAAAGGTGGCAGACAAGGGTGTTATAGTAGCTGTGCCTTATACAAACGAGCGTTTCTTGAACGAAGATTTTTATACATCTCTAGAAACTTATGTGCGCGAAAATGTAGGTGAGGATTTGCCTATTGTGTATGTGGGGCATGCAGCTATTAAGGATTGCAACTATGTGGGTCACAAGGTGCAGGAGGATAGATTTATTGGTGGTATTGAGTGCACAAATATTGCAGAACTTGGCACTCTTTACGATTATGTGGCATTGGGGCATATTCACAAGGCTCAAACATTTGGTGAGGGTAGAGCAAGATATAGTGGTTCGCCAGTGCCTGTGAGTTTCGACGAGGTGCGTAGTGGTTATGAGCATTGTTTTAGCGTGGTTGAGATTGCTTCTCGTGGTGCTATGCCAGAGATAAAAACTGTAGACGTGAAACCTGTAAACGTGCTAGTAAATATTCCTACCGAAGGGTTTGCAAAATGGGATGAGGTGATGGCTGAACTAAAGGATTTTCCAAATGACCAAAAGGCATACGTTAGATTAAATGTGCTTCTTGGTGCAAGTGAAATATTGCCATTTAATGCAGAAGAACAGATAAAAGCGGCTCTTAATGGCAAACAAGCTATGTGGGCAGAAACAAATCCTACACGTGAGGTGGAAGTTGCAAAAGCAGGCGACTCGGCGCAAATAAAGTCACTTACTATGCAAGAATTGCAGAAGATAGAGCCTATTGATATTATGAAGGTATATGCTGCGCATAAAAAAAGTGAATTTAAAGAAGATTTTAAAGATATGCTATCAGAAATTCTTGAAACAATGGAGGAAACAAAAAATGAAGATTAAAAAACTAGTATTACACAATATAGCATCCATTGTGGATGCAGAAATCGACTTTACAAAACAACCTGCAGATACAGACCTTTTCCTTATCACAGGTAAAACAGGTTCTGGTAAAACAACAATTCTTGACGCTATTTGTTTGGCTCTGTACAACAAGGTGCCTCG
>JAXJWL010000076.1:0-4122 GCA_036308065.1 Paludibacteraceae bacterium
GAAGAACCTAGGGGAGTGTCCTCTTCATTAAGTGCCCAACCATCACATGAGGTCATACAATCACCATATTTCATATTGCCTTCAAGACTTGAGTTCCAACCTTTTACTTTATCTTGACAGCATTCTGCACAATCAGAATAATTATTTCCCTCATCTACTAATTCACCACAAGCCAGACCTACCTCATCTGTAATAGAGTTTCTCAGCATAGAACCTCCAAATGTAGCTCCAGTACTAATGGTAAAAGTTTCCTCGCTATATGAATACTGACTTGTATAAGAAGAACTAGGTAAACTAATAGCCATACAAACTGAGGCTATCGCCCAAAACAACATACTTAAAATAAAATATCTATTTTTCATATTTCTAATATTTTTAAATTATCAGGAATGTAGGGTAGGAATGAAAACATTCCTAATTCCTAATTCCACATTCCTAATTATTTTAATATCACCTTTCCTACTTTACTTGCAGTATCTCCAATTACATTGACAGTATAAACACCTTGTGCCACTGGCAACTTAATTTCTGCATATTGACCAGAAACTGAATATTTTGCAGTTTTACCGCTCATGTCATTTACATAGATAGTTTGTAAATTGATATCAGAAGAACAACTAACAACAAAACCTTCAGAGTTACTAAATATCATAATTCCAGACTCAGAAGATAACTCTTCTTCTATTTCTGTTGGAACTTCATTGTCTTCTTCATCTTCTTCAGATACTCCTAAGTTAAGGAAGAAACGACCTTCACAATCGCCTTTTGCAAGACCTGATACTGTACATTTTTCACCAGCTAGTAAGTCATATTGTTTACCTTCTTGGCGGTCTTCAAGTATTGCAGTATCAATTCCATCCACTTTGTTTAGAGATAGAGTGACAGTTTGGTTTTTAACCATCATTCTTAGACCTAGAGGAATACATTCATCAGCATTAGGAATTGTTACTCCAGCCCATTTATCATTATATCTAATTACATAAAGTTCTGGAACTTTCTTCTCTGTTGTAGTAAATAGTTTTGATGCATCAACATTTGGATCTGCAATATCTTGTTTCAATTCATCAATAGAAATTTTAACATCACTATTAAATGTATAGTTATCATTCTTAGCCATTACGCGAATTTCAGGCAATGATACAGCATTACTTCTATGTAATGTATTTGTATTATCAAATGCAGTGGCAGGAATCTCTAAAATTCTATCACTGTTAGGTTTATAAGCAAATCCATGTTGAGATAATATTAGACTTGTATTTTCGCCATTAACAGGTTTCCAATTTGGAGCCCTAAATGAACCTCCATTGAAGTCATAGATTAATACAGCACCACCTTTTATTTCACTTGCCTTGATATTTGCAGGATAAGTATTGACTAATAGGTTGTATTTATCAGTATCTAATTCACTATAAGTAAGTGGATTAGATTCATTCACAAATCTACCATCAAAATAGTAAGGATGCGCAGCTGATGGATTGAACGAAGTTCCATTTTGTGAATTATAATAATCTGCTGGCAATTTGTATGGACCATATTGATCTGGAAGTTTTATAGCAAATACAGTCTTTTCTAGTACATATTTGTCCATATCTCTAAATGTAGCATCCCACTTGGTCTTATATTTAGGTTCCCCAGCTTCCTCTGTAACGACTATACTTTCAGCCTGACGCATATACACAGCAGGTAAATGTCCTAAGTAGTAGTCTCCTGACTTAATATATCTTGTATCAGTAGCATCATCTGGTGTATCTTCATTAAATGGTTTTACCACTGTACCAACCAATAACCATTTATCTCGCTCAGCAACAAATTCGTTACTTACAGTTTCATAACGTCTTGTTTTTCCCTCCTTAGCTAATTGTTCTACACCAATAAGAGCAGCACCATATTCCATGGTAATCTTCTTAGCTATCTGTGTAGGATTTGCTATTTGACCTTTACCTGCGGTTACCTCTTCATTAACCCATTCTTTAGAACGAGTAGTGCTAAAGTCTGACTCCTCTACAATGCTTGGCAATGTTGGATAATGCTGAATACCATTAACTGGTTGCAGATATTGTTTTTTGGTTGAGTATGGTGCTGGAAGTATAACTTCTAGATTTTCATCGAAAATATCTACACAAGTAACCAATTGACCATTAGGTTTATACCAGTTATTACGGTTATCCCATACATCAGAAGTTGAACCATGCCATATAATCTGTTTTAGTGTTTCACCTTCTGATTGTTGGTATGCACCGATTGTATATTCACCTTCACCTACGTTGTCACCAACTTCGTATGGACGATCATTTCCCAGACGGTCTATTTTTTGCATATCTGTTGTCAACAATCCAGACACATCAGTTTGAATATAAGAACCTCTATTTAATGCATCGCCTTTAATTACCAATGAACCTGGTTCTTCTGGTGCAGTTTGACATACTAGGTTTTTAACATTAGTAAATGAGTTTTCTGTTCCACATCCACTACCTAATTCAAACGCAGATTTAGTTGGTTTGTTTGCAAGATCTTCTTCATATACACTCCAGAAGTTGTTATATTTGAAAGAAGAGCACCAATCACTTTCTTCCAGACTTTGTAGGTAATGGGTTTTAGAATCATCGCTAGTATATCCATTTGAACCTTTATAGTTTTTACCATATACGTCTTTATCGTAAGAATAACAGTTATTGTAATCAAACTCAATAGTAGTTGGTTTATAATTTCCATGTCTTTCGTTCTGCAAATTACCACCTAAACGGAAGAAGTCGAAGTGGTGATAATAACCTTTGCCAATAGTGTTGTCTTTCAAGAACATAGTATTATAGTAAATACCTATGTTTTGTAGAGGATTATCTGAACGATAAGATACTAAACGTATAATAGCAACAGTATTTACATCTGATTGAACTCCGTTATCATGCCAGAATACGTTATTATACACTAATACACTCTGTGAACCTTGTAATAAGATAGATGTAGCGTGTTGACCTGTAAAGTTATTTCTTACAAACTTAATATTCTTAGAGTTAAGGAATTTAGCAGACGCTCCCCAATGAGCTGTATTATTTGCTTGGTTTGTATAACTTCCATGTGATTCATTTACTGCCGCTACGAAATCGTAAAGAGCTTTTATTTCATTATTTTCAAACGTAATACCATCGTAAGCAGAAACGTGAACGCAGGTGAAACCATAAGAAGTGATACCACAGTTTTTAATTGTAATTTTTGCATCAGAAATAGCACCTAGGGTAACGGTATTCCAGTCTAACCCTAAACCTTCTCTATTTCCTGTACCTTGTCCATCATCTATATCTAATGCATTATCAGCAGTAGAAACATTCTTAGACGAACCAGTAATATTTAAATAATCTAAAGTAATATTCTTAGAACGACGTATAGTTACGTGCAATAAAGTTGCCTTTGTTGCTGTCTTATCAATAGAACGAACAATAAGTGGTTCTCCTCCATTCATATTTATATTACGGAAGAATATAGCAAGGACATCATTCTTATCTCCACCTGTTAGACCTACGGCTTCTGAACCCTGATAAGCATCATTAGTAGGAACTACTTGCATTACTATAGGTTTTAAAAGAGTGAAAGATTTTTGTGTTTTATTTCCTATACTAACATTTTTAACAGTACATATATCTTTATATCCTTCTAGGGCTGCCCACGCATTTTCAAAACTTTTAAAGCGGAAGTCGCATTTGCTATCATTAGTTAAAGTATTGTCAATAGTAACATAAATAGTGTCTCCAAATACGTTGTTACATAGAGAAAAATATCTGATTTCAGAATGTTTTGGAGCGTCCTCTCCGTGTTTTACAAAGGCGCGATATGCATACCAATCGCTTGTTAATTGTGAGCGAAGTACATTATCTGTAAAATGTGCTCCTTTTTCTAAATTACCCTCAGTAGAAAGAATAATATCTTTACTGGTATATGTAGGAGTACAATCTCCTTTAGTTGTACTTCCGCACAAAACAAAACCATATTCAGTAATACCTTTACAATCTGTTTTTTCTAGATAAGCGCTTAAGGTCCAACTTTTATCTTGGTTTTCTTTAGCATCCTCTGCAAGTATAACTATACTTTTTTCTACTACATTCACTGTAAATTCTACACTACCAGCAC
>JAXJWL010000077.1:0-5376 GCA_036308065.1 Paludibacteraceae bacterium
CAAGTATAGGAATCCCAATGACTGATGATGAACTTAACTATGATAGATATAATATGGGAGTTCGTCCTGATGGAAATACCTGGACTTATGGAGCTTATCAAGGTGTTCAAAACATCCCTGTTTCAACAATCTATTGGTTAGGTCTTTCAGATAAATGGGATGACCGTAACAACTGGGGCTATTACCCAACAGAGCAAGGAAGAGTTGGCGAATCTCGTGCTGCAGGTCTGCAACGTCTTTCTTGTGTATGTAATTTGTCAGAAAACTTAAAAGTTATAATTCCTGAAGACCCACTAATCTTGGGCGCTGATAAATTTTATTGGCCACAAATACCAGAAGAGTTTGATAAAATTTATCGTTACGAAACTTATGGTATACCTGTAGGTGAACAAGTAACTGCTGGTTTAGGTACTGTTGATAATCCTACCAAATTTGCTGACAATATAGAAGTGGAATATGGTGCAGCTATTAGGGGTGTAGAAAATCTAAAAAATGGTGAAGACCACTATGGTAGTGCAACTGCTCACTTTACAGCTCCTCGTGATAAATGGATATTGGTAGGTAATGTTGTTAAACCATGGAAAGACCCAAATGATATTGCTCAAGGGACTAGAAACATAATATCTGGGGATTACTACATTACTACAAATTTACCACGTGTTTATATGCATGAGGTTATTCTTTCTGATAATGGAGTTGCAACTTGGGATAATCCATTTGGCGATTTAAATATTGAAGTAGAATCTGGAAAAGTATTTGCTATTATGGTGCCAGACCAATATGG
Organism: Paludibacteraceae bacterium; assembly: GCA_036308065.1. Lineage (GTDB taxonomy): Bacteria > Bacteroidota > Bacteroidia > Bacteroidales > Paludibacteraceae > Enterocola. The sequence continues at coordinate 785 of JAXJWL010000077.1, forward strand.
TAAATATAAAGTTCCTGCAAGTTACTACAACAAAAAATATGTAACAGATGGAAACTATTTTGATCCTACACAGGAAATAGAATATGGCGTTTATCCAGGAACAAGAGAACCTTTCACTGGTAGATTTATTAATGAAAGTGGAGAGAATCCTTTGAAGTTTTCAGGTTTAGAAGGAGGTAAATATTATCTACTTAATAATACCTATCCATGCAATATTGATGCTAAAAAAATCAAGTCTGGTAAGATACAATTCTATGATGCAACAGCGGGTTCATTCAAATCTGTTGATGCTGTACAAACAGTTCATTTAAAACCTCAACATGGTTTCATATTCCAACCAAACAATGGTGTAACTGAATTGGTAATTACCTCAGAAATGTTGGTAGATGCAAACACAAGATCACGTTCTGCAGAACATGAAATGCCTTTAGTTTCACTAAACCTATTTAACGCAAATACCAATGTTGAAAATAGCAACGTGGTAATTCGTTACGATGAATTCTTAGGAGAAGGAAACAAATCTGAAGCAGATGTAGAAAAAGCGTTTGCTCCTAATACATTAACTCCTGAGTTATACATTATTGCAAATGACGGCAAATATAGCAGTGTAGATGTGGCTTCAACATCTCAAGTAATTCCACTTGGAATAAAAATTAAATATGCTATGAATGTACGTTTTGAAAAAGTATGGTTCAGAGGCTTCGATAAAGTGATTTTAGTGGATAAACTTAAAGGTGTGGAATGTGATTTATTGGAAACTCCATATACTACAGAAACCTTATCAATTGGTGATTTAGAAGGTCGTTTCTTCCTTTACTTAGAAGAAGCAACTTCTGAGGAAAATCCAGAAGAAGATACTCCAACTGAGATTGAAGACGTTGCTAGTGATGTTAATAGCATAAATATTTTTGTTAAAGAAGATAGCAACACTATCAGCATTATAACAAATGGTGTAGAGCTAGAAACAATCAACATCAGTGATACTGCAGGTAAAACTATGACATACAAAGCGAGTGGTTATTATGAAAATATAAAACTACCTGTTCCTATGGGAGTGTATATAGTACAAGTAATTGGAGATACTGCTAGTAGAACAGAGAAAGTGATACTGAAATAAATTAGTTAGGAGTGAGGAGTTAGGAGTGAGGAGTTATTCTCATTCCTAAAAGAAACTCTTAAGTCATATAGAAAAATTCAATAATATGAAAAATAGATATTTAATTTTTAGTGTATTGTTTTGGATGGTAGCATCTGTTGCTATGGCAGTAACTTTACCTTCTTCTTCTTACAGTATGTATGATGGTGCGAGTTCTGGAAATGAAACATACTCATTAAGTATAGGAACCACTATCAATGGTACGTCAATGTTATATTCTAGTCAAAATATTGATATCGCAGTCTGCACCATAGAGGGAACTCCACAAGATCCTAACGTTTGTGGTGAATGTTGTTTCTCAAAAGTTTTGATGATTTATGATGATGAAGAAGCATATAACCTTTGTGTAAATTCTTGTTCAAATGGTGTAGCATTGGGTGAATCTCCTCTTGGCGAAGCACTAATTCTTCTTCCATTTGCACTGGCTTATGCTTTTGCAAGAAGAAAACGCAATGTTGTAGAATAGTCTCTCTTTTGCAAAAAGGTGTTTGTAAAGAGCTATAAGATATGATACTTTAAAGTTAACAATTAGCATCCCTATCCTCTGCCTCGACCTCATAAGTCGGGGCAGTGGTGTTTTGGTCGTGGCAATTGTGTTTTTCTATTTACTTTTTGTTATTCTAAATTAAATCCTATATCTTTGCATTACCATCACCAACTACATTAAAACTTATAAGAAGTAAAAACTATTTATTAACATCAAAAAAATTTACGATTATGAAAACAAAAAAGGAAACAAACAATAGAGAGTGCACTTCTCAAAGCACTAATGAAACAAAAAGATTTTCTAAAACATGGTTGGCAGCCTTAAAATCACAGGGTTGTTTAATAGTTACAGACCCTAATCTGATGTAACTATGAGGATATTAGAATAAAAATATTTATCTTTGTGCATGAAAACTAATTAATATCCCATTTTATGGCAAAACCAATAAAAGACACACCAGTATTGACAGGAGATGATGCGGTTAAATTCACATTAGACTCCTTGCACGTTGAACCAGTTACAAAAGAAGAACAAGAACGTGCCAAGCAAGCATTTGATTTTTTCTCATCTATAGCAACTTGTAAATTATGAAGAATATAGAATTAAAGAGATTAAATCCTGCAGATATCATAAAACCGTTTGACTGTGGTGACGCAGATTTAAACGGTTTTTTGTTAGAAAAAGACCCTACTATTCCTAATGCTGTACATCACTCTATAGAACTACTTGCAAAGACATACTTAGTAGAAGATTCTGAAAATCAACAAACTATAGCATATTTTAGTTTATCGAATGATACTATAGATAGGACTTTCGTTGACAATTCTACATGGAATAGACTTTCACGCGATATTCCAAATCTTAAAAGGCGTAGTACAAAACCTGCAGTGAAATTAGGCAGACTAGGAATATCTATACCATATCAATCAATGGGTTGGGGAACAAAGATTCTGAATTTCATTAAATATTGGTTCACTCATGAAAATAAAACAGGCTGCAGATATATTACTGTAGATGCTTTAGTTTCTAAAATGTCATTCTACGAGAAAAATGGTTTTAAAGTTTTGGTAAAACCAGATGTAGATGATGAAACTGTTTTAATGTATTATGATTTGAAAAAATTTGAAGTATAAGTTAATTAGTCAATTAACTAGACGAAATGTCTATATGACTAATTATAGTGATTACTCACACTGCCCTGCCGGAAATGAGAATTAGTTTTCACCCGTCGGGGCAGTGGTGTTTTTATTAAAACCCTACCACAGGTATTGCTCTGAGTTGGTTGACTCGTTTTTTAGAAACATAACGTAGTAGATAGGAATAGTGATTTTCAACCAATTTTCCAAATTCTGCAACTACTTATGTATTAACCATTTACAATTATTGAGGTGCGTTTTCCTATAAAATAGAGGGTCAAAAAGGTGCGTTTTCCTATGTTTTCAACCTGTAAAAAGGTGCGTTTTCCGTCGCACGGACACAGCACGCTGTGTCCCTACACTGTGGGTCTGACAGATCTTTGTTGATTGCCTTTTTTTCTGAATCACGGAGACAGCACGCTGTGCTTCGACAGGCTCAGCAACCGTGTCCCTACACAAAGTTCTTCGTGACAATTGTGTATTTTCTGCCTATATTATTGCATTTTTCATGAAAATTTTTTAATTTTACGGAATGAAAAATATTTTACCTTAAAATCAAATCAACTTAAAATACAAATCACATGAAAAGATTACTACTTTTATTATCGTCGCTATTGGTGACAGTCTGGAGCACCATGGCGCAGGTGACCACAGACCCTGCTGTTATTCCGCAAGGATACAAGGGCAAAGTGGTGGTAACATTCGACCCTGCTGGCACAGATATGGCTGGTCAAACTACTTGTTATGCTCACACAGGTGTTACAACAAAAGAAAAGGGCAATTGGACTTGCGCTCCTGCTTGGGGAACAAACACAGCAAAGTATAAACTTACTAAATCTGGCACAAAATGGGTGCTTACAATCGACAATATTTACACCTTCTACGATTGTGCAAAAGATATGGAGATTACAGGTTTAAACTTTGTTTTCCGCAATGAAAAGGCTACAAAACAATCTGGCGACATTCTTTGTCCATTTGGTTTTGAAGACAAAGCTCCTACCACAAAAACACGTCCTGCCGGAATTACAGATGGTATCTTCTACGATGCCAATGACCCAACAAAGGTAACCGTTTCGCTTTATGTATCTCCAAGCAAATCTAATGTTACAGCCAAAAATGTTTACATTCTTTGCGATGCAAACTATTGGAACATAAGCAACGATTATCAATGCTACAAAGACGGCAATTATTTCTGGTACACCTTCACTGGTCTTACTGCTGGCAAGGAATATGCATTCCAATATGGCGTGAAGATGAGCAACGGCTCTTACGTGCAAATTTCAGACCCATATTCTACCAAGGTGCTTCACGGCGACGACAAATGGGAACCAAAAACACAAGACCCAACTCTTATGGACTATCCAAATGGTGGTAGCGGTTATGTTACTGTGATTCAACCAGGTAAAAAGGCGTTCAATTGGAGTAAAGAAACATTAAATTTCAAACGTCCAAACAAAAACAACCTAGTTATTTACGAAATTTGGCCTTATACTTGGAGTAAGAACAAGAGCTTTAAATCTATTATAGAAAAAATAGATTACTTAGCAGACTTAGGTATTAATGCACTAGAATTTATGCCTCTTTGTGAGTTCGACGGCAACTTAAGCTGGGGTTATTCTCCAAACCACTATTTCGCTATCGATAAAGCGTATGGCACAGAAGAACAGTTTAAAACTATTGTTGATGAATGTCACAAACGTGGTATTGCTGTTATCGTAGATATGGTGTTCAACCATGCCACAGGCAACCACCCTTTTGAAAGGCTTTACGGTGGATATGGCAACTTAAAAGACAACCCATATTTCAATGTGAG
>JAXJWL010000078.1:0-4161 GCA_036308065.1 Paludibacteraceae bacterium
ATTTCCTTTATGCTCTCTCATTGCTCGCTATCGCCAACTCCTAACTTTGTATTTAGCGAATCGCGTACCACCTTAAAATCCTCCTTTAGCGCAGCTGGGATAGGCGCTACAGATGGAGACTCCATTTTAAGAGGGTTGATAGGAGTGCCGTTTTTCCACACTCTAAAGTCTAGGTGAGGACCAGTAGAAGCACCAGTGCTACCCACATAACCAATCACCTGTCCTTGACGCACGCGGTCGCCCACTTTTAAGCCTTTTGCGTATGCAGAAAGGTGCAGATAACCAGAACTATACACGCTGTTGTGTTTAATATATACGGTATTACCACCGCCACCTTTCCATGCACGAAGTGTAACTTTACCATCACCGATAGACATTACAGGAGTGCCCTTTGGAGCAGCATAGTCGATGCCAGTGTGAGGTCTATATACTTTATACACAGGGTGTTTGCGTTTGTATGTAAATCCAGATGAAATACGTTTAAATTTAAGCGGAGCTTTTAGGAATGCTTTCTTCAAGCTATTTCCTTTTTCGTCCCAAAAACCACTTGTTTCGCCGTTTTCGTAGTTATAAGCATAATATTGTTGCTTATTGTGAGTAAACACAGCCGCGTGAATCTTGCTAATGCCCACAGAAGTGCTATCTACATAGCTTTCGTCGTAATAAACCTTGAATCCGTCGCCTGGCTGAATGCCGAAGAAGTCAATAACCCATGCAAAAATCTCAGAAAGTTCGCCTGCAAGACCCAAGTTCAAATTGTTGTCAACAATTGCATTCCACATTGAAGATTCTATCTTTGCAGAGTCTACTTTAGTTACCGTTGTAACAGGCTTTTTGTAAAGACTTACATTCAATGAATCCTTGAAATCAAACACCACGTGCTCCACAAGTGAACGGTGATAAACAATATAATCGGTCTTTGCTACGCTATCTTTTGTTTGATAAATGGTATAACTTTTACCTGCTTTCACGCGTTTTGCACTGAAAATACTGTCAGGAGTGAAATTCAATTGATAAGCAGTCTTTGGGTCAACACCTGCGCTAATAAATAGGTTGGAAACTGCTGTGCCAGAGGTAATTGTTTTGTCGATAGCATTATAATCGTCTATTATGATACCGCCGTATTCAATGTTGATTTTGTCCTCGGCAATTTCTTGAAAGATTTGCTCTTCTTGTTCAGCTTCAGTTTTGTAGTTGCAACTTGCCAAACACAATGCAAAACATAGGGATAATATGATGTTTTTTGTTTTCAAAACCAGTATTTTTTAGATGAAATATAAAATCTCGCAAATTTACAAAAAAAATATCTCAATTTAAATATAATAAGGTGTATTTTTTTTAACTTTGCAATGCTTTAATTTTGAATTAATAGTTTTGCAAGTAAGAGCAGAACAAATTTGTTATGCAGAGCGGGAAACACGTATTGATGACCGAAGGAGATAATTTAGGTAGCTGTCAGAGGACGTGGTCCATGAGCTTGTCGAAGGGTAGTCTGGTGACGCCTGTATAAAACACCCGCAGGGTGCAATTGGGTTGTAACCCCGTCTTAAGCGTAGCGCAAGGCGGGGGAGAAGAAGATACCGATTAAACTCCACCCTTTAGGGTGGCACAGAGTTGTAACCCCGTCTCAGAGCGGAGCGGCGAGGCAGGGGAGCGAAAGCGAGTAAACAAAACACAATATGACCGAAACACAAGAGAAAATACAAAAACTAGACCAAAAGACGATGGCGGTGCTACGTCCATGGTTTAAAGATAGAGAAGAGTTTTACAACTTTTTCTATCATCTTATTCAGAGTGAGCATCTTATAGAGATGGAAAAGCCAGAGCAATACGAGGAAAAACTCAAAGCAGTGCAGTTTTATCGTCGTTTGGCAGTGAAACGTGTAGTAAACGAAGACCCAATTTTTGAGGAAATCATCGACGATATTTTTAGCGATTATCACGAAGCGTACGCAAATTTCCAAGAAAACAAGCAACCTTTGGCACAAAAACGTTTTATTGAAATACTTAATAAACTAATGAAATAACAAAGGAACTGAATAAAAAGTGTACTTCTGCTGGAAATAAATGCAATTTTTTTTTGTTAATTTGTTTGCTAAATCAAATAATTGCTATAAATTTGCAATCGCAAAAGATAAAAAACTAACAAAGTGAAAAACATTATTATTATACTAAACATTATTATCCTGCTACAAAGTAATAGGAAGTAAGTTTGGTATATATAATTCAAAAATTTGAGCCTCTCTTGCTTCCTATAGCAACAGAGGCTTAATTTTTTATATCGGGGGCTTCGACAGGCTCAGCCACCGTCTAAACAACTAAACAAAAAATCGGTCACTGAGCTTGTCGAAGTGCCCGATTGATAAAAGATAAAAACTATGTCTAACAAAATTTTTATTTTCGATACAACTCTTCGTGATGGTGAGCAAGTGCCTGGCTGTCAACTTAATACAGTAGAGAAAATTCAGGTGGCAAAAGCACTTGAAGCACTTGGTGTGGATATTATTGAGGCTGGTTTTCCTGTGTCTTCTCCAGGCGATTTCAACTCAGTTGTAGAAATTTCTAAGGCTGTTACTTGGCCTACCATTTGCGCGCTTACACGCGGAGTTCAAAAAGACATTGACATTGCCGTTGAAGCACTTAAATATGCAAAAAACAAGCGTATTCATACAGGTATTGGCACATCGGATTATCATATTCAATATAAATTCAACTCAAATAGAGATGAAATATTGGAGCGTGCCATTGCTGCCACAAAATATGCAAAAAAATATGTAGAAGATGTGGAATTTTACTGTGAAGATGCAGGCAGAACCGACAATGAGTACCTTGCGCGAGTGGTGGAGGCTGTTATTAAGGCAGGTGCCACAGTTGTAAATATTCCAGATACCACAGGATATTGTCTTCCAGACGAATTTGGCGCAAAAATCAAATACCTAATGGAAAATGTGTCAAACATCGACAAAGCAATTATTTCTACCCACTGTCACAACGATTTGGGTATGGCCACTGCAAATACTATGGCAGGTGTGCTTAATGGCGCACGTCAAGTGGAAGTGACAATAAACGGAATAGGCGAGCGTGCTGGCAATACTTCTTTGGAAGAAATTGCAATGATTCTTAAATGTCATAAAAACCTTGGCATCGATACCAATATCAACACTCAAAAGATAGTTTCTGCGAGCCGTTTGGTTTCAAATCTTATGAATATGCCTGTTCAGGCAAACAAGGCTATTGTGGGTCGCAATGCTTTTGCACATTCGTCTGGTATTCACCAAGATGGCGTGCTTAAAAATATTCAAACCTACGAAATAATCAACCCAAAAGATGTGGGTATCGACGACAATTCTATCCTTCTTACAGCTCGTAGTGGTAGAGCTGCGCTTAAACATCGTTTAAACGTGTTGGGCGTGGATGTTGAAGGCGAAAAACTAGACGAACTATATCAAAAATTCCTTGCACTTGCAGACAAAAAGAAAAATATTAATGATGCAGATATTCTTCTTCTTGCAGGAAAAGAATCATCAAAAGCAAAACGTATTCAGCTTGATTATCTGCAAGTTACATCTGGTAAAGGTGTGAAATCTGTGGCAAGTATTTCTCTACTTATTGCTGGCGAAAAATTTGAAGCATCTTCTTCTGGTAATGGTCCTGTGGACGCTGCCATCAAAGCTGTTAAACAAATAATCAAACGCGAAATGGTGCTTCAAGAATTTACCATTCAAGCTATCGACCGTGGTAGCGACGATATGGGTAAAGTACACATGCAAGTATTACATAATAATAAGGTGTATTATGGCTTTGGTGCCGACACGGATATTGTGGTAGCGTCGGTAGAAGCGTACATAGATGCAATAAATAAATTTTAAAATTATGAACACATTATTTGATAAAATTTGGGATGCGCATGTGGTGAGCGTGGTGGAGGACGGACCTACACAGCTTTATATCGACCGCATGTATTGTCACGAGGTGACAAGTCCACAAGCATTTGACGGACTTAGAAAGAGGGCGCTAAAAGTGTTTCGTCCGCAACAAATTACTTGTATTCCAGACCACAACATTCCAACGCTCAATCAAGATAAGCCAATTACAGACCCTGTGTCTAAAAAACAAGTTGACACGCTTGATAAAAACGCGAAGGAGTTTGGTACTGAATAC
>JAXJWL010000079.1:0-1512 GCA_036308065.1 Paludibacteraceae bacterium
ACATACCTACTAATAGACGAAGAGTCTAAAGAGTGTGTGGTGGTAGATGCTGGATTTCTTTTCGACTACGAAGAAGAGGAATTTTGTAAATATTTGGACACAGAAGGATTGAAACTTACTCGCATCCTCAACACCCACATGCACTTAGACCACTGTTTTGGTAATGATTTTTTATATAAACGTTTTGGTTTGAAGGCAGAAGCCAACCAGTTGGAAGAGAAAAACCTTGCTATGATGAAATCATACGCCGAAGTGTTTGGCATACCATATCATGGTGATATACAAGGGCTAAAATCTTACCTAAACGACGGGGACGTGGTAAAATTTGGCGAAACTCAGCTGCAAGTAATCTCTGTGCCAGGACACAGCGCAGGTGGAGTTGGTTTCTACAACGAAAAAGACGGTGTTTTAATCATTGGCGACAGCCTATTTAAAGGTAGCATTGGCAGAACAGACCTTCCAGGAGGCGATTATGGCACTCTTATTTCATCACTTACAAAGAAAATCATGACCCTACCAGAAAACACCATCGTTTACCCTGGTCACGGTCCTTCTACCACCATCGCCTTTGAAAAGCAGTACAATCCGTATTTATAATTAATCACGGACGCAGCACGCTACGTCCCTACAGATTACATGTGAATAATTCGACAACCCTTCGACAAGCTCAGGGACCGTTATTATTCACATACATTCATCAACACATACCTGACGGTCATCAACACGTCGACAAGTTCAGGAACAGTTATTGAATCATTTATACTGCAAATAAGTTTCTCTGCACCAAGATTTTATCACTGTTGAGTCTGATATTACCATGGCTGCTGTGGCAAGGGCATCGGCTTCCATGCAGGTTGGGGCAATGATGGTGGCACTTACTATGTTGTTTACGGCAGGACGACCAGTGCGAGGGTCTATTGTGTGACCAACCATGCCGTCTTCTGTTTGGTAAAACTGTCTGTAGTTGCCAGATGTGGCCACGGCACAATCGGTTACTTCAAGCACTTCAACCACATTGGCATCTGTAGTATTTTCTGGTTTGCTCACTCCCACTCTCCACTTTCTGCCGTTAGGATTTACACCCGCTACAACAAGTTCGCCACCTATATCCACCATAAAGTTTTGGCAACCTTTTGCACGAAGATATTCAGCTACAAGGTCGCATCCATAGCCTTTTGCAATGGCTGAAGCATCCAAACGTACACGAGGGTCTGCTTTTACTACCACAGAGTCCTCAATCCACACCTTTTTATACCCCACAAACTGCTTAATGCTATCAATTTCTTCCGCAGAAAGCCATTTTTTATCGCTAGATGGGTCGAAACCAAAGCCCCAAGCATTTACAAGTGGTGCCACTGTAATATCAAAAGCGCCTCCTGTAAGCTCTGAAATCTCCATTGACTTGGCAAACATATTTGTAAAAAGTGTATCTAAAACCACTTCTTCGTTGTTGTTTATTTTTGAAATCACAGAGTTTTTGTTAAATGTAGAAAGCGAATTGTTCACCCCGAC
>JAXJWL010000080.1:0-11881 GCA_036308065.1 Paludibacteraceae bacterium
GAAGAAATTGTAGAGCCTGAAGAAGAAAATGCAGAAGAACAGGAAGAAGTTGACACCAAAGACGATTACGAAAAAATACAAACAGTTTTAGAGGAGAACATTGCACAGCCACAAGTAGAAGCTCGAAAACCTAATCTTCATGTAGAAGAAAAAGAAAATGAAGACGTAGAATTTACCGTTACAGTAGCAGAGGGCGAAGGTTCTGAGCTTGTAGAACAAAATAAAGACTACGACCCTACTCTAGACCTTGAATATTACAAATATCCATCATACGACCTTCTTAAAGACTACGGGGAACTTAAGAGTGTGGACGCTGCAGAACAACAAGAAAACAAGGAAAGAATTACTCAAACCTTGAGAAACTACGGCATTACTATTAAGAAAATAGATGCCACAGTAGGTCCTACTATTACTCTTTATGAAATAGTGCCAGACGATGGTATCCGTATTAGCAAAATCCGCAATCTAGGAGACGATATAGCACTATCTCTAGCAGCTACTGGCATACGTATTATTGCACCTATCCCTGGTAGAGGCACTGTAGGTATTGAGGTTCCAAACAAGAAACCACAAATAGTACCAATGCGCTCGCTTATTGCTTCTGAGAAGTTCCAAAACACTAGTTTCGACCTTCCTATTGCTATTGGTAAGACTATTACAAACGAGGTATTTATGCTAGATTTGTGTAAACTACCTCACCTACTTGTTGCAGGTGCCACAGGTCAAGGAAAGTCCGTAGGACTGAATGCGATTATCACATCTTTACTTTACAAAAAACACCCTTCGCAACTTAAGATTGTACTAATCGACCCTAAAAAGACAGAGTTTACACTATACTCTACTATTGAAAAACATTTCCTTGCAAAACTAGAAGATAGTGAAGATGCTGTTATTTCAGACGTAACAAAAGTAACTCAAACTCTTCAGTCTATTTGTAAAGAAATGGACACCCGTTTCGACTTGCTAAAAAAAGCACACGTAAGAAACATTAAAGAGTATAATGCTAAATTTACTTCTCGTCAGCTAAACCCTGAAAATGGTCACCGCTACCTACCTTATATGGTAGTAATCATTGACGAGTTTGCCGACCTTATTATGACAGCAGGCAAAGAAGTAGAAATGCCTATTGCACGTATAGCACAGCTTGCTCGTGCTGCAGGTATTCACATGATTATAGCCACACAACGTCCATCTACCAATATTATTACTGGTTCTATCAAGGCAAACTTCCCAGGTCGTTTAGCATTTAAGGTGTCTTCTATGATAGACTCACGCACTATCCTAGACTCTCCTGGTGCAAACCAACTTGTAGGACGTGGCGACTTATTATTCACTCAAGGCAACGACCTTACTCGCGTGCAATGTGCATTGGTTGACACTCCAGAAGTAGAAGAAATATGTGAATTTATTAGTAACCAACAAGGTTATACTCACGCATTCTATCTTCCAGAAGTAGAATTAGGCGATGGTGGCGACACTAATATGAGAGGTATAGATATGAGCCAACGCGATGCAATGTTTGAAGACGCTGCCCGCTTAGTGGTTCTAAACCAAAGTGGTTCTACTTCTATGATTCAACGTAAATTCTCTATTGGCTACAACCGTGCTGGTAGAATTATGGACCAACTAGAAGCGGCTGGCATTGTAGGACCTCAAGATGGTAGCAAAGGCCGTCAGGTATTAGTTATGGACGAAGCACAACTAGAAAGAATATTCGAAACTTTATAAATATAAATTCTCAAATTATGAAAAGGGATTCAGCTATTTTTGACATTATTAAAAGAGAACGCGAACGCCAAATGAAAGGCATCGAGTTAATCGCTTCTGAAAACTTTGTTAGCGACCAAGTAATGGAAGCTATGGGTTCTGTATTAACAAACAAATATGCAGAAGGTTACCCAGGTAAACGTTACTATGGTGGTTGTGAAGTGGTAGACGAAAGTGAACAACTTGCTATCGACCGCCTAAAAGAAATTTTTGGTGCTTGCTGGGCTAACGTTCAACCACACTCTGGTGCACAAGCAAATGCTGCTGTATTTTTAGCAGTACTTAACCCAGGCGACAAATTCATGGGTCTAAACCTTGCTCACGGTGGTCACCTTTCTCACGGTTCACTTGTAAACTCTTCTGGTCTTATTTACACTCCATGTGAATATAACCTAAACGAAGAAACTGGTCGTGTTGATTATGATCAAATGGAAGAAACCGCTCTACGCGAAAAACCAAAAATGATTATCGGTGGTGGTTCTGCTTACTCTCGTGAATGGGATTACAAACGCATGCGCGAAATAGCTGACAAAGTAGGTGCTATCCTTCTTGTGGATATGGCTCACCCTGCAGGTCTTATTGCTGCTGGCCTACTAGACAACCCACTTAAATATGCTCACATCGTAACTTCTACTACTCACAAAACCCTTCGTGGTCCTCGTGGTGGTGTGATTATGATGGGTGAAGACTTCCCTAACCCAAAAGGTGTGAAAACACCTAAAGGTGAAATCAAAATGATGTCTGCTTGCCTAGACTCAGCAGTGTTCCCTGGCATTCAAGGTGGTCCACTAGAACACGTTATTGCAGCTAAAGCTGTGGCATTTGGTGAATGTCTTCAACCAGAATACAAAGAATACCAAATTCAAGTACAAAAGAACGCTGCTAAACTTGCAGAAGAACTTATCAAACGTGGTTTCAAAATCGTTTCTAACGGTACAGACAACCACTCTATGCTAGTAGACCTACGTTCTAAATATCCAGACCTAACTGGTAAAGTAGCAGAAAAAGCACTTGTTGCTGCCGACATTACATGTAACAAAAACATGGTACCATTCGATAGCCGTTCTGCTTTCCAAACATCTGGTATACGTCTTGGTACTCCAGCTATCACTACTCGTGGTGCAAAAGAAGACCTAATGGTTGTTATCGCAGAAATGATTGAAGAAGTTCTTAACAATCCAGAAGACGAAAACAGCATTGCTGCAGTTCGCTCTCGTGTTAACGACATTATGAAAGATTATCCATTATTTGCTTATTAATAATAAATTTATAGAAATGAACGCTCCAACTCCTTTCAAAGTATTCTGTGGCACAAAGTCAAGATACATGGCAGAAAAAGTGTGCGAAAAATTGGGTTGCCCACTAGGTAACATGAATATCCAATATTTCGCTGACGGTGAATTCGTAGTTTCATACGAAGAATCTATTCGTGGTTGTGAAGTATATTTAGTACAATCAACATTCCCAAATTCTGATAACTTATTAGAATTATTACTTATGATTGACGCTGCTAAACGTGCTTCTGCTAAGAAAGTTATCCCTGTTATCCCTTATTTCGGATGGGCTCGTCAAGACCGTAAAGACAAACCACGTGTTTCTATAGGTGCAAAATTGATCGCAGACCTACTAACAACAGCAGGTATCGACCGTGTTATCACACTTGACCTTCACGCAGACCAAATTCAAGGTTTCTTCGATTGTCCAGTAGATCACTTACTTGCTTCTTCTATTTTCTTACCTTATATCCAATCTATGAAACTAGAAGACCTAGTAATTGCTTCTCCAGACGTTGGTGGTTCTAAACGTGCTAGCTCATACGCTAAATATTTAGGTGTAGATTTAGTTCTTTGTCACAAACAACGTGCTAAAGCTAACGTGGTAGAATCTATGAAGATTATCGGTGATGTTAAAGGTAAAAACGTTATCATCCTTGATGATATGGTGGATACAGCTGGTACTATCACCAAAGCTGCAGACCTTATGATTGAAAACGGTGCTCTTTCTGTACGTGCATTTGCTTCTCACGGCGTGCTTTCAGACCCTGCTACAGAACGTATCGAAAAATCTAAACTAACAGCTATCTACTTCACAGACTCTATTCCACTTAAGAAAGAATCTGAAAAAATTAAAGTATTAAGCGTTGCAGAACTTATAGCTAACACTATTATCAACGTAAATACAAACAAATCTATTAGCTCTAGCTACTTAGTATAATAATCAATTAGGAATGTGGAATGAGGAATTAGGAATTATTCTTCATTCCTAATTCCTTTTTTTAATTTATAATTGTCTAAATGAAGTTTAAAGTGAAAGTTTCAACTCCTCACTCCTAACTTCTCACTCCTAACTAAACATAAATGGCTCGTAAAAAACCACTTCCAATTATAGAAGACCTTTTAATTACAGATGTTGCTGCAGAAGGTAAAGCTATTGCACGTCACGACGATTTAGTAATTTTCATTCCATACGCTGTGCCTGGCGATGTGGTAGATGTGCAAGTGACTAAAAAGAAAAAATCATACGCAGAAGCACGTGTTATCAACTTCAAGACATATTCTCCTGTGAGAGAAACTCCTTTTTGTGCACAATTTGGTCTTTGCGGTGGTTGTAAATGGCAAAACCTGCCATATTCTGAGCAGTTGAAATACAAACAAAACCAAGTTGTAGACAATTTGGTTCGTATTGGTAAACTAAATTTACCAGAAATTAGTCCTATTTTGGGTTCTAAACTTACTACTCATTATAGAAATAAACTAGAATTTACTTTTTCTGCAAAGGCATGGCTTACAACAGAAGAAATGCAACTTCCAGACGAGCAAAAAAGAAAAAAAGCTCTTGGTTTTCACATTCCAGGTTGTTTCGACAAGGTTCTTCATATAGAAAATTGTTATCTGCAAGATGAAATTTCAAACCGCATAAGAATTGCTACTCATAAGTATTGTATGGAAAACAACATTTCATACTTCGACTTGCGTTCTCAAGTGGGTATGATGCGTACTCTTATGATTAGAAATTCTGTTACCACAGGCGAACTTATGGTAATTGTGGTGTTTGCAGAGCGTGATGAAGTTGTTTGGAACGGTCTTCTTGAA
Organism: Paludibacteraceae bacterium; assembly: GCA_036308065.1. Lineage (GTDB taxonomy): Bacteria > Bacteroidota > Bacteroidia > Bacteroidales > Paludibacteraceae > Enterocola. The sequence goes on from JAXJWL010000080.1 coordinate 4,860, forward strand.
CACCTTGCAACAAATTTCCCAGAAATCACTTCCCTACTCTATATCTGCAACCAAAAGGCAAACGACACCATTGGCGACCAAGAGGTAATGGTATACAAGGGCAAAGATTTCTTCTACGAAACTATGGAAGACCTTAAATTTAAGGTTGGTCCTAAGTCTTTCTATCAAACAAATACTCTACAAGCATACGAACTTTACAAAGTAGCTCGTGAATTTGCAGGTCTTACAGGCAACGAAATGGTTTACGACCTTTACACAGGTACTGGTACTATCGCAAACTTCGTTGCTAAAAAAGCGAAAAAAGTAGTTGGTATTGAATATGTGCCAGAAGCCATTGAGGACGCAAAAGTAAATGCTGAATTAAACGGCCTTGACAACCTACTTTTCTATGCTGGCGATATGAAAAACATCCTTACCGATGATTTCATTGCTGAGCATGGCAAACCAGATGTGATTATCACCGACCCTCCTCGTGCTGGTATGCACGAAGACGTTATTAAGGTAATCCTAAACGCCGCTCCTGAAAAAATTGTTTACGTTAGTTGCAACCCTGCCACTCAAGCTCGCGACCTTGCCATGATGAGTGAGCAATACAAAATCGTTGCAGTGCAACCTGTGGATATGTTCCCACATACACACCATGTAGAAAACGTAGTACTACTTGAGAAATTTTAAAGGGTGAACAAAAAAATCTTTTTTATAGGGATTATTACCTGTGTATTGTATTTTGTCGCGGTAGCAGGTTTTATGGTATTTAAAACAGAAGTAGCCCTAACAATTTGGGAACTACTCACTGTTTTAAGTGCTCCCGTTGTAATGATTGTTTTATACAAACTACAAAACATTCTAAACGTTACAAACTTAGGTTGCACACTAACAAATGCCTTTATGGCATGCACCTTTTCTCTCACAGCCATTGCACATTTTGTGAACATAGCTGTAACAAGACCTCTTATAAATCAAGGAGTTAACGTACCTACATACTTTCAAATAGGATATTGGCCATCGGTAGAAATGGCTGTAGACTATGTAGCATGGGGATTCTTTTGTGGGTTGGCATTCCTTTCTCTCGCAAAATTTGCAAAAAACAAATTACACACAAATATCATAATCACTACTTATATTTGCGCTATTTTGTGCCAAATTGGTTTTTGGGGTGCAATGTTTATCAATGAAAACTTATGGTATTTAGCACCATGGGGTTACGGTTTGGGATTTATGATTCTCTGCATCCAAGCACTACTAACTTTTAAAAATGCCAAAGATTGTTGAGCCAGAGCCAGACATGGCGGCATAGATGGCACCGCGATTGTAAAAATCTTGTTTAATGTCGGCAAGTTCTGGATATTGGGCAAACACACTCTCTTCAAAGTCGTTTACAAGACAATTTTTCCACTCTGTGATAGGAATATTTGGAAGTTCACGCAAGTCAAACGCTGGTTGTTTTGGTTTCACGTGTCTGTAAGCATCAGCTGTAGAAACATGCACATTTGGTTTCACCCACTCTATTTTGTAACCCTCAAGTGAAAGTTCTATTGGTGAAAGTTCTGTACCTATGCCAGTGGCAAGCATTGGTCTATTGTAGATAAAAAACGGACAATCCGCACCAAGTTTAGAAGCGTAACCTGCCAAAACATCATCACTCAAACCTAAGTTAAACATCTCATTTAGAGCCTTTAAAGTAAAAGAAGCATCAGCAGAACCACCGCCAAGCCCTGCTCCAAATGGAATATTTTTTTGCATCGAAATTTTCACATTAGGCAGTAAAAAATCTTTTTGAAGTAGTCTATAAGCCTTCACCACAAGGTTACTTTCCACATCACCGTCTATTTTCAGCCCTTCCAAATTGAATGAAAATTCACTCGCCTCTTCTATCTCGATTTTGTCTTTAATATAAAGTGGAAAAAACACAGTTTCCAAGTTGTGATAACCATCTGGACGTTTGCTCACTATGTGCAAACCAAGATTAATTTTAGCATTAGGATAAACTACCATAAACATTTACTTTTTATATTAGCAAAAATAACATTTTATAATGAGATACCCAATTAAATTCATTGAGAAGAGAAAAAAAATTATTATTTTTGTAAGAATTAATTTTCTCTTATTATGTCTAGAACAGAAATTAGTACAATAGGCGAATTTGGACTTATTGACCACATTAATAAATACGTAAAACTTGAAAACGAAACCTCTAAAAAAGGCATTGGCGACGACGCTGCAGTGATTTCATTGAAGGAAGGCGCAGATAGAATGCTTGTTTCTACAGACCTAATGCTAGAGGGTATTCACTTCGATTTAAGTTATTTTCCACTAAAACACCTTGGTTATAAAGCAGCTATGGCAAATTTCTCAGATATTTATGCCATGAATGCATACCCTACCCAACTTACTGTTTCACTTGGGCTTTCAAAACGTTTTTCTATAGAAGATGTAGAAGAATTTTATGCAGGTGTGTTACTTGCGTGCCAAAGACATGGTGTAGACCTTGTGGGTGGCGACACTTCTAGTTCTCTAACAGGGCTTACAATAAGTCTTACATGCATTGGTATGGCAAAAGAAGAGGAAATCACATACAGAAATGGTGCAAAACCAACAGATTTAATCTGTGTATCTGGCAACCTTGGCGCTGCATATATGGGTCTTCAACTTCTTGAACGTGAGAAGAGTATTCTTTCACAAAACAATGAACCAGGGATAGATGTTCAACCAGATTTTGCAGGTAAAGAATATATTCTTCAACGTCAACTTAAACCTGAAGCAAGACGCGACATTATAGATGCGCTTAAAAAAGAAGGTATTAAACCAACTTCTATGATAGACCTTTCTGACGAAATGGTTTCTGATGTGTTCCAAATTTGCAAAGCAAGTGGCGTGGGTTGTAGAATTTTTGAAGAAAAAATTCCTATCGACTACGAAACTGCTAGCATGGCAGAGGAATTTAACATGAATCTTACCACTGCTGCCCTACACGGCGGTGAAGATTACGAACTTTTGTTCACTGTGCCAGTTACTCTTCACGAGAAAATCAACAACCTAAAAGACATAAAAGTTATTGGTTATATCACTGATAAAGAGGAAGGTAAAATGCTTCAAACTCGTGATGGTCAGTGTTTTGATTTAAAATCGCAAGCGTGGCCTAACGCAAACGAATAAAAACGAACATCGGTCACTGAGCCAGTCGAAGTGCCAGATGTTTGCAAAACAATTAAACGTTTAAACAAACTATGCAACAAATTCAACAAAGCAAAGTATACAATGCAGCTATGTGGCACGGACTTATCCTTGCTATATACTTGGTTATCAGATTCTTTTTTATGGTAAGTTCAGCAGATAGCACTATTCTGAACCTACTTTTCATTTTCATTACCTTAGGCGTGCCTTTTGTGGCATATTATCTAGGCAAAGATTTCAAAAAGAAAACCGACGAAGAACTTACCTATAGAAATTTCTATACTCACGGATTTTTTATGTTCTTTTTTGCCTCATTAATTTTGGCTGCAGTGGAGTATGTATATTATGGTTTCATAAACACAGAATTTATCACCGAACAATACAACACACTTTTACAAAATATTGAAATTATAAAACAAACTATGCCAGATGCTTCGCAAATAGAAGAAATTGTAAATGCAAGTCCTATTCCTACTGCATCTCAAATGGCAATGCAAAATGTTTGGATGTATAGTTTTGTTGGCATAATCATCTCATTAATAAACGCTTATATCCTTAATAAAAAACGATAAACATGGATATTTCTATTGTTATACCTCTATACAACGAGGAAGAATCGCTAAAAGAACTGCACGCTTGGATAAAAGAAGTGGCAGACAAAAATAATTATTCATACGAAGTTATTTTCATTGACGACGGAAGTAAAGATTCTTCTTGGAAGGTAATTTCAGAACTTTCAGACAAGTTTCCTGAAGTAAAAGGAATTAAATTTAGACGCAATTATGGTAAGTCTCCTGCCCTTTTCTGCGGTTTTGAAGCTGCACAGGGCGATGTGGTTATTACTATGGATGCCGATTTGCAAGACAGTCCAGATGAAATTCCTGTACTTTACAATAAAATCATGAAGGAAGATTATGATTTAGTATCAGGTTGGAAAAAGAAACGTTTCGACCCTGTGTTTACCAAAAATCTTCCTAGTAAATTGTTCAATGCCACTGCTAGAAAAGTTTCTGGCATAAAACTTCACGACTTCAACTGCGGACTTAAAGCATATAAAAACGAAGTTGTGAAAAACATAGAAGTTTACGGCGAAATGCACCGTTACATTCCATATTTAGCAAAAAATGCTGGTTATGAGAGAATTACAGAGGTAGAGGTTCATCATCAAGCCCGTAAATTTGGTGTAAGTAAGTTTGGATTCAACCGCTTTGTAAATGGTTATCTAGACCTTATTTCACTTTGGTTCCTTTCAAAATTTGGCGTAAAACCAATGCACTTCTTCGGACTTGGCGGTAGCCTTATGTTCCTAATTGGTTTCATTGCTGTTTGCATTGTGGGCGGCACCAAACTATATGCCATTTGCAACGAAATGAGAGCACCACTTGTTACAGATAGCCCATATTTTTACATTGCTATACTGTTTATGATTCTTGGTACTCAGTTCTTTATCACAGGTTTCTTGGGCGAACTTATTAGTCGTTCTTCACAAGAGAGAAATAATTATAAAATCGCAAAAAAATTAAAAATTTAAGATATGGAAATGTTTTTTGAAATTTTAAAATACACTATCCCATCAGCATTGGTAATTGTTGTAGTTTGGGTAATGCTTAACAAATTCTTTGCTGCTGAAAGTTCTCGTCAGAGATATATGCTTTACAAACAAGTACAAAAGGATATTCTTCCTATCCGCTTCACTGCATACGAAAGACTTGTTCTTTTCCTAGAAAGAATCACTCCAGATTCACTTGTTATTCGCACACAAAACGAGTGTGCTACTGTGATTCAATATCACAGTTTCCTGCTTGCAAACATTAGAGCAGAGTTTGAACACAATGTGGCTCAACAAGTGTACGTGAGTGAAGAGGCTTGGACTATGGTAAAAAACGCCAAAGAAAACACTGTGCAAATCATCAATGCTTGTGCTGCACAAGTAGACCCACAAGCACCTGCTATAGAGCTTGCAAAAGCAATCTTAACAATGGTAAGCCAAACCCCTTCTCTACCTACTACAGTGGGTATCAACTATTTAAAATCTGAATTAAAAACATTTTTCGCATGAGAGTTTTAGATTTAATAAAAACTAGATATTCTGTTCGCACATTCGATACCAAACCTGTATCTAAAGAAGATTTAGACTACATTTTAGAGTGTGCTCGCCTTGCTCCTTCTGCTTGTAACAAACAACCTTGGGAGATAAAAGTGATTCAGGGAGAGGCACTTAAAGAATTTTCTGCCGTTTATAGAAAAGAAGGTTTCAAAGATGCTCCTGTTTGCATTGCGGTTTGTGGCAACCACGAACAAGCATGGCATAGAGGCGACAACAAAGACCACTGCGACATCGATATTGCCATTGTTTCAGACCACATTATTATGGCAGCTACAGAACTTGGTCTTGGCACATGCTGGATTTGCAGTTTCAACACCGATATTGCAAAAGATTTTCTTAAACTTCCAGAAAACGTAGAACCAATAGTCTTAATACCAGTTGGTTACGCAGCAGAGCCAAACAGAGAAAAAATTAGAAAACCACTAGAAGAAACCACCACTTTTATAGGATGAAAAAAATATTAGTATATATAGTGTCTGTTGTTGTAGTAGTGACTGCAATTAGCTGTACATCAGATTGTTATGTATCTAGAGAGTCTAAACTTGGCATCTCACTTATAGATAGCACTACATACAAGGCAAAAACCCTTAAAGGACTTACCGTAATTGGTGTTGGAAGTGATTCTATTCTTTACAACAATGCCAATGTATCAGCTATTTACATCCCTTTACACATAAACAACAATATTACAGATTACAAACTAATATTGCCAACAATAGTGGAAGGCAAAGCAACTCCAGATACCATTCTTCTACATATAGAACATACTCCTATGCCTCAGCTTATAAGTGAAGAGTGTGGTTGTGCGATGTTTCACCGTATAAACAATGTTACTCTAGAGAACAATACATACAACTTTAAAATGCAAGTTACTAACCCAAATGTAGTAAACGACGATAATGAAACAGATGTTAATAAAGACACAAACATTAAAATACTTCATTAGTATTATTTTCTGCCTGTTATCGACTACTTTATGGGCAGAAAACACTTCTGAAAACACCTCGGCGAGTGCTTCTGAGCAAACCTCAGCGAATGCAATCACTGTAAAGAAATTTGAGAAGGAAAACAAAGCTATTGCAGATTCTATAGCAGATAGCAAAAGAAGACTATCTGTATACCAAGGTGTATATCTAAACTTGGACATCTTCAATCCTGTGGCTACAGCATGGCGTGATGGCAGATTTGAGACCTCACTTACTATAGACGTAGACCTTTGGCACAGATTATTTCCAGTGGCAGAAGTGGGTGTTATGACTGGAAATATTAAAGAAGAACTTTACAATTACGAAACTACAGGTTGCTTCGCAAAAATAGGTGCAAACTACAACTTTATCAACTTTAAGGCAGATAGAAAATACGACCATATCTTCTATGCTGGTGCCAGATATGCCTATAGCTACACCGAATATAGTTTGAAAAATGCTGTAATTGAAAATAAATATTGGGAAGAAACTGGCACATACGAAAGCGGAAACCAAAAATCAAACTTCGGTTGGTTTGAAGTTGTTGTGGGCGTGAGAGCGCAAATCTACAAAAATTTCTTTATGGGTGTGTCAATGCAAGTGAAAACATTTGGTCACTTCTACGAAGATACTCCAACCTACCCTACATACATTTCTGGTTATGGTAAATATGGTGATGATGTGTTGTTTGGGTTGAACTATTCGTTGTCATATAGATTTTAAAAGTTAGAGGCTGCTCGTGCGAGTAGCCTCTTTTAGTTTTATAAAGGTTTAAC
>JAXJWL010000081.1:0-3062 GCA_036308065.1 Paludibacteraceae bacterium
GTACAAAATATGATTGCAGACGGTGCTGAACAAGTGGTAGAATGTGGTCCTGGTACTGTGCTTCAAGGTTTAATGAGAAAAATCAACAAAGCAGTTAAAGGTATCTCAATTGAAAACTTAGAGTTATAATACTCCCATATAACAGAAAACCTCAGTTCGTTAGAACTGAGGTTTTTTTATGCTATATGTAGATAATGATTTTATGCCTTAACTCTACCAACATAAGAACCATCACGAGTATCGATTTCAATTAATTCACCTTCGTTGATGAATAGAGGAACGCGAACTTCTGCACCAGTTTCTAAAGTAGCTGGTTTAAGGGTGTTAGTAGCGGTATCACCTTTAAGACCTGGTTCTGTATAAGTTACTTGAAGAACTACTTTAGTAGGGATTTCTGCAGAAAGAACTGTTTCTGTAGATGTGTCAGAAAGCACGTCAACGATGTCACCTTCTTTCATATATTCTACACCAGTAATTTTATTTCTTTCGATAGGAATTTGTTCAAAAGTTTCTTGGTTCATGAAGATTAGGTCTTCACCTTCTTGGTATAGGTATTGGTATGGACGACGTTCAACGCGTACGTCTTCAAGTTTTAAACCGATTTGGAATGTTCTTTCAAGTACACGACCATCAACTACGTCTCTAAGTTTTGTACGCATGAAAGTGTTACCTTTACCTGGTTTTACGTGTAAGAATTCGATAACGAAATACAAACGGCCGTCTAAACGAATACAAACACCGTTTTTAATGTCTTGTGAGTTGATCATAATGTTTATAAAAAATGAATTAATTAATCTTTTTAATACTAAAGTGCAAAAATAATAAAAATCTTTGATTTATGAACACACTTTCATAACTTCAATGAAATAATTATAAAAATTATAACATCTGAACTCACCTGCAATCAAAAAAAATAATTTTTAGAAATTTTAAAATTTCTAAAAAAATACATAAATTTGTATCTTGAAATACACTTTATATTCTAATATATTATTAACATTATAATTAGTACTTTATGAGAAAAATTTTACTTTTATTTAATGCCTTGTTGCTGTCGGCAGTGGCAATGGCATACGATTTTAAAGTAGATGGCTTATGCTATTCTATTGTAGAAGAAGGATATTCTGTAGAAGTAACTGCTGAGGCAGACTTTAATAACAACTATCCAGATTTAGTAAAAGCAGTTATTCCTAATTATGTCGAGTATGACAATGTTCAATATCGCGTATTAGGTTTAGGAGAAAATGCTTTTAACTTTGCTAAAAACCTAGAAAGCATTGAATTTCTTAGCTATCAAGGTGCTGAATTTTATATCAAATCATTTGCTTTAGCTAATTGTCCTAAATTAAAAGAAGTAGATTTATTTTCTGTTTCTGAAATAGGGAATGCTGCATTTGCAGGTGCTGCATTAGAAAGTATACGAATATGGTGGGGTATAGAGAAAATAGGAAATCAAATCTTTATGGGTTGTAAAAATTTAACAGAGATAAAAGTAGATGAAAACAACGAATATTACGACAGTAGAGACAATTGTAATGCAATAGTGGAAACCAAGACTAATACACTCATTATGGGTTGTAATGGTTCTACTATTCCAAGTACAGTAACTACTATCGGAAGATTTGCATTTCAAGATTGTGAAAACTTAAACGTAGACCATTTACCTACTAGCGTAGTAAAAGTAGGTACTAATGCATTTGATAATACTCCTTTATATCCTCTTGATAAGGAACCTGCAGAAGGAGCCCATTATATAGACCATATATTATATAAATACTATTCTACAGATTATGATACTCCTAAAGAGTTGGTAGTAAAAGAAGGTACATTAGGTATAGCAGAATATGCTTGTGCTGGTAATAAATTTTCGTCACTTACATTACCTTCTTCTTTAAAATGTATTTCTGCAGGCGCATTTACAGAAACACAGTTAAGTCAACTTTCACTTCCTGCTTCTGTAGAACGTATTGAAGAGTACGCATTTTCTAATAATGCCTTAACCAATGTTACTATTCCAGAAAATGTGAAATATGTAGGTGAAGGAGCATTTGAAGGAAATCCTTTTACAAGCATTACCTGGAATGCTATAGATTGTGAAACGGAAATAGTAAAAGGAGGTTCTATTAGGTCTTCTGTATTTGGTGGTTTATATTTTGTAAAATCATTTACTTTTGGAAACAAAGTAAAAACCATTCCTAATTCTCTTTGTGGTGGTTTGGGATATGAAGTAGAAGAAGGTATTGAAATAACACTACCAAACTCTGTAGAAAAGATTGGACATAGGGCATTTGATGGTTCAGGAATCAAGACTATTACAATTCCAGAAAATGTAAAAAGTATTGGTAATGATGTATTTGATTTTTGCTTAAAACTAACTTCAGCTACATGGAATGCTAAAAATTGTACTCGTATTTCACAAACAGATGAGTATAATGATGAAATTATTTCAGCAGTATTTGGTACTACTAACTATCTAGAAGAAGGTGCACAAGAGGCTATTGATTTAGGTGTGAAATCAATTACTTTTGGTAGTGGAGTAACTAATATTCCTCAGTCTTTATGTATATATAATCAACTAATTACTAGCATCACATTACCTTCTAGTGTAAAAAGTATAGAAAATTATGCATTTGGTTCTTGTTACAACCTATCACAAGTTACTTTAGGTGGAAACGAAGAAAGTATTCATCCAGAAGCATTTCGTAATACTCCATGGTGGAACTCTTATTATGAAAACTTATCAGATGGTCCTATTTATCTAGGAAATTCATTGGTAGGTTACAAAGGTGAAATGCCAGAAAATACCACTTTAGTAGTGAAAGAAGGAACTACTGCAATTGCAGATAATGTGTTTAATTATGAAAATAGACCAGAAAACCTAGTTGCAATTACATTCCCAGAATCACTTAAAGAAATAGGTGAAAGTGCATTTTTAGAATGTTCATCATTGAAAGAAATAACCATTCCTAAGAATGTAACAAAGATAGGTGAAAGTGCATTTTTAGAATGTTCATCATTGAAAGAAATAACCATTCCTAAGAATGTAACAAAGATAGGTGAAA
>JAXJWL010000082.1:0-2570 GCA_036308065.1 Paludibacteraceae bacterium
TGTGGTCTTCAAGAGGGCGGAAAATTTACTCACGACATCCGTGTAAGTACTATCGGACGTTTTATGAGAAAATATTGGATAGACGAGCTTCCTATGTTTATCAACCTATTTAAAGGTGACATGAAACTTGTAGGCGTGCGTCCACTAAGTAAGCATTATTTTAGTTTGTATTGCGAAGAACTTCAAAACCTACGTGTACAATTTAAACCAGGTCTACTTCCTCCTTTCTATGCTAATATGCCAAAAACATTGGATGAAATCCAAGAGTCTGAGCTAAAATATCTAAGAATGTGTCAGAAGAGAGGGTGCTTTGTAACTGACGTAATTTATATATGGAAGATATTTGTAAACATTATCTTTAAAAGAGCAAGAAGTCATTAATGAGAAAATTATACATTATATTATTGTTATTGTCGTGTGTAGGTGTTGTTTTTGGGCAAAATATACCTGAAAACACATCATACTATCGCATTTATGAGTTTTTGGACGAACTAGCTACCGATGGTGTGATAGATGTAAATTCTGCTATTAAACCTTATAATAGAAATGCAATTGCATCTGCACTAAAGGAGGCAAAGAGCAAAGATAGTCTTTTGCATAAAAGACAACTTGCAGATTTAGAGTTCTTTATGAGCGACTTTGCCAACGAACTAGATACCATGCCAAAGGCGTATGTGCATTGGACAGATAAAAAAACTTTCGACCTTTCGCTACTGCAACCACAATTTATTTATCAAAGCAAATACTTTAAATTTCAACTTAGACCTATTATTGGTATGGATTTAATCTATAACAAAAAGGGTTTGATAATGAAACGTTGGTATGGTGGCGATATTCAAATGGATGTGCTGAAACACGTTTCACTTTGGGGTAGTTTGAGAGACTATTCATACAATGGCAACAACCTTAGCGATGAATATTTCCCAAATAGTGCTGCCAAAATGTATGGGGCCAGAATTACTCAACCGGGATTTTTAAATAACCTGCCTGGGGCGCAATACAAGGAGGCAAATTATGGTGGCGACTTTAGCGACTTTAGAGGTGGTATTAAGGTGTACGATTGGTGGGGTAGCATAGGCGTGGTGAAAGACCAACTACAATGGGGTGAAACCTATAATTGCTCAAATATTATTTCTGGTCGCGCGCCTTCGTTCCCAATGATTACTCTAAACCTTACTCCATGCAATTGGTTTGAATTCAACTATATTCATGGATGGATGGTGAGCAATCTAGTGGATAGCACATATTATTACACCGAAGAAACATATACTACAGATACTTCAAAACGCCACTATAGACCAATGAACAAGTTTATTGCGGCAAATATGTTTACTTTTACACCAATTCCTAGACTGAATATTTCCTTTGGTAACTCCATAATTTATGCCGAACGCAATGTGCAACTAATGTATTTTATACCTTTTGCGTTCTTTAAATCTCTAGACCACCTTATGACAAAAGGCCTTGCTGTGGAAAATCAAAACTCACAAATGTTCTTTACCATAAGTTCTAGAAATATTAAACACTTGCACCTGTATGCTTCGTTTTTCATAGACGAGTTTAACACAAAACGTTTGTCTAACGACGAACACAACCTTATTTCATATAAAGCAGGTTTTAATGTGTCAAACTGGCCACTTAAAAATTTAAGTTATGGTTTTGAATATACCAGAACCAATACATTAAATTATAAGCACTCTATTCAAGCCATTACTTGGGCTTCAAATTCATACAATTTAGGACATTATTTAGGAGATAATGCTCAACAATTTTATGCTTATATTGGTTACAAACCAATTCGTAAAGTAGATATTAAACTATCTTATACCAAAGACCAAAAAGGCAACGACTATGACTATGTACGTCGTAATACAAAACAAATTCTTTCTCAACCAATCCTAAAAGATATTGTTTGGGAAAACGATTTGGTCTCATTACAAGCAACTTACGAAGTGTTTCCTAATGCCTACGCAGTAGTAAACCTAGAATACAACAACGCTCGTGGGCACGATATTACATCTACACCAATTGAGGGGGAAAACAGACTTGATGCGCAAGGTTATCTAGATAAATATACGCCTAAGTTTTATCAGGGGGAGAATTGGACTATAACAGCGGGATTTAGTATAGGCTTTTAATGAGAGCGATTTTATAGGGTGATTTCCTCGCCTTGTTAGCACTATAAATCCTCATTTACCTCAAGTAAACTCCGGTTTATAGTGCGTCACAATTCTAGAAATCCCTCCTCTAAAATCACTCTCATGTGTGTGGTTGTTTGAAGGAAAACCCCTCCTTTAAACAAACTCTTATAGATAGTATATTTTTGTTGAAAAAATTCCTAATTACACATTCCTAATTCCTAATTAATTTTATATATTTGCAACTTTGTAACAGAATTGTAACAAAGCCCCCAAGGGGCAAATTAAATACCAAACGTATAAACAAAATTTTATGAAAAAAATTCAAATGGTTGACTTAAAAAGTCAATACGAAAAAATCCGCGAAGATGTAAATGCTGGTATTCAAGAAGTAATTGATACCACTACCTTTATTAAAGGTGGCAAAGTAAA
>JAXJWL010000083.1:0-8230 GCA_036308065.1 Paludibacteraceae bacterium
CCTAAAATCCGCAACTATCATCCAATACACGATTAAGGGTAGATTTATGAGTCGTTAGTAGCAGCTTTCAGTAAAAAGCAACAGCACAACATCAATATGTAGCCACCATCCCCTTACCCCACGATGCGACTTGAGGTAATACGCAGATTCTAACCGGAAAGAAAGGATTCTTATCCGAATTCTGTTTTGAAAGGTCTTGCATAAGCCCGGTTTTCTGTATAGATATTCAGCACGTATTGCCTTGCTGTCATGATCCACTTGGCAGGTACGGAGATGAAGCTGAAGACAAAAGCCTTTATGCGACTCGTTTCCTTGAGCCCGAAAGCCTTGGTGTCAAGCTTGCTAATGATGGTCTTATAGAAATTGTGTATCAATGCCGTAAGCAGAAGGAATACGGTGTTCTCTGACATGAACGACTTGGGGAGCCTGTTCCAGCCGAATCCGTTGTTCATATCATCGAATATACGCTCTTTGCCCCCACGCTTGTTGTAAAATTCGACGATGTCTCTTGTTGATGAGTCATAATCGTTGGTAAGAATGCATCTGTAGGTGTATTCACCTTCCCACAAGTCAAGCTCTCCATCCATGCGCTTTTGTCTCTGAATGACAAGACGATAGCACTTGCCTTCCCATTTCTCAACAAGAATGGAATTGAGTTCAAACTGGATGCCGTTGATTTCCTCCGTCTTCCATCCCCTCAGTGAAAACAAGTCATCGTAGAGCGAACTGCATCTGTTGGCGCGGATGTAGAAGTGCGTGCAATGCTTCTCTATCTCACTGACAATTTCCTTCGAGCACGAACCACAGTCGGCTCTGAAGCGATTCACACGGATGCTGTTGGCTTCCAGTAGGGCAAAGAATCTCTTGTGGGTCTCAGCCTGATAAAAGCGCACATTTGTGTTGCCATCGCTGTTCTCGACATAGACAATCATGTCACCGATGACATATACGCCAGGTCTGTAGCCGAGGAACTTCTTGTATGTCGGTTTTGCATCATACTTCTCTGTTTCAAGGAACTGATGGTCGAAATCAACATCGTAGGTTTCCACCTCATTCAGTTCACCAGTGGAAACCAAGGCTTTTATAAGCAAGGCGTTGAGCTTGTCTGCCGTATTGAAATCATAGGTCTTGCCCTTATCGGAAGTATATGAGATGTTTTCCTGTGTCAGTTCCTTGATGGCTCTGAGGATGGTATCAGAGCTGCATGTGCGCAAGGTCGGATGATACGAGAGATGACGCATCAGATGCGATGTTACATCCTCCACGCATGAACCGCCACAGAAGTATACGCTCATCAGAGAACGAATAATTTCGCTGTACTGGTATCCGATGATACTGCGGCATCTCTGACCAAGTGTCTGGTCGATAATAGGTGAAAGCATGGAGTCAAATTGCTCCATGATTGAAAAAATTCCTCCAAAAGGTGTGAGTTTTTCAGATTTTATTTGTACCTTTGCCATGTCTTGTTACGATTTACGCTTGTTTTGATTTGCAACACTAAGATAAGTGAAAAATCTGACATGGCAAAATCCTGGGCAACTTTTTGTTGCTCAGGAACTTATAAATAAAGTTAAATTATAGTGTTGCGGACTTAATGTATTTAAAAAAAAGTGTACCCTTTTTATTCAATAACAAAAAAAAGATGCAACCTTACGATTGCATCTTTTTTATTGTCGTATAATCCTAGATTATTTATTTCTTTTGTAACGAGAGTTGAATTTATCAACACGACCTGCAGTATCCACAAGGGTAGATTTACCAGTGTAGAATGGGTGAGAACTGCTAGAAATATCTAACTTGATTAATGGATAAGTTTCGCCTTCAAACTCGATAGTTTCTTTAGAGGCAGCTGTAGAACGAGATAAGAACATATCACCATTAGACATGTCTTTAAATACTACAGGACGATAATTTTCTGGGTGAATACCTTTTTTCATATTCTATATTATTTAATATTTTTATTCAATTCGGACTGCAAAGGTAGTAAATTTATTGATATAAACAAAATTTATATACGAAAAGTTTTTCGTGTTTTTGTTATAAAGTTTCCTAAACGTAATCTAGTAAAGAAAATGTCGTAAATTTTTAATATTTTTGAAATGTGTGGTATAAGATTTTTGTGTACTTTTGTCGTGTTATAAACTTTGAACAAACATAAAATAAACTTTTAAACAATAAAAATATGAAAAGATTCGTTTTAATTTTAGTGTCTGCAATGTTAATAACACCAATATTTGCTGTTACTAAAAATACATATACTTTTGCAGAAAAAGATGGTCAAGAATTGAAACTTGACGTTTATATGCCAGAAGACTCATTGAAAGAGCATCCTTGTATGATATTTGCCTTTGGTGGAGGATTTAAAATGGGAGCAAGAGACGAGGCTTCTTATCAAAATTTTCTTACAGAAATGGCAGAAAATGGAGTTGTAGGCATGAGTATAGATTATAGACTTGGTTTAGCTGGTGTGGAAGAAAAAAGCCTTATAAAATTGGCAAACTACATGGTGAATGCTATTACTATGGCTGTGGAAGATATGGCATCTGCTGTAAAATTTGCCATAGATAATGCAGAACAATTTAAGATTAATCCAAACCAAATTATAATTTCAGGTTCAAGTGCTGGTGCTATCACAGCCTTGCAAACTCAATATTATCAATGCAATTCCGATGATGTAGTATCAGTGCTTCCAAAAGATTTTAAGTTTGCAGGAGTGGTTTCATTTGCTGGAGCAGTAATGTCGTTTGGAGGGAAACTGAAATATAAAACTCAGCCTGCTCCTGTGTTATTTATGCATGGCACAGAAGATGGAATGGTTCAATACAATAAGTTGGAAATCTTCAACCGAGGTATGTATGGACCAAAATATCTAATTAGCAAAATTTGGGAGAAAAACAAATGGCCATATATGGCATTGAGATTTAAAAATTTTGGTCACGAGGTGGCAATGATAGGATTTAAAGAAAATGTGCCTGCAGTGTTGGAATTTATAAATGAATTTGTTTTAAATCCTAGTAAAATATACATGAAAGACATAACTATAGCCGAAAGGGGAGTAGAATCTCCTCTTTTGGTATTAGATTCAGATAAATTGTACGGTGGAGATAAAGTAGAAATTTCACCAGAAGTTATGGAAAGAATAAAATGAAACGAATAATACTACTAAATATTTTTCTTCTAACACTCTTTTCCGCAAGTGCGGCAACATTGGTAGGTAGAATTTCAGACGGCGTAGAACCTATGTCGTATGTGTCTATTTACTTAAAAGAAAAACCAGAAATAGGTACAATTAGCGATATGGACGGTGTTTTTACTTTGCCAGATATGCAGAAAAACACCACAGTGGTTTTGTCTTTTGTGGGTTATAAAACTATGGAACTAAAATTTAATAAAATTCCACAAGATACCATAGACATTACCATGGTAGAACAACCAATTATGCTTACAGAAGCGCTTATCCCTTCTAAGACAAAAAAACTTAGTAAACGTAAGCAGATGAAGCAGATACTAGCAGATGTTAAGAAGCAAATGCTAAAGGATTTTCCTACAGAAACCAGAAAATACAAGATAGTTTCCGACTA
The DNA here is from genome assembly GCA_036308065.1 of Paludibacteraceae bacterium. Taxonomy (GTDB): domain Bacteria; phylum Bacteroidota; class Bacteroidia; order Bacteroidales; family Paludibacteraceae; genus Enterocola. The sequence continues at coordinate 3,582 of JAXJWL010000083.1, forward strand.
CGATTTCTATGAAAAAGGCAGAATGGTTGCGAGGGAAGAAATTGTGGGCGCAGTGGCAGAAATTCCAAATGTTGGGATGAAAAATACAGACTCTATTCAAATGGTAATAGATATGTGTAAAAGATTTAGGGATAGAAATGTGCAATTCAAACTAGACTCTATAAGGGCTGGTAAACTAAAAGAAAATAAAAATCAGCGTCTTGCAAATCTTCCCGATTCTAGTAAGGTTATACACAGGGTGTTGTGGGGTTCTGATATTAAATGGTTGTTTTTGGAATTGGATGGAAAGGTGTCTAAATGGACCATGCAAGAGCAAGATTCAACTTTCCTTCTCACCTATACAGACAAGAAAAATTATTTTGGCATAGTGAAGTATGAACTTGTGCTAAATTACATCCTTGATATTTACTCGTATAGAGTGAAAAGTCTTTCTCAATCGCTAAAGGTAAATGCCAATATCCCATTTGGTTATAAATTGGATTCCGATCAATTGGCTATCATCAATGTGGTAAATTTAGCGGGGCAAGAGCACAAAAAATATAGGGCAAAATATATAGATGCCGACATAAAACGCAACATTATCTACAGAGAAGAATACGACCAAGTAATACCTTCTGAAAAGAACGTGATTACAAAAATAGAAATGGCAGAACGAAAGCACAATAAGCCAATCTATGTACATCAGACAGGCTCTATTAAAGTGGTCTCAGCACAAACTTCAGCCGTAAAACCTTTCACAAAAGCAGAAGTAAATCAATCGTTCCCAGTAGAAGAAACTCTTTTAGACTAAAAAAGTGATATATTAAGGTGTATTTCTTTCAAATTTAGGTGTTTTTCTAAATAAAAATGCCTAAATTTGCGTGCTTATATAAAACTACACATAAAATTTAAATAGTATGACACAAAAGAATTTAAACTTTTTGGCAGACTTTCCTGCAATCTCAACACAGGAATGGATGGACAAAATTACAGCAGACCTTAAGGGTGCTGACTTTTCTAAAAAGTTAGTTTGGAGAACTCCAGAAGGTTTCAATGTAAATCCTTTCTATCGTGCAGAAGACATAGAAGGTTTACTAACTACTAAATCTGCTCCAGGCGAATTCCCATACGTTCGCGGTACAAAAACCGACAACAACTGGAAAATTCGTCAAAACATTGATGCTAAATGTGCAAAATCTGCAAACGAAAAAGCTCTTGACATTTTAGGTAAAGGTATTAATTCTTTAGGAATTAAAGTAAACAAAGCAGAATTGAGCGAAGAGTATATCGCTACTCTTTTAAACGGTATCGATGCTACTAAAGTAGAATTAAACTTCAAAGTATGTGTTAAAGAAGCTTCTAAACTAGCATCTCTACTTAAAGCATATTTTGCTTCTAAAGGATACGACCTTTCTCAAGTTTATGGTTCTATTTGTTGTGACCCAATCAATAGAATGCTTTTAAAAGGCAAAAAACTATCTGCAGAAGAAATCACAAAAATCTTAATAGAAGTTCTTCAAGAATCAGAAGCACTAGTAAACTTCCCAGTTATTGGTGTAAATGCAGTTAGCTTCAACAATGCAGGTGTTTACTGCGCACAAGAGTTAGGTTATGCATTAGCATGGGGTAATCAATACCTAGAACTTCTTACAGAAGCAGGTGTAGACCCAATGGTAGCAAAATCTATCAAATTTGCATTTGGTGTAGGTGGCAACTACTTCATGGAAATTGCAAAATTCCGTGCAGCTCGTTTACTTTGGGCTAAAATCGTAGAAGCTTACAATCCTTCTTGCCTATGCGCTGCAAAAATGAAAATTCATGCAGAAACATCTACATACAACAAAACTATTTATGATGCACACGTAAATATGCTTCGTACTCAAACAGAAGCAATGAGTGCTGCTCTAGGTGGTGTAGATTCATTAACCGTTCTTCCTTTCGATGCTACATTCAAAGCATCTGACGAATTCTCAGAACGTATCGCTCGCAACCAACAATTATTATTAAAAGAAGAATCAAACTTCGACAAAGTTATCGACCCAGCTGCTGGTTCATACTATATCGAAAGCCTAACTGCTATGATTGCAGAACAAGCATGGAAAATCTTCTTAGAAATCCAAAACAATGGTGGTATGCTTGCTGCAATTGAAAGCGGTGCTATCTTTGCTCAAGTAAAAGAAACTGCAGACAAACGTAAAAAAGACGTTGCATCTCGCAAAGAAATTTTACTTGGTACCAACCAATTCCCTAACTTCAGCGAAATGGCTGCAGAAAAAATCGTAAATAAAGAATGTGCTTGCAAATGTGGTTGCACAGTAGAAACTTCAGGTGTAGTTCTTCCTACAGAACGTGCTGCAGAAGAATTTGAAACTCTACGTCTTGCAACAGAAGCATCAGCTAAACGTCCTAAAGCATTTATGCTTACAATTGGCAACCTAGCTATGCGTCTTGCTCGTTCTCAATTCTCTTGTAACTTCTTCGCTTGCGCTGGTTACGAAGTTATCGACAACCTAGGCTTCTCTACTGTAGAAGAAGGTGTAGCTGCTGCTAAAGCTGCAGGTGCAGATATTATCGTACTATGTTCAAGTGACGACGAATATGCCGAACTAGCTATCCCTGCATTCCAAGCAGTAGGTGGCGAACAAATCTTTGTAGTTGCAGGTGCTCCTGCTTGTATGGAAGATTTGCAAAAAGCTGGTATCGAGAACTTTATCCACGTTCGTGTAAACGTGCTTGAAACTCTAAAAGGCTTTAATAACAAATTAGGCATTTAATAAAAGGAGACATTATTTATGAAACCAAATTTTAATAATATAGATATTAAGTCTGTTCAAGCTAGTGCTTTCGCAGGCAACAACGAATCAAACTGGACTACAGCGGAGCAAATCCCAGTGAAACCAGTTTATACAGCTGAAGATACAGAAAACTTAGACTTCTTAAACTATGCTTCTGGTCTTCCTCCATTCCTACGTGGACCTTATAGCGCTATGTACCCAATGCGTCCTTGGACCATTCGTCAATACGCAGGTTTCTCTACAGCAGAAGAATCAAACGCATTCTATCGTCGTAACTTAGCATCTGGTCAAAAAGGTCTTTCTGTAGCATTCGACCTTGCTACACACCGTGGCTACGACGCAGACCACGAACGTGTTGTAGGTGACGTAGGTAAAGCAGGTGTATCTATCTGTTCAGTAGAAGATATGAAAGTTTTATTCGACGGTATTCCATTGAATAAAATGTCTGTATCTATGACAATGAACGGTGCCGTTCTTCCTATCCTTGCATTCTATATCAACGCAGGTCTAGAACAAGGTGCAAAACTAGAAGAAATGGCAGGTACCATCCAAAACGATATCTTAAAAGAATTTATGGTGCGTAATACTTACATTTACCCTCCAAAATTCTCTATGAAGATTATCGCAGACATCTTCGAATATACATCTAAAAACATGCCTAAATTCAACTCAATCTCTATCTCTGGTTACCACATGCAAGAAGCAGGTGCTACAGCAGACATCGAGTTGGCATACACACTAGCAGACGGTCTTGAATACCTACGTGCTGGTATCAATGCAGGTATGGATATCGACGCATTCGCTCCACGTTTATCATTCTTCTGGGCTATTGGTACAAACCACTTTATGGAAATAGCTAAGATGCGTGCAGCTCGTATGCTTTGGGCTAAGATTGTAAAACAATTCAATCCTAAAAACCCTAAATCTCTTGCTCTACGTACACACAGCCAAACATCTGGTTGGTCACTTACAGAACAAGACCCATTCAACAACGTAGGTCGTACTTGTATCGAAGCTATGGGTGCTGCTCTTGGTCACACTCAATCACTTCACACCAATGCGCTAGACGAAGCTATTGCACTTCCAACAGACTTCTCTGCACGTATTGCTCGTAACACACAAATCTACATCCAAGAAGAAACAAAGATTTGTAAAGAAATCGACCCATGGGCAGGTTCTTACTATGTAGAATCTCTAACCAACGAACTAGTAGAAAAAGCTTGGGCTCACATCGAAGAAATCGAAAAACTTGGTGGTATGGCTGCAGCTATCGAAACTGGTATTCCAAAAATGCGTATTGAAGAAGCTGCTGCTCGTACTCAATCTCGCATCGACTCTGGCAAACAAACCATCGTTGGTGTAAACAAATATCGCCTAGACCACGAAGATCCAATCGATATTCTAGAAGTAGACAACACTGCAGTTCGTAAACAACAAATCGAACGTCTAGAACAACTTCGTGCAAACCGTGACAACGAAGCTGTGAAAAAAGCTCTTGAAGCAATCACAGAATGCGTTAAAACAGGTAAAGGCAACTTACTAGAACTAGCTGTTGAAGCAGCTCGCGTACGTGCATCTCTAGGTGAAATCTCTGATGCTTGTGAAGCAGTAGTAGGACGTTATAAAGCAACAATTAGAACAATTTCAGGCGTGTATAGTTCAGAAATTAAAAACAACGAAGAATTCAAAGAAGCAAGCGAAAAATGCGCTACCTTTGCTAAAAAAGAAGGTCGTCAACCTCGTATCATGATTGCAAAAATGGGTCAAGACGGACACGACCGTGGTGCTAAAGTGGTAGCTACAGGTTATGCAGACTGTGGTTTCGACGTGGATATGGGACCTCTATTCCAAACTCCAGCAGAAGCTGCAAAACAA
>JAXJWL010000084.1:0-4335 GCA_036308065.1 Paludibacteraceae bacterium
GATATTAAACAGTTGCTAAAGGCATATAACGCTAAAAAGCAGAAGTCATTTGATGATTTGTTGGACTTTCATCATCGTTTTGAGCAAATTCACCCATTTCAAGATGGAAATGGCAGGGTGGGACGTCTAATTCTTTTTAAAGAATGTTTAGCAAACAATATTGTGCCATTTATTATTACAGATGAACTAAAAATGTTCTACTATAGAGGATTACAAAATTGGCCTAATATTAAAGGTTTTCTTCGTGATACTTGTCTTACTGCTCAAGACCAATATAAGTTATTGCTAGACTATTATCGAATAAAATATTAAGCTCGCGCTTGCGCGCAAGCTTAACTCGCGAGGTTATTTTATTTTTGTTCGCGGGTTCAACTCCCTATAGTATATAAAACAAAAAAGAGTTCCGTTTGGAACTCTTTTCGCGGTGCGGACGGGACTTGAACCCGCGACCTCCGGCGTGACAGGCCGATATTCTAACCAACTGAACTACCGCACCAAGTTTGTTTTGCATTAGGTGTTTCCCTTAATTGCGATGCAAAGATATGACGATTTTTTGGTTCTTGCAAATTTTTCAGCAACTTTTTTCAAGAAAAATTGCATTTTAACTAAAAACGATGAAAAATTCGGAAAAATCCATGAATTTTAGGGTGAAATTACGGTTTTTGTAGGTTAAAATTATTTCATCAAAATTTACTTTACAGTTCATTTTTGCAAAATCTACACCATTTTCTTCTATAATTTTAAACACAGTTTCTTTCGCACACCAACAAATTAGGGCAAATTTTTGTTTTTCTGAGCATTCCGATAGAGTTTTTAACTCATCTGGATGCATAAATTTTTCAGTAATTCTAAAAATTCTGTCACTTTTATACTCTATATCTACACCAACTGGCTCGTTTGAAACAATTACAGCAACAAAATTTTTGGTATGCGAGATAGAAAAATGCACTCCATCGCAAAAAGGTTTGCCAGAATCGGCATATTTCACCTTTACTTTTTTGCCAACTAGAGTTTCTAGCAAAAATCTAGAGATAATTCGCTCTTTTTTGCGCACATCATTTGAAATGTTCTCAATTTCGTGGTCGTAATGGTGGTGAGATAGCTCTAGAAGTTCCTCCAATGTCTCGTCCATTCGCCAGATGATTAATTCTGCATCGTTGATATGTTCTCTAAATACAAGCATTATTTCCAGCGAGTAGTTTCCATTATTTTTACGATATCTTCTGTGATATAATCTACCACAGGGGCAATAGAGTCTTTATTTGGCCTATTATTAAAGTACAACGCTCCGCGCAAAAAGTGATTTACGCTATCAGTTAACACAAATTGCACAGCAGAAGCAGTATTGCCTTTTATTTCATAAAGAATGCCGTATGTTTTATTTTCTTCGTTGGCATAAAACTGTTCGCTTATGGCATCTGCCTTAAATGCATGTTTGTACACAAAGTTGCGAGAGTCTTCAGATATTTCTCTAAAGTTCTTGTTTACAGGCTTGTAACTGAAATAAATTCTTGCATTGTAGTTTGGGTAAACGATGTCGAACCATTCCTTGTCTTGTTTGTTTGGAATAATCATCGACAAGTTTTTTGGATATTCAAAACTATAAGGTAGGGTAGAATCGCTTCTAGAATACTCCTTGTCTTTTAGTTCAATTCTGAAATATCCTCGTGGTTTTGGACTGTGTTTCACGCAACTTGTGGCTGAGGTGAGTGCCAAAACACCTATTATAATATATAAAATACTCTTTTTCACCTTTATTTTCTTAATAATAACAATGCTTCGTTGCGAGCCATAGGGTCGCTATTGAATTTTCCTCTAAAACATGTGGTGCGAGTTTTGGCTCCAGGTTTCTTCACCCCACGTGCTGTCATACAGCTGTGTTCAGCATCAATTACAACGCCAACATCCTCACTACCAGTGGTAATTTGAATAATTTCTGCTATATCTGTGCCAATGCGTTCTTGAAGTTGAAGTCTTTGACCTACCATTGTGGCAATGCGCGCAATCTTGCTCAGACCAATAATTCTATCGGTTGGACGATAAATCACAGACACCTTCATATTGTACATTAGTGCCATGTGGTGCTCGCAAAAACTAAAAATAGGAATATTTTTCACTATCACATAGTTTCCGTTTGCGTCGAAAAGGTCTTCTTCTTCGTTAAACGTTTTAGCATACTTTTCTGCAATCTCAGCATTGGTGTATCCGATGCCTCTAAAAATCTCCTCATACATGCGAGCCACACGAGTAGGGGTCTCTATAAGTCCCTCTCTATCTGGATTTTCGCCAATCTCTTTCAATATCTCACGAATGTGATATGCAATTTTTTCTTGATTCATATTTTATATTTATTTTATTGTGCGTTTTTGAATTACGGACATACAAATTACTCGCTAATGCTCGGTTGCACCCCTGCGGGGTGCCCTTGGAGGGGGAATTTTTATACAGGCGTCGTCGGGTTTCACCCTATGACACCTGCCTATTATTGAGATTCACACCCTAACGGGCGTGATAACAATGTTCAATAAACTCCTAATTATTCTATACTCCTCTTTTATTTTTGTCCCAAATGAATTTGTGAAGTTGAAGTTGTAGGCGAACACCGTTTAGATTTTCTTTTTTCATTACTTCAACCACGTCTGCAGGCGAAATTTCGCCAAAAACAGTGCTAAAAAACACTTGAGTTTTATTTATTAAGTTGTATTCTTTCACCAATGAAACAGCCAATGCCATATCTTTTGTGTCGGCAATTACAAATTTGTAGGCGTCGTTTGGTTTCACGGCGGTGAAATTTTCCAAACACATAAGGTGTTCCATTTTGCTGCCAGGAAGTTTGTAATCTACCACAAAGTTTACGTGACGCCCCATTCTGTATGGCTCAATATTTATTGAACCATTGGTTTCAATGTGAATAGTAACAAAATCTAGCGCAGAAAGCAGCTCGCGCAAATCTTTTTGCAAAAGAGGTTCTCCGCCTGTGATGGTAACGTGTTTCACACCTGTACTGCGCACATAATCAACTATTTGAGGCACAGTAAGGTCTTCGGTGTAGCTGTATTCTTTTTGTGCATAACAGGTGTCGCACCAAGCGCAGTGCAAGTTGCAACCTGCAAACCTGATAAATACAGAAAGCCCACCCGCAGTAGGTCCCTCACCATCAATTGATATAAATTTTTCTACTATTTTCATTTTTATATTTAATTATTTTCGAGCTCGCTATTGCTCGGTTGCACCCCTTCGGGGTGCCCTTTGTGGTTGGTTTTTATCCCCGCCTTACGCTACGCTAAAGACGGGGTTACAATTCTGTGTCACCCTTGCGGGTGAAGGTGTGTCCTAATTTTCTTTATATATGCAACTATTCGTTGGCGTCTCGAATAATTCCACCTCCATGATAGGTAAACCCTTGTCGCGGAGCATATTATAAATGTGGCGCGACATCTCTTCTACGGTAGGGCGGTATGGTACGAAGCGAATTTCAAAGCCACAAAGACTTGCTGCTACTTCGCGACCACGCTCGTTGTCTTCTATTACAAGTTTGTGGTCGAAATATTCTTCTATTTCTCTAAGTACAGGCTTAATAATGCTAAAATCTTCTACCATGCCACGTTTGTGACCTTCTTTGTGAAGTTCTTCCGCAGAAAATTTCACAATTAGTCTATATCTGTGACCATGTATGTTTGCACATTTTCCCTCATATCCTGTAAGAAAATGCGCCATATCAAATTGAATTTCGTTTTTTATAATAAACATGTTGTTTTGTATTAAAAAAGTTCGTACTCTATAGGCATAAATAGCATAAAGTACGAACTTTAAGTCTTTAAGCCTAGTTTTGTTTTACGACAGGATGGTCTAAATGAACTGTCGGTGTTTTTGTTTATTGTTAGTTTATTTCTGAGGCGTGACCGCCCGTATTAATCTTTTAGATTTAATGAAATCTGTAATTCATCCAATTGCGCTTGGTCTAGACGAGAAGGAGAACCCATCATTACGTCGCGACCAGCATTGTTTTTAGGGAATGCGATGCAGTCACGGATGCTGTCAAGCTCTGCAAATAGTGACACATAACGGTCTAGACCGTATGCTAAACCACCGTGAGGAGGAGCACCATATTTAAACGCATTCATCAAGAAACCAAATTGTTCGTTTGCTTTTTCTGGTGTGAAACCAAGAATTTCAAACATTTTTTGTTGTAGTTTGCTATCATAAATACGAATAGAACCACCACCAACTTCAACACCATTGATGACCATATCGTATGCATTTGCACGCACGCGACCTGGATCTGTGTCTAGATATTGAATATCTTCTGGTTTTGGAGCTGTGAAAGGGTGGTGC
>JAXJWL010000085.1:0-11115 GCA_036308065.1 Paludibacteraceae bacterium
AATCCAGGATAATCTATGAGAATAAGCACATCTGGAGCGTACTCCTTGAGGTCTTTTTTACAAAATTCAATATTGTAAAGTATCTTGCGCAGATTGAGTGCCACATTTATGAAGCCCATCACAGCAGTGTCGCGGAAATGACGAACCAAAACGCCGTCCTCTGACTGCATTTTGTCTCCACCATAATACCTAAAATCAGCATTAGGGTCTTTCATTTTTAAAGCACGCATCAGTTTAGAACCATGCAAGTCCCCCGATGCTTCTCCCGCAACAAGATAATACTTCATAAATATATTTTTATTATAGTAAACCATAAACGGACAATGCACGCATTGTCCCTACGATTTCACCCTTATCTTGAGAAATTAATATTAAGTAAATAAATAGAAAAGCGTACACAAATACGGTGCTACTCCCAACACCCCGCCACGGCAATAATTGAAACTATCAGACTTATAACCCAAGAAAATCATGATTAAATCTGGGAGCATACAAAAGATAAGATATTGCATAAAAACTGGTTGGCGAAGCCAATGCCCTATTTCGGAAATAGGAGAACCAGAAAGCGCAGTCCATGTGCACAAAAAAAGCAACAACGGAGCAAAAAAGCAACTAACTAGTCCTATCCAAAAATTATTCAGTTTCTTCATAATCCCAAGATTTAAGTTGCTGAACAGTAGCATAATGAGTCATATCCACATGGCATGGCACAATAGAAGCATAACCATTTTTCACAGCAGACTCATCAGTATCTACTGCATCAGGCTCATTGTTGTGAAGTTCACCTGTTAACCAATAGTAAGTATTATTGTTTGGGTCTTGACGCACCACATAGCGTTCTTGCCAACGTGCATTTGCCTGACGTACAACTTTATAACCTTTAAGTTTTGTTCCTACAGGGAAGTTTACATTAAGGCAAATATCCTTTGGGAGACCTTCTTTAAGCACCTTTTCGGTAATAATGGCAGCATACTTCATAGCCTCAGAGAAGTCTGCACGAGGATCGTGAGTGGTAAGCGAAAAACCAATAGAAGGAACACCCTCTACACAACCTTCAAACACAGCACCCATTGTGCCTGAATAAATCACAGAAATAGAAGTATTATCACCATGATTAATACCAGCAAGTATAATATCAGGTTTTCTATCTAGAATATTATAAACAGCTATTTTTACACAGTCGGTAGGTGTACCATTGCAACGATACATTGTAAGGCCATCCTTCTCAAAATGCTTCCAAATACGCAAAGGAGTATTCATGGTAATGGCACTAGATTGAGCAGAGCGAGGACCATCTGGAGCCATCACCACTACTTCACCAAGATGCTGCACAGCCTCCACAAGAGAGTGAATGCCACGAGCTTCTATGCCATCATCATTAGTTATTAAAATTAAAGGTTTGTTAGTCATCTATTAAATCTTCTATTAAAAGTTCATTTGAAAACAAATATCTCACCCTATCCATGGTTTTCTTGTCGTTTGCCATAATCAGGATTTTATCACCTATTTGTACAACTGTAGAACCTGTTGGAGTAATATATTGTTTTCCACGTTTCACATACACTACCAGTGCACCATCTGGCAATTTTAAATCCATAATCATTTTGCCGTCGCTTTCTGGATTCTCAAATCTCAATTCTTTAAGTTCAGAAGCAAAATCCCCATCCTCGTTGAAACTAAATTTGTTACCCTCTTCCTCTTTTTTAGTCAATCCAAGTTTTCTACCAAACTTCACGAAGGTAGTACCTTGAATAAGCATAGAGGTTAATACAACGAAAAAGACTATGACGAAAATCTCATTTGCTACAGGAATATCTGCTAGCAAAGCAAATGTAGCAAACACAATAGGCACTGCACCTCTTAGTCCACACCAAGAGACAAACACTTGGTCTTTTAATGGCATTTTAAATGGAATAAGAGAAATAACAGAAGCTAGTGGACGTGCTATAATCATTAGGAAGAAAGACACTGCCAAACCTTCCCAAATATAAGGCAACATTTCACTAGGATTTACAAGCAGACCAAGAGACAAGAACATTACCACCTGCATCAACCAAGCAAAACCGTCGTAGAACATTACCAAAGTCTTTTTGTGAGCAAGCACGCTATTGCCTAGCACCAATGCACATAGGTAAATAGCCAAGAAACCGTTACCGCCTAGATATGTGGTAGCTGAATAGACAAACAGATTTATACCTATACAAAGCACAGGATAAAGTCCGCTAATATCTAGTTTAATTTTATTGATTAGCTTAACAAATAAGTAACCAAGTACCACACCCAGCACTGCACCTAGGAACATTTGCAGCACAAAGTTTGGTAGCAAAAGCCAATAATTTGCATCGCCTTCTTGGATAATAGAAACTAAAGTGATAGTTAAAAAGTACGCCATAGGGTCATTACTTGCACTTTCTAACTCTATCACTTCTTTTAGTTTTCTTTTAAGTCCTGCCTTCTGCGTACGGAAAATAGAGAACACAGCTGCAGCATCGGTAGAAGATACAATTGCACCAAGAAGCAACGATTCAAGGAATGTAAAATCTGTTATCCAATAAACAAATAGTCCCACTAGAAGTGCCGTAAAAAACACCCCTAATGTTGCTAATGAAAGCCCCTTACCAACCACTGGTTTCACGCTTGAAATATTGGTATCCAAACCACCAGAGAACAGGATAAAGTTCAACGCCAGAGTACCCAATGTTTGTGCTAGAGAATAATCGTCAAATTCTATTCCTAAACCATCTTCCCCCACAAGCATACCTATAGCAAGGAATATGATAAGTGTTGGTACACCTATCTTGAACGATGTTTTACTAGCTACAACACTAAATAAAAGCAACGTCGAGCCACCCAACATGGCAAGAGTTAATGGATCCATTATGCTACAAATTCTATTTTATTTTCTTTTAAAATTTCAATAGCTTGGTCAATGTCGTTTGGACGAATCACCACGCTTGCTTGTTCGCCTTCAGAGAAAGCGTACATATACTCAATATAAACTTTAGACTCAGCTAGTTTGTCAAGAATTCCGTATAAAGTACCAGCAGAATTACCTATACGAAGTGCCAACACGTTAGTAAGTTTCACAGCAAAACCTTTTTCTTTAAGCACTTGTTTTGCTTTTTCAGGGTCGGATACCAACACTCTTAAAATTCCGAAATCTGAATTGTCTGCCACACTGAACGCAGTCATATTAATACCTGCCTCAGCCAACACCTTAGCCACATCGTTTAAACGACCTGTCTTGTTTTCTAGAAAAACTGATAACTGTAATGTTGTCATAATGTATCCTCCTTATTGTAATTTACGTTTGTCTAATGCTCTTTTTGCTTTACCTTGGCTACGTTCCATACTTCTTGGCTCTGCCAAAATAATATTTGGTTGAAGACCAATTACACTTTGAAGTCTAGCAGCAAGTTTCTTTTGAAGTTTTACCATACCACTAATTTCGTCGGTATAATATTCTTCTTTAACTTCCACTTTAATGTCAAATGTATCAGTATTATTTACACGGTCAACAGTAATAAAGAAGTGAGGTTCAAACTCTTCTACCTCGCAAAGCACAGCTTCCACTTGAGATGGGAACACATTCACACCACGAATAATAAGCATATCATCACTACGTCCCATAATTTTTTCCATACGCACAGAAGTACGTCCACACTCACATTTATCATAGATTAGGCGAGTTAAGTCGCGAGTACGGAAACGAATAAGCGGCATACCTTCTTTGGTTAAAGTTGTGAAAACAAGTTCACCAACAGAACCATCAGGAAGACGTTCGCCAGTCTCTGGGTCGATAATTTCTGGGAAGAATAAGTCTTCACAAATGTGAGTTCCGCATTGGCATTCACATTCGTGACCCACACCAGGACCACTAATTTCTGTTAGGCCATAAATATCATAAGCCTTAATGCCAAGTTTGTTTTCAATTTCTTTACGCATTTGTTCAGTCCAAGGTTCAGCACCAAACACGCCAACCTTTAAGTTCATTTTGTCTTTAAGACCAGATTTTTCCAAAGATTCTGCCAAATACAATGCGTATGAAGGTGTACATGCAAGCGCTGTAGCCTGTAAGTCGTGCATCATAAGCATTTGTTTTTCTGTATTACCTGCAGAAATAGGAATTGTGATTGCGCCAATAGTTTCGCATGCTCCGTGAGCACCAAGACCACCAGTGAAAAGTCCATAACCATACGCCACTTGTATCACATCTTGTTTACCCAAACCATACGCAGTTAAACAACGTGCACCAGCCTCATTCCAGTTTGCAATATCGTTTTTTGTATAGCCTACCACAATAGGTTTACCTGTAGTACCAGAAGAAGCGTGAATACGAATAATCTCTTCTTTAGGCGCTGATAATAAGCCAAATGGATAATAATCTCTTAAGTCTTTTTTAGAGGTAAACGGCAATTTTACGATGTCATCTATTGAATTTATATCTTCAGGAGTAACACCTGCCTCTTCCATTCTTTTTCTGTAAGGTTCACAGTTGTTGTATACTCTTTCCACCACCTTACGAAGTCTTTCAGATTGTAGTTTACGCATAGATTCTCTGTCCATGCACTCTACAGAGGGATTCCAAATCATCTTATTTTATATTAAATTGTTAGTTATTTCAATAGTTTTGTTATAATTAGGCAAAGTTACTGAAAAAAATTACATTCTAATATCAAAAAATACAAGTTTTTGTTACATTATTATAAAATATTAAGACTAGCCACAAATATTCATTTTTTTGTATTATCTTTGTCACTTACTACGTAAGTAACCTAATTTGTCACGACTCGGCATAACTTATGCTAGCATAGTTCTGCTCTCGCTGCTCCAAATTGTGTATCAAATGAGCAAAATTTTAAACATAGAAACATCAACCACTGTTTGTTCCGTTAGCATTTCAGAAAACGGTGCATGCAAGTGTTTTAGAGAAAACTTCAATGGCAACAACCACAGCGAACTAATTGGAGTTTTCGTGCAAGAAGTGTTGGCAGAAGCAGGCTTTCAGCCAAAAGATTTAGATGCAGTGGCTTTAAGCATTGGTCCAGGTTCATACACAGGACTTAGAATAGGAACATCATTTGCAAAAGGTCTTTGCTATGGTAGCGACCTAAAACTTATCACTATCCCTACCCTAAAAATCATTGCACAAAACGCAAAAGAAAAGTACAATATTGAAGACGATGCACTTTTGTGTCCAATGATAGACGCGCGCCGTATGGAAGTGTACAATTGCATCTACGATGCACAGCTAAACGAAGTGCGTGAAACACAACCTGAAATCATCGACGAAAATAGTTTCGCAGACATTTTAAAAGAGAAAAAAATATATTTCTTTGGCAATGGTGCCGACAAATGCAAAACATTTATCACTCACGAAAATGCAGTGTTCTTAAGTGAAGTTTTTCCACTTGCCACTAGCATGATAAAACTCGCAGACGAAGCATTCTCAAACGAAGACTTTGCCGACGTAGCATACTTTGAGCCATTTTACCTTAAAGCAGCACACGTTACGGTTCCAAAGAACCAGTTAGGTGTTTAACATTTATATTTTTATACTTAAAAATGCGATATTGCGATGAGCACGAAGAGCTCTACTCGCTATTTTTAATGTATAAAAAAGAAAATAAATAAATAGATTATGGAGTATTACACAAATAAAAACAAATTAATTTTAACCGAGTATGGCAGAAACATCCAACAAATGGTGGAATATGCCATGACCATAGAAGATAGAGAAGAACGCACAAGATGCGCCCAAACTATCATTAACATTATGGGCAACTTGTTCCCTCACCTAAGAGACGTGAACGATTTCAAGCACAAACTTTGGGATCACCTAGCCATAATGTCAGACTACAAACTAGACATCGACTATCCATACGAACTAGTTAAACCAGAAAAACTAGAAAGCAAACCAGAAAAACTTCCATATCCAAATAGAAGAATTTCACACCGTCACTATGGCACTATTCTGCCACGTTTTGTTGAGGCTGTAAATACACTCGACGAAGAAAACGAAGTGAAACTTATTCCTATTTTGGCAAACCACATGAAAAAATGTTTCATTGTATGGAATAAAGAATCTTCTGTTGAAGACCAAAAAATCTTTGCCGACCTATACGAAATATCAAATGGCAGACTAAGTTTGAGCAGCGACAACCTTAAACTAAAAGAAGGAAAAGACTTAATAGGTCCTGCAAATATCAACATGAAGAAAAACATCAATAACAACATCAAAAACAAACCTAAAGTAAAAAAATAATATGGCATCATTTAAAATCGAAGGCGGACACAAACTTTGCGGAGAAATCACTCCACAAGGAGCAAAAAACGAAGCACTGCAAGTGATTTGCGCATGTTTACTTACAAAAGAGGAAGTAATTATGGACAACGTTCCTCATATAGCAGACATAATCCAGCTTATCGATTTGATGCAAAAAATGGGTGTTGAGGTAAAACAAATCAACAAAAACAAATATAGCTTCAAAGCAGAAAACATAGACCTAAACTACATTGGCAGTGCAGATTACAACAAACGCTGCACATCGCTAAGAGGTAGTGTAATGTTGCTTGGACCTATATTAGCCCGCTTTAAAAGTGCTATCCTACCTCAGCCAGGAGGAGACAAAATTGGCAGACGCCACCTAGACACACACTTTCTTGGCTTCACCAAACTAGGTGCCAAATTTCAATACGAAGCAGAAAATTCCCTATATAGAATCACTGCCGACAATCTTAAAGGCACATATATGCTTCTAGATGAGGCATCTGTAACAGGTACTGCCAACATTATTATGGCAGCCGTGCTTGCCGAAGGCAAAACCACTATTTACAACGCAGCTTGCGAGCCATACCTACAACAACTTTGCAAGATGCTAGTGAGTATGGGAGCAAAAATTGAAGGCATTGGTTCAAATCTACTTTATATTACAGGTGTAAAAGAGCTTAAAGGTTGCACCCACACTGTGCTTCCAGACATGATTGAAGTAGGAAGTTTCATTGGTATTGCAGCCATGACAGGCTCTGAACTTAGAATTAAAAATGTTTCAGTAGAAAACCTAGGTATTATTCCAGATAGTTTCAGAAAATTGGGTATTAAACTAATCATAGAAAACGACGACATAATAGTGCCTGAGCAAGAAACATTTAAAGTAGAATCTTACATAGATGGCTCTATATTAAGCATTTCCGACGCTCCATGGCCAGGACTTACTCCAGACCTTTTAAGTATTATCCTAGTACTTGCCACCAAAGCAAAAGGAAGTGTACTTATCCACCAAAAAATGTTTGAAAGTCGCCTATTCTTTGTGGACAAACTTATAGACATGGGCGCACAAATCATACTTTGCGACCCACACCGTGCTACTATTATAGGTATGGGAGAAAACTTCCACCTACGCCCAGCAGTGATGACATCGCCAGATATTCGTGCAGGTATTGCACTACTTATGGCAGCACTAAGTGCAAGTGGCACAAGTATAATTCACAATATTGAGCAAATAGACCGCGGTTACGAAGCTATAGATGAAAGACTTAACGCACTAGGCGCTAAGATAACAAGACAATGAAAATTATCGTAGACCTTTAAGGACAAATTTTGCAATGTGGTCTCTGCGACTCTTCATTTTGCCAGAGATATGGCGTCTGTTGTATGGAGATTCTAGACCTTTCACTGCGTAGAATATCATTAGAGTAGCAGTTTCTATACTTTCTATAGAAAATGAACCCTTTTCCACTCCTGCTGTAAGAATCTCGCGAAGCATTTCTATTTCCTTTAAGTCGGTGCTTCTGCGAGCAATCTCCATCGCTTTTATGTCGCTAAAGAAGTCGGCACGTAGTGTACCATTGTTTCTCACAATGTCGTTGATTGTATCTAAGTGTATGTAGATGAACTCTATAATTTTTTGGTCGGGAGTGAGAGCAGAATTCATTACAGAATTTAATTTAGAAATTAAAGTATCCAACTCTTGCTCAACAACTGCATTGTACACTTCTTCTTTAGACTTAAAATAGGTATATAAAGTTCTTCTACCTTTGCCAGATTCCTCTGCAATATCGTTCATTGTGGCATGTTGTACACCAATGCGCGCAAACACCTTTCTAGCAGATTCTATTAAAAGTAACTTAGTTTTTTGCATACCTATAATTATAAGAAGAATTGCACAAATCAGCCTTAATGTGTAAAAATTCTTGCACAAATAAGGCATTTTGTGCAAATATATAACATAATTTATTTAAAATCAAATTTTTAGATAGAAAAATAATTTAAAATATTATTTTTGCAGTATGAAAAACAAAATTCTCACATACATAAATAAAGAAAACCTACTAAATAGAAGAGAAAAAGTAGTGGTAACATGTAGCGGCGGGGCTGATTCTATCTTCCTACTTCACATACTAAATAAGTTAGGATTTGATTGTATTGTGGCACACTGCAACTTTCACTTAAGAGGCGAAGAATCTGATAGAGATGAAAATTTTGTAAGAGAATTTTGCAAACGTGAAAATCTCACTCTACATGTGCAACATTTTGATACAAAGCAGTTTGCCACAGAAAACAAACTCTCTATCGAAATGGCAGCACGCGAACTTAGATACAATTGGTTTGAAGAAATACGTAAAGAATATAATGCTGGCGCCATCGCCGTGGCACATCATAGCGATGACTCTATAGAAACCATTCTTCTTAACCTTTTGAGAGGCACAGGACTAAAGGGAATTTGTGGCATTCGTCCAAAAAATAGTTATATTGTGCGTCCGCTTCTTTGTGTAAACAGAAAGGAAATTGAAGATTACTTGCACGAACAAGGCATTGAATATATTGTAGACTCTACAAATCTTGAAAACGAATACACAAGAAACAAGATTAGAAATATTGTAATGCCTATCCTTAGAGAAATCAATCCTCAGATAGACTCTGTGATGCTTAGCAACGCAGAAAACTTCTCTGCTGCAGAAAGTATTTACAAGGAAGTAATAGAAAAAGAAAAATCATCTGCCGTAAAAACAACAGACGATTCTTATATTGTTGATTTAAAGGTAGTTGAAAAATTTACCGAACCTTTTACACTACTTTATGAGTGCTTAAAAGACTTTTCTTTTCACCCTGCTACCATCAAAACCATGCTCACAGCAGAAGGAAATACCACTTTCAAAACTGGCAAGCATGTAGCTCGCAAAGAGAAAAGCAAAATTATTGTAAAGGTGCTATAAAGTTTATTTGTTTTGGAAGTAACTCCACCTTTATCTCATTGGTAAACTCTTGGAGAATACCATCTACTTCCGAGATAATTGGTTTTTCAGATCTAGCAATTACGTTTTTCGATTTGAACAAATGCACAGAATCATGCTCCAACAACCTTCCAGAAAACAGTAACTTAATTGCCTTAAGAATCTTCAAAAGATTTAGATCTTCCACCACCATTATATCTAGAAAACCATCATTTGGCACAGCCTCTGGAGTTTGTTTTATACCACCTCCGGTATAGCAACCATTGCCCATAGAAGCTGTATAACTCAAGCCCTTAAAAGTTTTTCCACCATCAAACTCATACTCCATTACTTGAGAGCGATGTTTAAACAAAGTAAGAAACAAGGCTAAAGTATAAGTCCAAGAAGCACCTTTAAATGTGTGTTGAAGATTATTTGTAAGTTCCAAAACTTTGGCATCAAAACCAAGTCCGTAGGCATTTATAAAGTATCTAGTAACAGGTTTTTCACCCACAGAATAATTTATTTTACCCACATCTACCGCTGTAGGAACTCCATTTGCCAACACATTGATAGATTTATCTATATTTCTATCCAATTTCCAATATCTACCCCAATCATTGCCTGTACCAAATGGGATAAGACCCACTAAAAGATTAGAAAGGTTTTCCTTAGACTTCATAAGTCCGTCTATCACCTCACTAAAAGTACCATCACCACCCATTACGGCAAGTCTAATATATCCTTTCTTTAATACGTCAACTGCAAGTTCTCTGGCATGTCCCACTCTTTCAGTAAAAAAATACTCCACAGTGATACCAACTTTGGCGAACTTTTCGTCCATTTTTTTCCAAAAGTTCTTTGTAGAACGTGTACCTGCATACTTGTTTGCGATTAAAGCCCAAGTAGTCATAATCTAGAGGATTTATTTAGTAAATATGCATCAGCAAGCACCATTGCAGCCATAGCTTCTACAATTGGCACCGCACGAGGAAGCACGCAAGCATCATGACGACCGCGCACTTTTAGCATTGTAGCATTTCCATCTTTGTCTACAGTAGGTTGTTCTGTAAGGAGTGTTGCCACTGGCTTAAATGCCACTCTAAAGTAAATATCTTCACCATTTGAGATGCCACCTTGTATGCCACCAGAATTGTTGGTAAGTGTGGTAATCTTTCCATCTTTAGATGTGAAAATATCATTTACTTCAGACCCAAACTTTTTAGCCATTTCAAAGCCCATTCCATACTCAAAACCTTTTGCAGCATTGATAGAAAGCATTGCAGAAGCAAGCATAGATTGAAGTTTACCAAATACTGGTTCACCCCAACCTACAGGTACTCCGCTAATATTACATGAGATAATACCACCTACAGTATCACCTTTTTCTTTTGCTTTAAGTATTACTTGCTCAATATTTTCTGTTTCACCGCCCACTTCTGTCATTTTTGCAACAATTTGAATATCAAATCCTGCTTGTTTAAGCATAAGTTTGGCAAGTGCCCCAGACACCATTCTACACGCAGTTTCTCGGGCAGAACTTCTTCCACCACCTCTATAATCTCTAAATCCATACTTTTCAGTATAGGTGTAGTCTGCATGAGAAGGACGGAATACATCTTTTATATTTGCGTAGTCACTAGAATGTTGGTTTGTATTATAGATTACAAAACCAATAGGCGTACCTGTAGTTTTACCCTCGAAAATACCCGAAAGAAACTCCACTTTGTCTGCCTCATTTCTAGAGGTTGTAAGACTAGACTGACCAGGTCTTCTGCGGTCTAGTTCACTTTGAACAAATTCCTCGTCCACTACAACACCTGCAGGGCAACCATCAATCACGCCACCTAAGGCTCTACCATGAGATTCCCCAAAACAAGTTAAACGAAATATATTTCCAAA
>JAXJWL010000086.1:0-2196 GCA_036308065.1 Paludibacteraceae bacterium
ACTGGTATAAATGTTTTTTCTGGGTAATCTTTTTTCATTTGGTGTAGAATACCGCTTTCTGTAGCCACAATAAATTGTGTTTTTTCAGATTTACCTGAATATGAAAGAAGAGCAGCTGTAGAGCCAATAAAGTCTGCCAAATCTAATAGTTCTTTTTTACATTCTGGGTGTGCAAGTACTTCTGCTTCAGGGTACTGAGCTTTAAGTTCTTTAAGTTTTTCTATTGAAAATTGGCTATGTACATGGCAACAACCATTCCAAAGTATCATATTTCTGCCTGTAACAGCATTGATATAACCACCTAAGTTTTTGTCTGGACCAAAGATAATTTTTGCATCCATTGGGAAACTATCTACTATTTTTTTGGCATTTGTAGATGTTACCACCACGTCGGTATGTGCTTTCACAGCAGCTGTGGTATTTACGTATGATATTACTGTGTGGTCTGGATATTTGCTCACAAATTCTGCAAACTCATCTGCAGGACAGCTATCTGCCAACGAACAGCCTGCCGCCATATCTGGAACTAATACTTTTTTATTTGGAGAAAGAATTTTTGCTGTTTCACCCATAAAGTGCACGCCACACATTACTATAATGTCTGCATCTGTTTTGGCAGCCCATTGTGCAAGTGCCAAACTGTCTCCTATATAATCTGCTATGTCTTGGATATCGGCAGACTGATAATAGTGCGCCATAATCACAGCATTCTTTTCTGACTTTAGTTTTTTAATTTCCTCTACGTAATTCATTTTTCAACAATTTTGAGTTCCTAAAACTTTATTCTTTTAAAATCATAAAAATAAAATATAAAAAAATCAAGAAGAATAAGCATTGTTAATATGTTGGTAAAAAAGCTCTTAAAAATTTGTTTTTTAAGTTATTAAGATAAAACCTCACTATATTAACAAGTTATGAACACTCTAATATTCTTATAATCTTATATTTACGGAGTTATTAACACACTGTTAATAACTACAAATGTAGATAATTTTTTTCTTATAAACTACATTTTTTTGTAAATATTTATGTTCAATTCTCATTCTTAAAATCTAGGCTATAAATTTCGTATTTCAAAAATCTCATATATACACTTCTGTTTTTCATATTTCCAAATTTATTTTTCAAATTTTATTATACAGTTATCAACAAGTTTTCAATAATATGCTTTTATAGTAAAATTCGGGTTAGAGAATAAAATTTGTACTCCTCGTGATGAGCGGAAATAGAAGGGAAAAAAGCATAATTTTTTCCTTGAAATAGAATTTTGTAACATCAATGTAATAATGCAAACGATACCACTAAAAAAATAATTTAAATTAGTTAAATATTTGTGTAATAATATGTTTGGTAAGAAAAATAACTTTACATTTGCATTGTGATTTTTTCATAGTATTTGATTTTAAGGTTAGCAAGTAGGTGTTCAAGAGTGAACACCTTTTGTTTTTTTATACAGGCGTTATCGCTGCGCTCAACACCTGCCTACAATAAGTGACAAACCCACAATGTGGGTTAACTCCTAACTCCTAATTTCTAACTCCTAACTTTTAAATATATCCAATTGTCTTTAAAACGGACAATGCACGCATTGTCCCTACATTTCATTAATATAACATATATCTGCTGCCTGGTATGTTTTTTACTACATTACTGAATTCCAAATTTAGTAATATTGCAGAGAGTTCTGGTATTTTGATACCCGAAAGTTGTGAAATGATATCAACATGAACTGTTCCTTTTTCTCTAATTATCTCTACTATAATAGATTCCTTTTCTGATAGGATAGGGAAGAGTTCTATACTTTGAGGACTTGATTTTTCCCAACACATTACCCTTTCTATGTCTTTGGCGTTTTCTACAAGCGATGCTTTGTTGTATTTTATTAAGCTGTTGCAACCAATAGAGGAAGTATCTATTGTTCTGCCTGGTATTGCCATCACGTCTCTGTTGTAGGAATGTGCGAGTTCGGCAGTGATAAGACTCCCTCCTTTTTCGGCACTTTCTACTACTAGTACGCCGTCGCTCATGCCAGCAATAATCCTATTTCTTTGTACAAAATTGAATGGTTCTGGATGCATTTCGTGAGTAAATTCTGTGATAATTGCCCCATTTTTTTGCATTGCTAGTGAGGTATTGTAATGTGCTTTTGGATAAAAGAAGTCGTATCCACCTGCTACTACTCCTATAGTAGGTATA
>JAXJWL010000087.1:0-6413 GCA_036308065.1 Paludibacteraceae bacterium
GATTTAACCCCTGCCGCTTTAAATGTTTTCACAACGGAATAATCCTTATTGTGAATTGCTTCATTAATATCTTTGTACTGCAAAGATACGGATATTTTTTGAATTTGCAAACGATTTAATCGCTTTTTTTCTATATTTTCAAGAAAATAAATTAAACATATAAATTGAGGATATATTTCTTGCTTAGAAATAATATAATAGGTAACTTTGTGAATAGACAACAATAAAATCAACTACATATGAAAAGAATTTTAGGGCTAGACTTAGGAACCAACAGTATTGGTTGGGCATTGATAAATGCAGAAGTAAATGAGAACGATCAATATAAATTAGTAGGTATTGAAGCATCGGGAAGCCGCATCATTCCTATGGATGCTGCAATTTTAGGTGAATTTGATAAAGGGAACTCTATTTCTCAAACTGCAGAAAGAACTAGATTAAGAGGAGTAAGACGCCTTAGAGAAAGAAACTTACTACGTCGCGAACGTCTTAACAGAGTTCTTAGTCTTTTAGATTTTCTACCATCTCACTACTCTGATAGCCTAAATCGCTATGGACAAATCAAAGATAATCTAGAACCAAAACTAGCATGGAAACAGAATGAAAATGGTGAATATGAATTCATATTTTCAGACTCATTCAATGAAATGTTACAAGAATTCCAAAGTCACCATCCTGAACTAAAAGACCAAAAAATTCCATACGACTGGACCCTGTATTATTTAAGAAAAAAAGCTCTTTCTCATAAAGTATCAAAAGAAGAATTAGCATGGATACTTCTAAATTTTAATCAAAAACGAGGATATTATCAATTAAGAGGAGAAGAAGACGAGGAAACCGCAACTAAACAAGTAGAATATCATATTCTTAAAGTTACTAGTGTGGAAGATTCTGGTGAAAGGAAAGGTAAAGATACATGGTATAATGTCCACTTGGAAAATGGTTGGATATATAGAAGACCTAGTAGTACACCACTCGATTGGGTTGGAAAATCGAAAGAATTTATTGTTACCACTGATTTAAACGAAGATGGAACACCTAAAAAAGATAAGGAAGGAAATATTAAACGTTCATTCCGTGCTCCTAAAGAAGATGACTGGTCTTTAATTAAAGAAAGAACTCAGGCAGATATTAATTCTTCAGGTAAAACAGTAGGAGAATATATCTATGACACACTTCTACTGAATCCATCTCAGAAAATTAATGGTAAACTTGTACGTACAATCGAAAGAAAATTCTACAAAGAAGAATTAATTCAAATATTAAAGAAACAAGTAGAATTACACCCTGAATTACAAGACGGGGAACTTTACGACAAATGCATTGAAGCACTATACCCAAGCAATGATGCATATAGGAACAATATCAAGCATCGAGACTTCATTTATCTTTTTGTAGAGGATATTTTATTTTATCAACGTCCATTAAAAACTAAAAAACATTTAATATCCAATTGTCCATATGAGACCAGAAAAGCACTTGATAAAAACAAACTAAACATACAATCATATCCTATAAAATGCATTGCAAAATCACATCCTTTATATCAAGAATTTAGATTATGGCAATTCATTAGCAACTTACGTATCTATAAAAAAGGATTAGCTAATGACATTGACGTTACTAAAGAATTTATTAAATCTGAAGAAGATATAGTAGCGCTATATGAATGGCTTAATAACAGAAAAACAATCAACCAAAAAGCCCTACTCAAATATCCTGCATTTGGTCTAAAGAAAAATGTCGAAAATTATCGTTGGAACTACGTTGAAGATAAAGACTATCCTTGCAATGAAACACGTGCTATTTTATTAAATTCCTTACAAAAATTAGGAATTGACCAAGACTTTTTAGACGATAAAAAGGAAGAGTCCTTGTGGCAAATACTTTACTCTATAGATGATAAGATTGAATTGACTAAGGCTCTAAATAAATTTGCATCAAAATATGAACTAAGTGATGCATTTGTTGATTCGTTCTCTAAATTACCACCTTTCAAAAAGGAATATGGCGCATATTCAGCTAAAGCAATTAAGAAATTACTCCCATTAATGAGAGTTGGAAAATATTGGGACGAAAATAATATTGATGCAGAAACACTAAACAGAATAAGTAAAATTGTTTCAGGAGAATACGATGAAAATATAAAAAATAGAGTAAGAGAAAAAACTATAAATTTATCAAATATATCAGATTTTAAAGGATTGCCATTATGGTTAGCGTGTTACGTAGTATACGACAGACATTCTGAGGCCAAGGAAATTACAAAATGGGAATCACCAGAAGATTTAAATGCATATTTACGCTCATTTAAACAACATTCATTACGTAATCCTATTGTTGAACAAATAATCACAGAGACCTTACGTACGGTAAGAGACATTTGGGAAAAATATAATTGCATAGATGAAATCCACGTTGAATTAGGACGGGAGATGAAAAATCCTGCAGATAAGAGAGGACAAATCACCAAACAAGTGCTTGACAATGAAAATACAAATCTACGTATCAAAGCACTTTTAATGGAATTTAATAACCCTGACTTTGAAATTGAGAATGTACGTCCATACTCACCTAATCAACAAGAAATTCTGCGTATTTATGAGGAAGGAGCATTAAGTAGAGACGATGTTTTCAAAACAGATAATGCAAATGATTACAAATACATAGACGAAAACGAAAAAAATGACATAGAAAACATCATAAAGAAATTCAAAGAGAGCGATTCTGCAAAACGACCAACAAAGGCAGAAATCATTAGATATAAACTTTGGTTAGAGCAAAAATATCGTTCACCTTACACTGGCCAACCTATTTCACTTTCTAAGTTATTTACAAATGCTTATGAAATAGAACATATTATTCCACAATCACGTTATTTTGACGATTCATATTCAAATAAAGTAATATGCGAATCTGAAGTTAATAAACTGAAGGACAATCTTCTAGGATATGAATTTATAAAAAAACATAGTGGTGAGAAAGTTGAGTTATCATTTGGCAAATCAGTTACTATATTTACAAATGAGGAGTACGAAAAATTTGTAAAAGAACATTATGGTCAGAATCGCACTAAAATGCGTAAACTTATGATGGAAGACATTCCAGACGATTTTATAAGTAGACAATTAAACGATAGTAGATATATTAGCAAAGTAATTAAGAGTTTGCTTTCTAATATAGTACGCGAAGATAACGAAGAAGAGGCTATTTCTAAAAATGTTATTGTATGTACAGGCGGAGTAACAGATAGATTAAAAAAAGATTGGGGCATTAACGATATTTGGAATAAGATTATACTTCCACGTTTTGAAAGACTAAACAAAATTACTGAGTCTGACAAATTTACAACAAAAACATCAAATGGTCATATTGTACCAGATATGCCTTTAGAACTTCAAAAAGGTTTTAATAGAAAACGTATTGACCATAGGCATCATGCTATGGATGCTATTGTAATTGCATGCGCAAGTAGAAACATTGTAAATTATCTAAATAATGAATCTGCTCATAGTAGATCTTCTTTCTCAAGATACGATTTACAAAGACTCTTATGCACCAAAACAAAAACTGACGATAAAGGAAATTATAAATGGGTACTCAATAAACCATGGGATAGTTTCACAGAAGATGTATACACTATATTAAATAAGATTATTATTAGTTTCAAACAAAATTTACGTGTTATAAACAAAGCAACTAATAAACATCTAAAATTTGAAGA
Source organism: Paludibacteraceae bacterium (assembly GCA_036308065.1). Lineage (GTDB taxonomy): Bacteria > Bacteroidota > Bacteroidia > Bacteroidales > Paludibacteraceae > Enterocola. Next base: position 3,725 of record JAXJWL010000087.1, read on the forward strand.
TGGTGAAAAAGTTATCACCAAACAACAAGATACAGATAACATAGCACAAAAGAATTGGGCTATTCGCAAACCAATGCACAAAGACACTGTTTTTGGAGAGGTAAATTTAAGAAAGATAAAAGAAGTAAATCTTAAAGAAGCAATTAAGAACCCTAATCGTATTGTAGAAAAAGATTTAAAAAAGGAAATAAAAAAATTACTTGCTCTAGGACTAGACGTAAAACAAATATCTAAACATTTTGAAAAAGATAAAGATGTTTGGCAAGATATTAATCTCGCTAAAATAAAAGTCTACTACTTTACCAAAGAAACAAATGACAAGTACTTTGCTACAAGAAAATCATTAGATTCTAGTTTCAATCAAAAGAAAATAGAAGAAAGTATTACTGACACTGGAATTCAACAAATATTAATACGTCACCTAAAGCGCTATGATAACAAATCTGAACTAGCTTTTTCTCCAGACGGCATTGATGAACTTAATAAAAACATAGTTGAACTGAATAATGGAAAATTCCATCAGCCTATACACAAAGTACGAGTTTACGAAAAAGCAGAAAAATTTGCTATTGGCAAAATAGGAAACAAATCATCTAAATTTGTAGAAGCAGCAAAAGGGACTAATTTATTCTTTGCTGTATACGAAACAGAAACAATAGATAAAAATACAGGTGACATCATTAAGAAGAGAAATTTTGAAACCATACCACTTAATGTAGTAATTGATAGATTTAAAAAAGGACAATCTCCTGCCCCAGAAAAAGACGGTAAAGAACCTATTTTTATTCTATCACCAAATGATTTGGTGTATGTACCTACAAGTGAAGAGTTAACAAAGACACTGAATAGTTCTACCATTAATTATGATAGGATTTATAAAATGGTATCTTCTTCTGGTACACAATGTTTCTTTGTGAAAACTAATATCGCAAATTCTATTATAGACAAATTTGAATTCTCTTCTTTAAACAAAATGGAACGTTCATTAACAGGGGAAATGATAAAAGAAGTTTGTATTCCTATAAAGGTTGATAGACTAGGAAATATTATAAAATTGGGTTAGTAACCTTTAATACCTCTCTGCCTATGATAAAGAAAACATTGTATTTTAGTAATCCTGCTTATTTATCATTGCGCAATGCACAGTTGGTAATAAAATTGCCTGGTGTAGAAAAAAGCAAAACTATACCAGATCATATGAAACAACAGTCTGAGATTACCAAACCAATAGAAGATATTGGTTTGGTCGTTTTGGACAACAAACAGATTACTATTACATCAGGACTTTTAGAAGCACTATTAGAAAATAATTGTGCCGTAGTTACATGTGATAGTAAAAGTATGCCTACAGGATTACTACTTCCACTTTCTGGAAATACGACACAAAACGAACGCTTCCGTCACCAATTAGATGCCTCTCTCCCACTTAAAAAGCAACTATGGCAACAAACTATTCAGTCTAAAATAGAAAATCAAGCAGTCTGTTTAGAAAGAAATTCTGAAGCAGAATCTAAATGCATGCATATTTGGGCTAACAAAGTTAAAAGTGGAGATGCTGAAAACATAGAAGCACGTGCAGCTGCATACTATTGGAAAAACATCTTTCCATTTGACGATTTTGTTAGAGGTCGTGAAGAACTTCCACCTAATAATCTACTAAATTTTGGTTATGCAATACTTAGGTCTATAGTTGCTCGTGCATTAGTTGGCAGTGGATTACTACCTACCCTAGGCATACACCACCACAATAGATATAATGCATATTGTCTTGCAGATGATATTATGGAACCATATCGTCCATTTGTGGACCAATTGGTGCATAAAATAGTAGTAAGTGGCATTGACTACTCAGAATTAACTCCAGAAATTAAAAGAAAACTACTTACTATTCCTACATTAGATGTAATCATAGGTGGGAAAAGAAGTCCACTGATGATAGCAGTAGGACAAACTACCGCCTCTCTATATAAATGTTTTAGTGGAGAACTAAGAAAAATAGTATATCCAGAATTTATAAATGGAACGTCTAAGTGAATATCGTGTTATGTGGATTTTAGTCTTTTTTGATTTGCCTACTGAAACAAAGAAAGACCGAAAAGCCTATGCTAATTTTAGAAAGAGATTACAATTAGATGGGTTTACTATGTTTCAGTTTTCCATTTACATACGCCACTGTGCCAGTATGGAAAATGCTCAAGTGCATATTAAAAGAGTAAAATCTATCTTACCAGAATATGGGCAAGTAGGAATAATGTGCATCACAGATAAACAGTTTGGTAATATAGAACTTTTCTACGGAAAGAAACCCGCTAGTTTAAATACGCCTGGTGTTCAGTTAGAATTATTTTAGAAACAGAAAATCCCGCCGTTGCGCGGGATTTCTTATTCAAAAACAGCTTCTTTTTTATTTTCTAAAAAGTTGTGTAAATAGTTAAATATCAACCTAATATACAGACTCAGCTGTATTTGATATTTCAAAGATACTTAATTGAAAGCAATTCACAACCAGAGCGCACAGTTGAGCAGAATGGGTGGGCTGTATTTGATATTTCAAAGATACTTAATTGAAAGCAATTCACAACGTGCTCAAAGGTGGCAGGCGTAGTGGGAAGCTGTATTTGATATTTCAAAGATACTTAATTGAAAGCAATTCACAACGTCTTTTGGTCGTACTATTGTTTCATTTTGC
>JAXJWL010000088.1:0-3025 GCA_036308065.1 Paludibacteraceae bacterium
CCATATTTTCTGCAAGCACATAACGATACATCATCACATTAGGGTCGAAACCTGCTAAAGCCACTCCGTCTACGTAAATGCCATTCAATTGTACTTGAGCAGATTGTGCCACAGAGAAATGAATTTCGTACACATTGCTTGTACCATCTTCTGCAATCACCACCACTTCAGTTGTACCATTCAAACCACCGCTTATCACTTGTACAGTTTGTTTTTCTTCACCTTTTGAGAAAGTCACAGTAGGAACTACTACTGTACCCTCTGGCAAGGTAATAGTATATTCATTTACAGCAGGGTCGAAACCAAAGTCTTTACCGTTTACCATCATGTTTTTAAGTAGGCAATTGTTTGACATATTGCGCACAAACTCAATGGTATAAATGTTTTTAGCACCAGTTTCAGATATTACTTCGATTTTGGCTTCACCCACAAATTTTGGTTGTGTAGTAGTAATTGTTTGACCAGGATAACCTTCAGCCTTCAAAATAGGGCAAGAAACCATATTTTCTGCAAGCACATAACGATACATCATCACATTAGGGTCGAAACCTGCTAAAGCCACTCCGTCTACGTAAATATTTTTCAAGTTTGCATTTAGCGATTTTTCTACGCTAAAGTTCAACTCGTATGTTAGTTCTGTACCATCTTCTGCTACAACTTTAATGCTTGTAGTACCGTTTACCCACCTTTAATCATAGCCACACGTTGAGCAGCATCATTTTTAACTGCCTCAATGCTAGGTAATACTGTAGTACCAGATGGTAAAGTAACATCGTACACAAATGTATTTGGTGTGAAACCTTCTACAGAAACTCCACCTACTAAAATATCTTTCAAGGTAGCATCTGAAGATGTTTCCACAGAGAAAGCAATGTTATATACTTGAGTTTTACCTGTTTGTGCTTTCACTGTGATTGTTGCAACTCCGTTTACACCTTTGTCATCTAGACGCACACCTTGTGTAGCATCACCTTTTACTGGTGTAATAGTAGGCAATTTTGTAGTACCTCTGCTCAAACGACAGGTATATTCTGTTACATCAGGGTGGAATGCAGGTGTTAGGCTATAACCAGCCACTTGCAAATCTGCCAATTTAGCATTGTCAGACAATTTTTGAGTGAAATTGATGCTATAAACAGCAGTATTGCCATTTTGAGCACGCACAGTAAGTTTTGTAACACCCTCTACAGAAACAGTAGATTCTGATGCTGGGTTTTTACTTACCACTTGATAAGCATCTGCAGCCTCCCATGTAACAACAGGACGAGTGCTTGCTGTACCATTTACATTTACTGTATATTCATAAACATCTGATGCAAAGTCTTGTAGAGCCACACCATCTACAAAGATATTTTTCAAGGTTGTTACTGTAGATTTTTCTACAGAGAAATTGATGCGATAGTTTGTTATATTACCATTTTGTGCAGTAACAGTGATACGTGTAGTACCATTTACACCGCCCTCTGTTGGCACAACCTTTTGATATGGGTCACCTTGCACCCAAGTGATAGCAGGCAAGGTTGTTGTACCCACTGGCAACACCACATTGTATGAGGTATTTTCAGGTTCAAAGTTTGGCAAACTTACTCCACCTACTTTAATATCTTTTAGGAATGAATAGCTAGACTCGGTAATCACATAGCTAATACGATATGTGCGAGATTCGCCCACAGGAGGAGTCACCACAATGGTAGAACGTCCGCTTAATCCATTGTTGGTAATCTTAATATTTTGGTCTCCCTTAGCATATTTTGAAACAGCCTCAATAGTAGGGTCTTGTGTTGTACCCAAAGGTAATTCTACCAAATAAGTATTGGTTTCTGGTTTGAATCCAGGAATAGAGTTACCATTAATCAAAATATCTTGTAAGGTATTGTCTTTTAACTGACCTTCTTTTAAATCTAAAGTATAAACAGTAGAATAGTTTGGATTTGCAGCAGTAACAATTACTTGTGCTTTACATGGGAAATTGCTACAACCAATCACTTCAATAGTTTGACCTTCGTCACCTTTATCTACTGTAATAACAGGCTCTTCTTTGCTACCGTATGGCACATCTACAGTATAATTTGTAACATAACCAGAGAATGAAGGAATAGGTTCTCCATTTACAAAGATATTGTTCAAATTTGAGTTTGTAGAACGCTTACGTACAAAGGTAAGAGTATATGTAGTAATGCTACTACCATCTTCTGCTTTCACAACGATGGTAGCAGGCTGTCCTATTTCTGTTGGATAAGTGATAGAAATTTCATTTCCAGACAAGGTACGACCACTTCTTTTACATATAATAGATGGAATATCATCCAATGTAGCGTGTTCGCCCAACTCAACTGTATATGAATTGGTGTTTGGGTTGAAACCTTGCATTGGTTCGTTGTCTAAACGAATTTCATGAATTTTTGAACTATAAATAAGGTTCAAATCATCTACGATAAGGTAGTTGCCATTGTATAGACCGGTTGTCTTACGACCTTCTGGATACACAGAAGCAGAAAGGATGATATTCATCATTTCTGGTACCTCATCGTTATAGTATGTAATAGGCACTTTTACTTGTGTCCATTGTTTATATTGGTTTGGGGTTTGGAAGTGACCTTCACCAATTTGAAGAGCATTTCCGTAAGAACCACAAATATTTGCATCAGTTTGAAGACGAATATCAGATTCTTCGTTTATATGTTCGCCTGTAGATTGACAAGCATCAGCCTTGTTTTTGTATTGATTTCCCTTGGCTGTACCCTTCCAAGAATAATACACTAGATTTATATTTTCTTGACCTTTACTTGCATCACGTTTAATCCAAACAGACATAGTGTCTGGGCGAGCTGCAAATTTCACACCACCATCGGTTCCTGCTGTAGCTGTATTTGTTTTTAAACCATCAATATATGACCAAGGTGTCCCTAAAGTAACCCAAGATGGTGAAGTTTCTGTAATACCAGCTGCTCCAACCTCAGTATCCATCAATTTTGCTCCGTAAGTGCCACTGTGCGCATCATTACCACTCACTCTATGTACAACC
>JAXJWL010000089.1:0-8092 GCA_036308065.1 Paludibacteraceae bacterium
ATACCAGACAGCGTAGAAGCATATTTCCAAGAAGCAGGGCGCGCGGGACGTGATAGAAACTATGCTGAATGTATCCTCCTATACAATAAAAAGGATTTAACCCTTATGAAGAAACGCCTTGCAGATAGTTTCCCATCAAAAGAATTTATCTGCAACGTTTATAACCAACTTGGCAACTATTTTCAACTCGGGGTAAACTACGGAGAAGGAAACACTTTCGACTTCAATTTAGAAGACTTTTGCCGTAAGTTTCACCTACCACTTTTGCCCACACAGGCAGCCATTAGAATCCTAGATTTAGATGGATACATCGAGTATAAAAACGAAAAAGAACTAAACTCTAGAATCATTATCACCAGATCTAGACGTTTGCTTTACGATACCAGCTTTTCAGACGAAGAAGATGCTATAATGCAGTTTTTGCTAAGAAAATACACAGGTATTTTTGCCGACTATACCATTATAAGCGAAACAGAACTATCTCTAAACACAGGTATCGACCAAAATAGAGTTTACGAATTGCTCACTTGGCTAAGAAAAACAGGAGTGATTGACTATATTCCTAAAAAAGCATCTCCTGCCATTAGGTACAGACAAGACCGCATTCCACCAGATATCATTAGAATATCTACAGAGGTGTACGACCACCGCCTAATGCGATACAAAAGCAGAATGGAGACTATGATAAACTACGTTAGCTCCAACAATCATTGCCGAAGCAGACTTCTGCTAGACTATTTTGGCGAAGACAACACCTCAAATTGTGGCATTTGCGACGTTTGTTTAAACAACAAAGCCACTATTAGTCTCAACGACAAGATTCTCGCATATCTCGGCAAAGAAGGTCCAAAACGACTAAGCGACATGATAGTGACCCTCAACGAAGAACCAAACAAAGTGATAGACACCGTTAGGTTACTTCTTGATAACAAGGAAATTATAACAACAGACAATATTACATACAGAGTAAAATGAACTTCAATCTCACCATATTAGGAACAGGGTCTGCTATACCATCATTTGGCAGATTTTCTTCTTCACAAGTGCTTCAAACTCACAACAAGAGTTTTATGATAGACTGTGCAGACGGCACACAGTTCCAACTTAGAAAATACGAGGTAAAAACCAACAGAATGGGACATGTTTTCATTTCTCACTTGCACGGCGACCACTGCTTCGGACTTATCTCTGTAATTTCAACACTTGGTATGCTACACCATACCAACGACATGTATATCCACGCCCACCCAGACCTAAAGAAAACCCTTCAGCCAATGCTAGATTACTTCTGTAAAGACCTTACTTTCAAGGTTTTCTTTGAAGATTTCGACCCATTGAAAAACGAAGTTATCTACGAAGACAGAAGCCTTACTGTGAGCACTATACCACTAGTTCACAGCATGCCTACATGCGGTTTTCTATTCAAAGAAAAACAAGGACTTCCACATATCGACGGCGAACTAGTTAAGTTTTACAAAATAGGAGTAAAAGAAATTCAAAACATAAAAAACGGGGCAGATTTCATTGACTCAAACGGCAGAATTGTTCCAAACTCTCGCCTAATCACCCCTCCTACTCCTCCAAAATCATACGCATATTGCTCAGACACAGCATATACCGAGCGCATCATTCCTATCATTGAGGGAGTTGATACATTGTTTCACGAAGCCACCTTTGCAGAGGCAGAAAGACATCGTTGCAAAGCCACGCTTCACAGTACCGCAAGCGATGCTGCACACATAGCCAAAATGGCAAATGTAAAACAACTTATCATAGGTCATTATTCTGCCAGATATGCCGACCTAAACCCACTTTTAGACGAGGCCAGAGCCATATTTCCAAACACAAAACTCTCAGTTGACGGAAGTAAGTTTACTTGGTAAGATTTTTTAGGGCGAATTTGCATTTTTTATGCATAAAAATGCCCTAAAACCGAGTTTTTTTACTAAATTTGCACGCAATAAATTTCTAATTTTATACTATATGTCATTTATTGCAGACAAAATCGTTATGGACGGTCTTACCTTCGACGACGTCCTTCTAATCCCAGCCTATTCAGAAGTTGTGCCTCGTGACGTGGAATTAACCACACGTTTCTCTCGCAACATCGAGTTAAAAACCCCTATCGTTTCTGCAGCTATGGATACAGTTACAGAAGCTAAGCTTGCTATTGCTATCGCTCGCGAAGGCGGTATCGGCGTTATCCACAAAAATATGCCTATCGCAGAACAAGCTCGCCAAGTACACACTGTAAAACGTGCAGAAAACGGTATGATATACGACCCAGTGAGCATTCTTTCTGGAAAAACAGTTGCAGACGCTCTTGCGCTTATGAAAGAGTTCCACATTGGCGGTATTCCTGTAGTTGACGAAAACAACTATCTACTTGGTATCGTTACAAACCGCGACCTACGTTTTGAACGCAATACCAAAAAAACTGTTGATGAAATCATGACTAAAGACAATTTAGTTACCACTCATCAAACTACAAACCTAGAAGACGCAGCAGAAATTCTTCAAAAACATAAAATCGAAAAACTTCCAGTTGTTGACAAAGACGGCAAACTTGTTGGTCTTGTAACATACAAAGACATCACCAAAGCAAAAGACAAACCTATGGCTTGCAAAGACTCAAAAGGTCGTCTTCGCGTGGCTGCAGGTGTTGGTGTTACAGGTGACACATTCCAACGTATCGAAGCCCTAGTTGATGCAGGTGTTGACGCTATCATTATCGACACAGCTCACGGTCACTCAAAAGGAGTTATCGACACACTTAAAGAAGCTAAGAAAAGATTCCCACAAATCGACATCGTAGTAGGTAACATCGCTACTCCAGAAGCTGCAAAAGCATTAGTTGAAGCAGGTGCTGACGCAGTGAAAGTAGGTATCGGACCAGGTTCTATCTGTACTACCCGTGTGATTGCAGGTGTAGGTGTACCTCAACTTTCTGCTATCTACGAAGTGTCTAAAGCACTAGAAGGCACAGGAGTTCCAGTTATCGCAGACGGTGGTATCCGTTACTCTGGCGACATGGTGAAAGCCCTTGCTGCAGGTGCTAGCTCAATCATGGTTGGTTCACTACTTGCAGGTGTAGAAGAATCTCCTGGCGACACTATTATCTACAACGGACGTAAATTTAAATCATATCGTGGTATGGGTTCTCTAGAAGCTATGCAAAAAGGTTCTAAAGACCGTTACTTCCAAGACGCAGAAGACGACGTTAAGAAACTTGTTCCAGAAGGTATCGCAGCACGCGTTCCTTACAAAGGTTCTCTTTACGAAGTTGTTTACCAACTACTTGGCGGTCTTCGTTCTGGTATGGGTTATTGCGGAGCAAAAACTATCGAACAACTTCACAATGCTAAATTTACCAGAATCACAGCAGCAGGTGTGAAAGAAAACCACCCACACGACGTTACTATTACACAAGAAGCACCTAACTATTCAAGAGGAGAATAATGAAAAAGATAGCTTTAATACTTAGTAGTTTAATAGTTTGTTCATCTATTGTAGCCCAAACTCTACTTACAATAAATGACAAAGAAATTTCCAAACAAGAGTTTGAATACTACTACAACAAAAACAACCATATTGAGTCTGACACACTTTCGGCAGAGGCATATATGGAAATGTTTATAAACTTTAAACTAAAAGTAGAAGAAGCTTATTCTTTAAAATACGATACAGCGAGCTCTTTTAGCGAAGAGTTCAACGCTTATCGCACTCCACTTGCAAAAGCATATTTAACCGACAGTGTTAAAATAAAAGAATTTGAGAAGGAGGCTTACAACAATCTCCTAAAGGATATTTATGTAAGCCATATCCTTTTCAGAACAGATTCTGACAACGATTCTATTGCCCTTGAAAAAGCCCTTGCAGCGAAAAAACGTGCAAAAAAAATGGACTTCAACAAGTTGGCAACAGAAGTTTCAGAAGACCCTTCTGTCATCTACAACGAAGGCAACCTTGGTTGGGTTACAGGTATGACAATGGTTTATCCATTTGAAAAAGCTGCTTTCTCACTTAAAAAAGGAAAAGTAAGCGACCCTATCAAAACAAACTTTGGTTATCACCTAATCAAAGTACACAAAACAAGACCTACCAGAGGCGAAATCCAAGTAGCCCACATCTTCAAACGCAAACCAGAAGGTGCAGACTCAGCTCAAATAGACGCTATCAGACAAGAAATGCATAGAATTCACGCCGTACTTAAAAATGGCGGAGTATTTGAAGACCTTGTTAGTGCACACTCAGAAGACAAAAACACCAAACCGGGTGGCGTACTACCTTATTGGGTGTCAACAGGTCAAACCAACGAAATTTTTGAAGACGCAGCATTTGCTCTAAAACACCCAGGAGATTTCACAGAAGTAGTAGAAGCTCCATACGGCTTTCATATTATCCAACTAGTAGAAAAGCTTGATAAACCAGACTACAATAGATGGATGCCACAAATCCAAACTCGCATTAGAATGGACGAACGTGCTCTAATGGTGAGAGAAAGTTTCATAAACAAAACTAGAAAAGAATACAAATTGACTTCACAAACAGACAGTGAAGTACTAGAATACGCTAACGCAAACCTAGAAAAGAAATACCCAGAATTTGGATTCTTAATGCAAGAATATCGCGACGGCATACTTCTTTTCAATATTAGCAAAGACCAAATTTGGGACAAAGCTTCAAAAGACGAAGCCAAACTAAAAGAAATTTACGAAAAAGGCAATTTCGACAAGCCATACAACAAAGTTCGTGGCATTGTTATTAGCAAATATCAAGACGAACTTGAAAAAGAGTGGATAAAAGCACTTAGAGAAAAATATACCATAAAGGTAAATCAAGATATACTTAAATCTATTAAATGAAAAAAGTAGTTTTCATCATACTATCACTTTGCGCATTAGTCTCTTGTCAACAAATACAAAGAGACTTAACCCGCAATGCAGTATTAGAGATGAATGGAAATTACCTATATCTAGATGAAATTGAGCAAGTTATCCCTACAAACTTAAGCGTAGCCGACAGCGCAAAATATGCAGAAAGCTACAAGAAACAATGGATAATAAGCAACTTGATGTACCAAAAAGCAAAAGAAAATGTTGGTAAATCTAAAGAGATAGATAAACTTACAGAGATATACAAACGTGAGCTTATTATCAACAAATACCAACAACAACTTATTCTTGAGAAACTTCAACAAATACCAGAAGATTCACTTGTAGCGCTATACGAAAAGAGAAAAGAATCGTTCCTTCTTAAAACTCCTCTTATCAAAGGTATATTCATTCAAGTGCATAGTTCTGCGCAAGGTCAAGACTCACTTTCAAGACTTTTGTCAGACATCAACGACGAAAACCTAGAGTCTATTATGCGCTATTGCACTGGCAATGCACTTGACTATGAGTTTTTCATAGACAACTGGACAGACTATTCAGAAGTAATCAAATTTCTACCAAACAAAATTGAATCTACAGACCCTATCCTAAGCAGAGGCACTGTAGTACAACAATCGGAAGAAAATAACTATTACCTTAAAGTAATAGGTCTATGCAAAGCTGGAGAGCCTTCTCCATACGAACTTATAAAAGGTGAACTTTACAATATCTTGTTAAACAAAGAAAAGATACAATTCATCACAGACTTTAGACAAGAACTTTACAACGAAGCAATAGAGAATGGTGCCGTCCATTTCTATGAAAATGAAGAATAATATGCGCAAACTCCTTACTATACTTTTTTTACTATCAAGTGCTCTTACCTTCAGCCAAAACTACAAGGTTATAGACCAAGTTATTTGGGTGGTTGGTGACGAGCCTATCCTATATTCAGATATAGAAAACGAAATCCAACGTAGAAAATATGAGAAAACACCTATAGAAGGAGACCCATATTGTACAATCCCAGAACAAATAGCACTACAAAAACTATTTATTGCAGGAGCAAAACTAGACAGTCTTACAGTGAGCGACGCAGCGGTTGACCAACAAGTTGACGCACGTATTCGTTTCTTCATAAGTCAAATAGGTTCAAAAGAAAAACTTGAAGAGTACTTCAACAGACCTCTGAACAAACTAAAAGAAGAAATGGCAAACAACGTGAGAGACCAACTTCTTGTGCAACAAATGCAACAGCATATTGTGTCAGACGTGAGAATCTCACCACAAGATGTGAAGCGCTTCTACGACAAAATGCCTAAAGATAGTATTCCTAACATTCCTGAAATGGTAGAAGTACAAATCATAGGTCTATTTCCAGAAATCACCGCTGCAGAAGAAGAAAGAATCAAAAGTCAACTTCGCGATTTCAGAGAAAAAATTGAGTCTGGTAGTTATCAATTCTCTACTCTAGCTATTCTTTACTCAGAAGACAGAGGTTCTGCCCTACAAGGTGGAGAACTTGGGTTTATGACCAAAGGCAAACTTGTACCAGAATTTGCCAATATGGCATTTTCACTATACGACAAAAACAAAGTTTCACGTATCGTAAAAACAGAGTTTGGTTATCACATTATCCAACTTATAGAAAGAAAAAACGACCAAGTAAATTGTCGTCACATCCTTCTTGTGCCTAAAGTTGGCCTTAAAGAAAAAGAAGACGCATCAAACAAACTAGATAGCATTGCTACTGCCATTAGAATGGGTGAAACCACATTTGGCGAAGCTGCACTTACCTTCTCTGAAGATGAAAACAGCAAGCAAAACGAGGGTATTATGATAAACCCACAAAATGGTACTACCAAATTCCAACTACAAAACCTACCATCAGACATTGCTAAAGTAGTATACACTATGAAAGAAGGTGAGATTTCTGCACCATTTATGTACAAAAACGAAAGTGGTAAAGAAATGGTATGCATCGTTCGCTTAAAATCTAGAATCAAAGCACACAAGGCCAATCCACAAGACGACTATCAAGCCCTAAAAGACATGGTAACTGCGTCTAAAAATCAAGAACTTATCGAGAAGTGGATTAAAGAAAAACAACAAGAAACCTTTATTCAAATTGCTCCAGAATACAAAAACTGTCAATTCCGTTACCCAGGTTGGATAAAATAATATGCTAAAAAAACTATACATATTACTTACATTTATCCTTGCATCGTTAATGTTCAGTTTTGCTGGGAAAACCCTTATCTATCTAGAACACTCAGAAACCCTAGATTTTGACGAAGAAAAGTATCCAGATTGTCAAATCCTAAACGGCAACGTGGTGTTTAGACAAGACGAGGCCCTTATGTACTGCGACAAAGCCTATTTCTACAACAAATCAAACAATATTAGCGCCCACGGCAATATAAAAATGATTCAAGGCGACAGCCTTACCGTGTATGCAGACCATCTTTTCTACGATGGCAACACCAAAATGGCTCGCTTAAGATACAACGTAAGATTGGAAAACAAAGAGCTTACATTGTACACAGACTCACTAAACTACGATAGAAAAGCAAACATAGGTTACTATTTTCAAGGAGGTAAAATCGTTGACTCTACAAATGTGTTGACCTCAACCAACGGGAAATACTACCCAAACCAAGACATTGCAGTCTTTCAAAACAACGTTGTACTAAACAACAAAGACTTCGACCTCTTTTCAGACACTCTTAAGTATGAAACAGTAGGAAAGATAGCCTACATATTAGGTCCTTCAGACATTGTGCAAGATAGCACTCGCATCTACTCAGAATATGGTTGGTACAACACTATCGAAGACAATGCAAAACTTATAGACAACTCTCACATTAGAGACCTAGAAGGTCGCAGACTAACAGCCGATACCCTTTACTACAACCAAAGAACAGGTGAAGCAGAAGGCTTTAAAAACGTTGCCCTACGCGACTCATCAGAAGCACTTCTACTAAACGGCAACTACGGCATCTACAACGAGAAGACAAACAAAGGCTTTATGACCAAAAAAGCCACTATTATAGACTTCTCTAGTGCAGATAGTATGTTTATCACCTCAGATACCATATTCTACGACGCCTCAGAAGAAGACAACACCCAACTCAAAGCGTACTACAATGTACAATCTTGGCATAAAGACGTACAATCTCTATGCGACTCACTATACTACAACTCAAAAGACTCTATCG
>JAXJWL010000090.1:0-2676 GCA_036308065.1 Paludibacteraceae bacterium
CCCGACTATATGCAGGCGGAAGCTGAGGTAGGGGAGTTGGACTACAAATTGTCTACTTGGCCAAACGTGGGTGTAAAACTTCACGATTTGGTTATTTACACCCATATCCCAGAGGTGCGAGACACACTTCTTGCAGTGGATACGCTCGATTTGGCAGTGGATGTAATGGAGTTTCTTAACGAAAACAAGGTAAACATAGACCATGCATGGGCAAAGGGCCTACTTGTAAATGCCCAAACTATTGGCGGTAGAAACAATTGGGATGTATTTCCTCCATCTGCAGAAGAAGACACCACTTCCACCGCCATGCCAGAAATCCGTTGGCAAAACATAGAGCTTGACAGAGTAAATGTAACATATAAACACGATTCTGCGCAGTTCAACATTGCTGTAAACGACTTTAAACTCCACTCAAAAAAGGGCGTATTTACCGACAAAATCATCATAGCAGGAGCAGAACTAGGTGCGGAAAATATCATTTACAATGCGCACCCAAATACAGTTTACTCTGTAGGAAAATTTTCTACCAAGCTTATAGCAGCCAACTCAGAAAGAGGCACACTTTTGAAGACAGACCTGCTTATGCCACACGTGCGTTTGCAAGATGCTGAATTTTCTATAGACAGCACCTCATGCGCCCTTAAGGCAAACATGACTGCAGATACCACCTTCCGCAAATTCAACGTAGAAGAACTGGCACTAACACTAGACAATTCTTCTGTTTCAGCCTCTGGCTACGCAGAAATAGTTTCAAAAGAAGAAATTTACACAGACCTTGCTCTTGCACTTTCTTCTCCAAAAATTGAAAACATCATTGCTCTTGCACCAAAATCTGTAGTAGATATGCTTCAAGGCATTCGCTTGCAAGGAGCAATTAGTGCAGATGCCACTGCAAAAGGTTATTTCGACGGCAAAGAAAAACTACCTGTGGTAAACCTAAATGTAGACCTAAAAAATATTAAGGGTTCTGCACCCGAGCGAAACGCCAAATTAGATAGACTAGACTTAAAAGCTAACGCTCGTTACAACCAAAATAGCAAGGACTCTACTTTTGTGCAAGTAGACAATTTCTATGTGAAAACAGGTCGTTCATACGTTAAGTTAAATGCCAACGCCAAATACAAAAAAGGTAAGGAATATCTAAAAGCCAATGTAAAAGGCGATGTAGACCTTTATGCAATGAACAAATTGTATCCATTTTTGGAAAATGGTAGAATTAAGGGCGTAATGTCTGCAGATTTGGGCGCAGATTTCTATTTAGAAGACGTCACCAATATGAATGTAAGCCAAATTCACACCAACGGCACCGTCACTGGCGATGATGTCAGGGTGAGCATTCCAAGTGAAAAACTTAGCCTAAATATAGATTCATTAAGACTAAAAGTAAACACAAATACAGGAGTAGCAAGTCGCCGCACTGGCACAGTAGACACAGCCCTTGTAAACTCTCGATTGGCATTTAGCAACCTAACATTGCGCTACAAACGTGCCGTGAAAGCAGATATAGACAGACTTAGCATGATGTTCTATGCCGACGATTTAAGCGGAAATAAAGCGCCAAAACTTAGAGCAACAGTCTCTATGCGTGGCATTGATGCTCAAACCAAAGACACCGTTAGGTTCAAGGCAAAAAGAATGTCGGCATCTGCCAATATTGCTCCAGATAAGGAGTACAAATTTGTGCCAACATCGTCTGTGCGACTTTCATTCGACTCTGTGATATTTGCATCTAAAAAGGCAGGTATGTTGCTAGACTCTACTCGCATCCAAGCCTCTGTTACTCCAAATTTCCGTAAATATAAGAGATTTAAAAGGGGAGAAAAACCAATTCCAATTCCAGAGAGCGAGCAAAAGGTTATTAATACCGATAGTTTGTACCACCTAGTGATGGGAGTGATGGAAAAAGAAGATGTGGCAGATGCGTTCTTGAAGAAATTTAAGACCACAGGAAAAATATATCTAAAACGCTTCAATGTGAGAGATGCTTATTTCCCACTGCCAATGACAGTACGTAAAGTAGATTTAGATTTCGATGGTGATACTTTAGATTTATCAAACTTTAGACTGCGTGTAGGACGTTCTGCTATAACACTTAATGGTGAAGTAAATAATGTGCGCAGATTTTTGCTAAGGGGCAGAACTCTTAATGGCAATCTAAACTTAAAATCAAGACGCATAGATGTGAACCAACTAATGCGTGCCTATACTGTAGCTAATGAAAAAGCAGAGCAAAATAAGCACTTAAGTGCAGATGCCAATGTAGAGATTCTAGAATCTGATGCAGAACTTGATGTAGATATAGAAAGCACAGCAGAAATAGATTCTACCACTCAAGCATCGCTAATTGTGGTTCCAAAGAATCTAAATTTAAGTTTCAATGCCGATGTAGACACCGTGCTACTATCAAATATGAAACTTATAGACTTTGCAGGTAGGGTAAAAGTAAAAGACCAAGCACTCAGTGTGGCAAATCTATCCACATCTACCCAAGTGGGCAAAATGGCTATGCACCTAAGTTATTTATGCAAAGACATAAAATCTGCCGATGCAGCGCTTGCGCTAAATATGGATAGTGTGCAGATAGGCGAACTAGTTACAGCACTGCCAGAGTTAGACTCTATTATGCCAATGCTTCGTTCGTTTAAAGGTAGCGTGGCATGCGAGGCATCTATGGTC
>JAXJWL010000091.1:0-1386 GCA_036308065.1 Paludibacteraceae bacterium
AAGAAAACGTACACATCGACATCGATGGTTTCTTCCTAGCTATTGGTCACCAGCCAAACTCAAAAGTGTTTGCAGACTATATCGAAACCGACGAACAAGGTTATATTGTAACCAAAAATAACTCTGCTCAAACAAGTGTAGAAGGAGTTTACGCAGCTGGCGAAGTAGCCGACCCTATCTACCGTCAAGCAATTACCTCTGCCGGTAGCGGTTGCAAGGCTGCAATTGAGGCGGAAAGATATTTGCTACACAATAACTTAAAATAAGTCGAATTAGTTTAAAGGGTGACTTTAGCGTTGTTATATTATGACGCCTAAAATTCACTCCTTTAAACTAATTCTTATATAAAACCAATCAATCTAAGAACAATGAACAATACCCCACACGCGGAAATAATCCGCATCCATGCCCTACAACAAGAATTTTTCGCAACACGTGCTACATACGATATAAAGTTTCGCAAAGCAATGCTGAAAAAACTTTATGCAGCACTTATCAAATGGGAAAAACCACTAAGCGAAGCACTTTACAAAGACCTTCATAAAAGTTACGAAGAGGCATACCTTACAGAACTTAGCATAGTGCTTGGAGAGATCAAAAATCACATAAAACACGTGAGTGCTTGGAGTAAAAAAAGATACATTAAAACTCCATTGAAATTATTCCCTTCTAGCACATACCAAGTACAAGAACCACTTGGAAATAGCTTAATCATAGCACCTTGGAACTATCCTGTGCAGTTACTTTTAAACCCACTAGTTGGTGCTATTTCTGCTGGTTGCACTGCAATACTAAAACCTTCTCCATACGTGGAAACAGTTTCTACTGTGCTAGAGCAAATGATTAAAGAAACCTTCGACGAAAATTATATCGCAATAGTACAAGGTAACAGAGAAGTGAATGGTCAACTACTAGATTTAAAATTTGACACAATCTTCTTCACAGGTAGTCCTTCACTTGGTAGAACTGTGATGTCAGCTGCAGCCAAAAATCTGACTCCTGTGGTGTTGGAACTTGGCGGAAAAAGTCCTTGCATCATAGACGAAACTGCAAATATAGAAATGGCAGCACGCCGTATTTCTTGGGGAAAAACATTAAACTCTGGTCAAACTTGCATTGCCCCAGACTATGTTTTAATACACAAAAGCCAAACAGCAGAGTTTGTAAAACGCTTCAAAGCAAACTTAACAAACATGCATGGCGAAAATGTGCAAAACAGTGCCCACTACGTGCGAATGGTAAATATTAAAGAATTCAATAGAGTATCTTCGTATTTAAAAGATGGCGAGATTCTTCTAGGAGGCAGAACTGACGAACAGGAAAGATTTATAGAACCTACCCTACTTAAAGTAACAGACTTCAACTCTCCTGTAATGAATAATGAAA
>JAXJWL010000092.1:0-36823 GCA_036308065.1 Paludibacteraceae bacterium
ATATTACATGTGCGGCCACCGCAAAGATTGAATTTTTCATCGGGGAACAGAGGTGTCAAGTGCTCAAACGGAACACGGTCGCGAATAAACTCGGGACTGCGGCCATTCACAGTCTTGACACTGCTCATGGGGAAATATTTTTCGCCTTCTTTGGGAGGACGAATAGGTCCATCTACTGTATCGCCAGTTTTTAAACCAAATAGTCTAATTTGTGATTGAGAAACGTATATATCGTCTGGAGATGGAAAATAGTCGTACTCTGGAGAACGAAGGAATCCATATCCATCTTGAACAATTTCCAATACACCAGAACCTTTGATAATGTCGTCAAACTCGTATGGTTTGTCGGCTTTTTCGTAAGGTCTTTCTGTTACAATTCGTTTTTCAGTTTTAGAAAGTATAGTTTCTACTTTTTCTGTAGATTCTACATTTTCTACATTCTCTTGAATTGGTTTTTCTTCTTCTTGAGAAGAATTAGATGAGGTAACTATAGCGTCAGGAATAGGTTCTGCTATAGGCTCGGCTGCGGGCGCTTCTACAGGAGTAACTTTAATACGGGCCCTTCTTTTCTTAACGATTTCTTCTGCCATAAATATTGAACTTTGCAATAAAGCAAAGTGGAGGGGAATAAATAAGATTTGTTATTATAAATTTGAATTTCAAGAGTGTAGTAGCCTCTTGTTGTTAACGTCGTGCAAATTTACGATTTTTTTATGTAGTGACAAAAAAAAGCGGTGTTTTTTACACCGCTTTTTTCAAGTTTTATAGAGATTTGTTATTTGCGAATAACTTTGCTCACTACTACGTCTCCGTTTTGTAATGTTACGTTTACGAAGTACATTGAAGGAGTAAGAGTAGATAAATCAATGTATGTTGATTTAGTTCTGATAACTTCGCTACCGTTTAGTGCGCTGATAACTACTTCGCTGATTTCTTCTGCGCAATCAACATTGATGTAGTCATTTGTTGGGTTAGGGTAGATGTTTAGTTCTACAGCTTCTGCTTCGTCGATAGCAGATGGGTCTGGTTTGATAGGTTCTGCAGAACAATCTGTACCTTCGCCAATATACATTGTGTCATCTTCATACATTAGTTTGATGTATAGGTCGTAGCAACCATCTACATTACAAACCATTTCGTCTGAATATGTAGCAGCAGCAGTAAAGTTTGCGTATGCTCCGTATGGTTCAAGAGTTACGATAGACCAAGCAGCACCTGAAACACCATCGTAGCATTGGAATTTATCACCAGCTTTTAATGGCACAGAAGCCATAAATTGTTCGCGTCCTTGCATATCAGTTGTGCCAAGTGCGTTAGCTTTGTAATATTCATTGCCATTGACACGGATATAGTAACCTTCTTCTAGTGAAGGAGTAGGACCAATTGGATCGTCTGGTTGTGGGTCGTCTGGTTGTGGATCATCTGGTTGTGGGTCATCTGGTTGTGGATCGTCTGGAAGTGGAGTGTTACCACAGTTTGTGCCAGGACCAATGTACATGATGTCTGCTTGGAATTTCATTTTGATATAGAAGTCGTAGCAACCAGCTTTTGTACATTTAACGCTTTCTGTACCAACTTCAAAGTTTGCATATTCTCCGTATGGTTCTACTTCCATTACCCAACCAGCTTTGTTAACAAGGTCGTATGTTACGAAGGTGTCACCAGCTTTTAGTTCAACAGATGCCATATATTCTTCAAATGAAGAGTCTACAGAAGAAACACCTTTGTATTCAGCTGGGTAGTCTGTTGTGCCGTTTACGCGGATAGCGTAGCTTTGGCTTGGTGTAGGGGTGTCAGGATTTACTGGACCAACAGGAGTGTCTGGAACAACTACTTGAGAACTTGTGTAATAAGCCCAGCCATTACCGCTACATGCTTTTGTGTAGCCAGCAGGGTCAGACCAGCCGCTACCTACGAAGCAGATTAGAGTGCCATTTTTACCAGTAGTTGTACTTTGGTAGTATGAGCCACCACCTGCTGTAGTACATGCAGATTGGCTGTGAACACCCATAGCTTTACGAGTAGCAATCATTTTTTTGATATCTGCTTTGCATTCTTTCCAGTGAGGGTAGAATACGCAAGGAATACCTGGTTGAGCTAGTAGAACTGCGTTAGCTTTTGTCCAGTCGCCACCATATTTGCTGCCATCGCGGAATGTATCGTGGTTATCAATAAATGTTACTGCGTAACGTTTCATTTCGTCAGCACCGCAAAGACCATTAGGTACTTTGTAGCCATTAACCATTGCGCCAAAGTTATTTTTAGCTAAACCATCGTTGAATGCTGCATATTTATTAGGGAAGTCGAACGCCATTGAGTTTTTGCCTGTCTCGTTGATCCAGTTTTTAACTGCGTCGTAGTTGCCATCCCAATATTCACCTACAGACATATAAGCACCACCTGCAGCGTTGTAGTCTTTTGTGTATTTACCTAAGTAACCTTTAACAAGGTCGTAACGCCAACCGTCATAACCCATTTCGTTTTTCATCCATTTTAGGTATGCTTTGATAGCTTTTTGGATTGTGGTGTTAGAGTGGTCAAGGTCACGAGATGCACAGTAGCCACCAGATGCTTCGCAGTTATAGTCATAACCAGCGTCTTTGTTACCTGTTGCAGAGTGTCCGTTTTTGGTACATTCGTCATCTTTACATATAAATTGTGCACTTGGGTATAAAGTAAATGAACCGTATGTGCCAAAATTTTCATTGCAGAAGTCTGCCCAGTTATAATTACCATCGCGGTGGTTTACAACGATATCGGCAACGCAACGTGTACCTTTTGCTTTAAATGAAGAGATTAGTTTTTTTAGCTGAGGTGCTGTACCCCAATCAGAGTTTTGATTAGACCATTCTTTTGGGTGGTAACCTGTACCGCCACTTGATTTTGCTGATGGTGGCAACCATACAAGGTCGAACGATTCTGCAATTTCGTCCACCATGTTTTGTACGTCATTCCATCTTGTGCTACCATAACCCTTATCGGTGTAAGAGTCCCAATAGAAGCCTTGTAGCATTACGTCAGGAGCATTTGCTGGTGCTTGTGCAGAGATGAAACCGCAGCTAGCAGCAATAAGTCCTAGTAAAAGAACAAATTTTTTCATAGTTAATAATTTATAGTTAAGTTTGTAATAAGCACAAATATGTTGCAAAGGTACGTATAATAAATGAGACCCGCAAACGTTCTCTGTCTTTTAACATAAAAAATGCTAAAATTAAGGTCTAACTCCTAACTAATACATCACATTAGTTAGATATAGTCCGTGGGCAGGGGCAGAGGTGCCGGCTTTGCAGCGGTCTTTTGATTCTATTATTTTGCAGAAACCATCTACTGTGATTTTCTTTGTGCCTACCATAAGAAGTGTGCCTACTATGGCGCGAACCATATTGCGTAGGAAGCGGTCTGCACTAATGTGAAATACCCAATGTGATGGTGAAATTTGTTCCCAACGTGCCTCAAAAATGGTGCAATTGTTGGTTTTAACGTCGGTATGTAGCTTGCTGAAACTAGTGAAGTCTATGTAGTTGAATAGTTTGCTTGCAGCTTCGTTCATGGCGTCGAAGTCGAGTGCGCCAGGGTAAAAATATGCTGTTTCTGTGCAGAAAACGTCCTTTTCTGTTACTAAATGATATTCGTAACTGCGTTTTGTTGCGCTAAAACGAGCATGAAGGTCGTCTGCTACAGGTTCTATTTTCTGAATTGCAATGTCGGATGGGAGAAAGCAGTTTAGTCTGCGTGGAAGTTCTTTTGCATCAAAATTTACATCAGTATCGAAATGGGCAATCATCATTTTAGCATGCACGCCAGTGTCTGTTCTGCCTGCACCTACAATGCTAATTTCTGTGCGCAGAATAGTGCTAAGAGCCTTTTCTATAGTCTCTTGCACGCTACTACCATTTGGTTGTATTTGCCATCCATGATAGTTTTTTCCATTGTACGATAATGTTATAAAAAATCTGCTCATAAATACTAACTGATAACAATATTATCGCGTCTTATCGGATAATTATTTCTGAAGTTCTCAAATAACTCCGGATGCGCTTTTAGGGCATCACTTTCACCCTTTATATAATAAGGTATGCCCTTTTCGCCTGGGACTTCTATTTTTATTTCTTTTTCTATGCCAAAAAACTTACAAACAGCTTCTGCAGACATACGCGTGCCATTGGCTTTGCCGTCTACAGAATAACCTGCTATGTGTGGGGTGCCTAAAACTACTTTTTTAAGTAACTCTAAGTTTATATTTGGTTCGCCTTCCCAACAATCTAGCACAATTTCACCTTTATAATTTAGCAAACTTAAAGTATCACATACTTCGCCACGAGCAGCATTTATTATAAGAGGTGTGTTTTTGCACGAAGCCAAGAAATCTTCATCAATCAAGTGAAAGGTTTCTTTGTTTAGTGGGGTATGAATGGTGATAATATCTGCTTGCTCTTGTATTTCTTTTAGTGAAACGAAACCTGCGTTTCCTTCTTTTTCTGCACGAGGAGGGTCGTTGAGAAGAACCTTCATTCCTAAACTCAAAGCCATTCTTTCAACTCTTGAGCCTACATTCCCTACGCCTATTATGCCAATGGTTTTGCCTTTTAAATCGTCAAAAATAGTGGTAAGTGCAGCGTGAATATAGTTGTTTACGCTGTCGGCGTTGCAACCAGGGCAATTTGTCCACGCAATGCCATTTTCTGCGCAATATTTTGTGTCGATATGGTCGTAACCTATTGTGGCTGTGGCAATAAAGCGCACTTTGCTACCTTTAAGTAGGGACTCGTTGCACTTTGTGCGAGTGCGAACAATGAGTGCGTCGGCATCTTTTACAGCCTCTGCAGTGATGTCGGCAGGTGGTAAATATTCCACTTGGGCTACGTCGTCTAGTAGTCCTTTTAGGAATGGTATGTATGCGTCAACTATGATTTTCATTGGGTTTATTTTTCTGCGGTCACTGAGCCTGTCGAAGTGCCCGCAACTATTAAACTATCCACTCTAATTGAATCTGCATTAATCATCACCGAATCATTCAACGCTCTTAGCGAATCATTTAGCATCAAAAGCGAATCATTTGGAATTAATAGCGAATCTACTGGTGTAAAATATTCAATATCAACGATTTCCTCTTCTTCGCCCAAAACAATTTCTTCCAAAATATTGTCGGCTTCGGCATTGTCTAGCAAATACATTAGATAGTTTACGTCAGTAGCAATGGTGCGGAATCTACTATCATAGAAATATTCGCCTAGTTCTGCTTCTTTGTTGCCAGAGGTAAGCATACCAATGACTTCACCTTTTAGGTTGAATACGGGCTCGCCCATTCTAAATAGAGGTGCATCGCAAGTGGTAAGGAAACTTGTTCTAATGCTGTCTGCATCTGTTAACTCGCTGAGGGTAAGCGAATCGAGCGCAGGACTTTCTAAAATAGAGTTTATATTTATGTCGCCCAAATAAGAAATCGCAGAAACACTAAAGCTTGGATTGTTTCTATAAGTGCTCACGTAGCCATATCCCATTCTCAAACTATAATCGGCATCTAGTGCGTGATAAAAGTCTGAATTTAGCACCAAACAACCTTCTCTATATAGTTTGTATGCTTTTGCCATATCTTCGTCGAAACTATGGAAATAGTTGTAAACCAAAGTTTTATGTTTAAGAATGTCTTTTGCAAGTACGATAAGCATATCTTTGTTGAAAACCTCTTCTTTTGGATTGTCTAGGTACTTGTTGAAGCGTTTTTCGTCTGTTACAAACGACTTTTTAAACAGTTTATCTAGGTATTTGTCTATGTTGCCTTTGTAGTTTAGTGTTATATCAGAATAAACATTTGGCAAGAAAATGCTGTCGCAATGTGTTCTGTAGAACTCAAGCATTTGCTTAAGCACGTGTTTTTCTCTTTCAGGCTTATAAATTTCATATAGTTTTGCCAAGTTGGCATACATTTCCATTGTGTTTTCTTCTGTCATGGTTACAAGGATTTCTCCCATCGAAAGCACAACAGACTTTTCAAACACAGTATTGCTCAGGTTGTAAAGAAAACCAGTTTTTCTTCTTTCTGCCTGATATTTTCTCATGAAAGTAACATTGTTTGAGTATCTCAAGGCAGACTCAAATTTCTCATGATTGGCAGCCCAAATGGTAAACTCATTTTCTTGTTTTTCTTTCTCTTTTATTAGAGTTGGGTATATTAAGTTCTCTTTTTTGTTTTTTATTGCTTCTATCTCTTTGTGAGCAAAATAAATAGCAGAGTCGGTAAGAAACTCATAACCAACAAGTTTTGCGCTATCTACTAGTTGGAATTTTTCGTAAATATCTGTAGATGAAAGGTTTCTTTGGCTAATGTTTGGATAACCAAGATAGAAAACAAAGTCGTTTTCGTTGGCATATTGGCGCGCAATGGTTAAACAAGAATCTGTTACAAAAGGTTGGTTTGTGTTGTTGTAGTTTGAATGCTTGTTGTCGCGGTCTGCATAAATTCTAAGCAGGGCAAAATTTGCATTGTATCTGTCTTTTGAATATTCATTTGTAATGTTTGGCTCGGCAAGTGCCTGATTTGGAGCATAAACCAAACGAATGTCGCCAAATTTTACGCTATCTGGTTGGTTGTGAAAAAATGCGGTAAGATTGAAAATAGGTTTTTCGTAGAAAACTTCTTCTGCTAGGAAACCATTTTTTAGTGAGTCTACACTATTTATGTATGGTTTAATGGCTTCGTATGAGGTAAGCAGCAAGCCGTTTTTAGAAATTAAACTTGCAGTATAACCATTGTTTAGGTAAACTACATAGTTGTTTAAACTTTTTGTAGAATCTGCATTGTAGATGTTTTCTAGGGTAATATCGCCTTCTTCTTCAATGTATTCTTGAATAGAATCTGGCACAAATGCAGGATGCCAAAAGCCTCTGTCTGCCAATGTGTTAGAAGCGAGCAAGAGACAAACAAACAGTACTATAGAATATTTTACTATTTTAGTCATAATTTTAGATATAGACTGCAAAAATAGTGAAAAAATTGTATATTTGTAGGTTGATATGGTAAGTTATTTGCAAATAGAAGGATTGACTAAGCGTTTTGGTGCCGATTTGATGTACGAAAACGTTGATATTGAGATATCACAAGGTCAGAAAATAGCGATTATTGCTAAAAATGGGGCAGGGAAGACCACACTCCTAAATATTATAGCGGGTGTGGAGCCAATGGATGCAGGCAAGATTACAACTAAGCGTGATTTGCGTGTGTCGTATCTAAAACAACTTCCAGATTTTTCGCCAGAAATCACTGTGCTAGAAACGTTTAGCGAGTTTGCCAACGAGCAAAAAGCCAAACAAATTCTAACTAAATTTAATATTACTCGTTTCGACCAACCTATGGGTACGCTCTCTGGTGGTCAGGTGAAACGTGTGGCACTAGCAAATGTGTTGATTCAAGAGCCAGATTTGCTTATTCTCGATGAGCCAACCAACCATTTAGACCTTGAAATGACAGAGTATTTAGAAAATTATCTAAATAGGTCTAATGTTACCCTACTTATGGTTACTCACGATAGGTATTTTTTGGATAGGGTTTGCAATGAGATTATTGAGATAGATAATAAACGTTTTTATCGTTATAGAGGAAATTATAGTTATTATCTAGAAAAACGCCAAGAACGTATAGACCAAACAAATGCAGAACTAGCTCGCGCCAACAATCTGTTTAGAAAAGAGTTGGACTGGATGCGCCGTCAGCCACAGGCACGTGCTACCAAAGCAAAATCTAGAATTGAAGATTTTTACAAACTTCAAGAAAAGGTGTCGCAAAAGGTAGATAATGGTAAAGTACGACTAGAAAATAAGTCAACTTATATTGGTTCAAAGATTTTTGAAGCAAAATACATAAGCAAGTCTTTTGGCGACCTTAAAATACTTGACAATTTCTATTATCAGTTTTCTCGATATGAGAAAATGGGCATTATTGGTGCCAATGGTACAGGGAAATCTACCTTTATTAAATTGCTTTTGGGTGTGGAAAAACCTGATGCTGGTAGTTTTGACATAGGTGAGACTGTGCGTTTTGGTTATTATAGCCAAGAGGGGCTTAAGTTCAACGACCAAATGAAAGTGATTGATGCTGTGCGTGAGATAGCAGAGGAGGTAGATTTGGGTGGCGGTCGCAAACTTTCTGCTTCACAGTTTTTGCAACATTTCCTTTTTGCACCAGAGACTCAACACAATTATATTTACAAGCTAAGCGGTGGTGAGAAACGCAGACTTTATTTATGTACTGTGCTAATGCGAAATCCAAACTTTTTGGTGCTAGATGAACCTACCAACGACCTAGATATTGTAACGCTGAATATTTTAGAAGATTATCTTATCAATTTCAAAGGTTGCGTGATAGTGGTGTCGCACGACCGTTACTTTATGGACAAGGTTGTAGATCACTTGTTGGTTTTCAAGGGCAATGCGGAAATAAAAGATTTTCCTGGTAACTATACCGATTATCGCGATTGGAGAAACGAGCAAGAAGCTATTGCCAGAAAGGCTACAGTAAGCGACAATGCTGCCAAAACACAAAATAATAAGCCTCGCAACGACGCTAAAAAGAAACTTTCTTTTGCAGAAAAACGTGAATTGGAGGCTCTTGAAGTGGAAATCGCTCAGCTTGAAGATGAAAAGAAAGCGCTTGAAGATGGTTTTGCATCTGGTACACTAGATATGGAAACCCTTCAAAAAAATGCAAAACGTATGGAGGAACTAATTCCGCTTCTAGACGAGAAGTCTATGAGGTGGCTTGAATTATCGATTAATTAGGAATTAGGAATTAGGAATTAGGAATTCTTGAGCGACGCCATTAATCACGAGCGAAGCGAGTAATTATAAACATATAAACAATCAACAATAAATTATTTATGAAAAGATTATTCTTATTATTAATTCCTGCGGCAATGATGTTTGCTTTTGCTGCATGTGAAAAACCAACCCCTGAACCTCCAAAACCAGAAGAACCTTCAGGTCCAGAAAATCCTTCTGAGCCAGAAGAACCATCAAAACCAGAACCTACAGCATATAAACTTACTTTAGGTGAATTTGAAGGTGGTGAAGTGTTCATAAATGGTGCGAAACTTGCTGCATCAGACACTCTTTTAGAAAAATCTTCTAAAGTGTATTTACAATTTATTCCAGACAATGACCATATTTTTGTAGGCTCAAATATAGTAAAAGGTTGTGCAGCCCGCGACTCATTCACGATTTCAAAAGATACTACTTTAGTTCCTGTGTTTGATCCTATTGCAAAACGTGCATATACAGATAGACACAAAATCTGCAACTACAACATTCGTTATTGGAATGGTGTAGGTGATAATGCAAATAAGGGTGAACTAGCATGGCCATTTAGAAAACCTTATGTGTTTGATATGATTCGCAGACACCAAATGGATGTTTGTGGTATAGAAGAAATCACTAAAAACCAATCTCCAGATTTTATATCAGAACTAACTGAATATGAATATATAGGTTATGGTCGTGACAATGGTAAGGAAAATTCTGCAGGTGCAACTGGCGAACAAACAGGTATTATCTATAAAAAAGATAGATATGTGAAACTAGACCAAGGACGTTTCTTCCTTTCTAATACTCCTCATAAACCAAGTAGAGTGTCAAATTCAGATTTCAACCGTCTTGTGGCATGGGTGAAACTTAAAGATAGAACTACAGATAAAGAATTTTTCTTCTTCTCTACTCACTTCAACCACAACTACACTCCAGCAAAAGTGCAAGTGCGTACCGAGCAAGCAGAAGTGGCAATTAAAGTGGTGCCAGAGATTGCAGGCGACCTTCCATATTTCTTTGTAGGCGACTTCAACTGCGAAATCACTGAACCAGCATACGAAAAAGTATCAAATCGTTGGACAGACTCTTTCATTGCTATGGGCGACGCAGCAGAAGGAGCGTACGAATGTAACGAATCTCAACTTTCTAAATATCCTACACAATGTGGTTGGGATGGAAATACCTATACAGGTCTTTACAGTTCTAGCGACAACTCTCCAAAACGTATCGACTTGGTACTATTTGAGGATGCAGAAATCCTTTCATATTTGGCAGACGAAGATAACATGGGCTTAGAAATGTACCCTTCAGACCACCTGCCTGTAATTACAATGATGGTAATAAAGTAAATACTAAAACCACAAAAATAGTATGAGGTTGACATTTTATAGTGTCAACCTCATTGTTTATAAGGAGGTAGGGGAGTTTATATAAAGAAAAAAGCGATGCTCGTTTGAACATCGCTTTCGTTTGTTGAGGTTCCTGGCGGATTCGAACCGCCGTAGACGGTTTTGCAGACCGGTGCCTAGCCACTCGGCCAAGGAACCTTAAGGCAGTGCAAAGGTAATACTTTTCTTTTAATTACAAAACAAAACGGCATAAATTTTCACTAAAATCTTATTTTATTTTATAAAACACACGTTTTAATTGCTATTTTATCAAGAAAAAGTTTAACTTTGCACTTCTATTAGAAGATAATACCTATTAAAAGCACCCATTAGGGTGCAATTGGGTTGTAACCCCGTCTCTAAGCAAGGCGCGAGGCGGGGAGTTAAGAAGATAATACTAAAAACAATTATATCATGGCAAACAAAAAAAATAATCAAGTTGATGCTACAGAGCAAGAGTTAAAAAACTTAGAAGGTGCGTTAAGCACATCTGAAGCATTTTTAGAAAAAAATCAAAAACCTTTACTTTATGCTTTGGCTGCAATAGTTGCAGTGCTAGTATGTTGGTTACTTGTAGATAACTTTATGGTTCAACCTAAGTCTGAAGAAGCTGCTGAGCAAATGGCTTTAGGTCAAATCTATTATGCTGCTGCTCAATACGAAAAAGCTATTAATGGTGATAGCATTGAGTTTATTGGTTTTGCTGCTGCAGCAGACGAATACTCAATTACAAAATCTGGCAACTTAGCAAAAGCATACGCAGGTCTTTCTTACTTCAAACTTGCAGACTACGACAATGCAATTTCTTATCTAGAAGGATTCTCAGCATCTGATAACATTCTTCAATACACAGTGAAATCTACTCTAGGTGACTGCTACGCATTTAAAGGTGACACTGAAAAAGCAATTTCTTGCTACAAAAAAGCAGCAAAAGCAGAAAATATCTTAGTTGCAAGCGCTGCTCTTATGAAGGCTGGTCGTGCATACGAATCTCTAGGCGACTTTGCTTCTGCAGAATCTGCTTACAGAGAAATTAAAACTCGTTTTGAAGGTAAACTTACTGGTATTACCGACATCGACGAAATTGATAAATACATTGAATCAGCTTCTTTAAAAAATGGCAAGTAAGCTACACAATTTATCAGAATACGATGCAAACTCTATGCCTGATAAGGCAATAGTGGCAAAGCAATCATACGCCATTGCGGTGGCAGACTGGAATTCTAATGTTACCTTCGCTCTTTTAGAAGGTGCATTAGAAGCTTTAGAAGAAAATGGTGCTGTAGATGTAGATGTGGTTCATGTGCCTGGTGCGTTTGAGCTTACATACGCTGCAAAACATTTTCAATCAAAGAAAAAATATGATGCTATCATAGTGTTGGGCTGTGTGATACAAGGTGATACTCCTCATTTCGATTATGTATGCTCAGGTACAACACAAGGCATTGCAGAACTTAATGCTCGCGAGGGCTTTCCTCCAGTAATCTTTGGTTTACTTACAGTAAACACTCTTCAACAAGCGTTGGATAGATGTGGTGGTGAACTTGGAAATAAGGGTGTTGAGGCTGCTATTACAGCAATCAAGATGGCTAATATCTAAGTAGGCAATTTCTACTATATAACAAATCCCGGCTCATTGAGTCGGGATTCTTGTTTTATACTAACAATCTGTTGTTTTCTACTTTGAGTACTTTGCCTGGGTGAGTTTCTAGAAGTCCTAGGTTGTGAGTTGCCATGATAATGGCAGTGTTTTCTCTTTCACAAATGCCATGTAGTAGGTCTAGAATGGCATTGCCTGTTTCTGGGTCTAGGTTTCCTGTTGGCTCGTCGGCTAGGATAAGTTTTGGTTTATTAAGCAGAGCGCGTGCAATCACTATACGTTGTTGTTCACCACCAGAAAGCTCGTGAGGCATTTTATAACCTTTGTTGCCCATTCCTACTTCGTTTAGCACTTCATTTATTCTCTTCTCCATTTCGCCTTTGTCTTTCCAATCTGTTGCTTTAAGCACGAAATGTAGGTTTTCATATACAGTGCGGTCCATTAGAAGTTGGAAGTCTTGGAAGATAATACCCATTTTTCTACGTAGAAAAGGTATATCTTTTTGCTGTATGTTGTTTAGGTCAAAGTTGAAAACCTCTGCTTCGCCGTCGGTGATAGGAAGTTCGGCATAGATAGTTTTAAGCAAACTACTTTTACCAGAACCTACGCTACCAATTAAGTAATAGAACTCGCCAGCAGCAATCTCAAGTGATACATCTTTAAGCACCACTTGTTCTTTTTGGCAGATTTCTACACCGCTATACTTAATAAGTGTATTATTGGTTTGGGTACTCATCTTTAGTTACTTTATGACGTTTCTTTAAGTCTTCTGCTAAGTCTTCGATGCGAAGTCCTTTTGATGTTAAAAGCACTATTAAGTGATAAAGAAGGTCTGAAGATTCGTAGATAAGGCGGCTATTGTTGTTTGCCATAGCTTCGATAACAGTTTCAACAGCTTCTTCACCCACTTTTTGAGACATTTTAGCCACGCCTTTTTGGAATAAAGATGTGGTATAAGAGCCCTCTGGCATTTCTTCGTGACGTTTGTTGATAAAATCTTGAAGAGTGCTTAGGAAAAGGATTGGGTTTTCTTTATTCACTTCGTTGAAACAAGTGTCTGCGCCAGTGTGGCAAACAGGACCTACTGGGTTCACTTTAATAAGTAGTGTATCGTTGTCGCAGTCTTCTTTAATAGAAACTACGTTTAGGAAATTACCACTTGTTTCGCCTTTAGTCCATAGACAGTTGCGTGAACGGCTATAGAAGCAAACTTTATTAGTTTCGATAGTTTTGTCTAGAGATTCTTTATTCATATAACCAAGCATCAACACTTTGTTTGTAACAGCGTCTTGAATAATGGCTGGAATAAGTCCTCCTTGTTTTTCAAAATCTAAATTCATCTTACTGGGATATTGTTGTTTTTCAAATATTCTTTCAATTCTTTAATGTTGATTTCACCGAAGTGGAATACACTTGCTGCTAGAGCTGCGTCTGCTTTACCTACAAGGAATGCATCTTTGAAGTGTTCCATTGTACCTGCACCACCAGATGCAATTACTGGGATGTTTAGGCTTTCGTGAAGTGCTGCAAGAGCGTCGTTTGGATAACCAGTTTTCACGCCGTCGTGGCTCATACTTGTGAAAAGGATTTCGCCTGCACCACGTTGCTGAGCTTCTACTGCCCATTCTACAAGTTTGCGTTCGGTAGGAATACGACCACCATTTAGGTAGCAAATCCATTCGTTGTTTTCAAATTGAGCGTCGATAGCCACTACACACACTTGAGAACCGAAGTTTTTAGCGATATCGTTGATTAACTGAGGATTGCGAAGTGCTGCAGAGTTGATAGAAACTTTGTCTGCGCCTGCGTTTAGTAGTCTTTCTACGTCTGAAAGCTCGCCAATACCACCACCTACTGTGAATGGGATGCTTGTGCTTTCTGCTACGCGTTTCACTACGTCTACAAATGTTTTTCTGCCTTCGTGAGAAGCAGTAATATCTAGAAATACCAATTCGTCTGCGCCAGCTTCGCTATACATAGCTGCCATTTCTACTGGGTCACCAGCGTGACGGAAATTTACGAAATTTACACCTTTTACTGTCTTGCCGTCTTTCACATCTAGGCAAGGGATAATTCTTTTAGCTAACATATTTCTATTAATTAGGAATGAGGAATTAGGAATTAGGAATTTATTTTTTCTAATTCTTTCAATGAGATTTTGCCTTCGTATATTGCTTTGCCAAAGATGACTGCAGGAATGCCTGCTTCATCTAGCTTTATAATGTCTTCCATGCTACTTACACCACCACTTGCAATAAGGTGTAGGGTAGGGTGAGCATTCATTATTTCTTTGTAAAGTTCAATTGATGGGCCTTGAAGCATACCATCTTTTGCTATATCTGTGCAGATTACTTTACCTATGCCTTTATTGATATAAGACTCAAGGAATGGGAAAAGCTCTGTGTCGGTGTCTTCCAACCAACCTGTCACTGCAATTTTCTTGTCTTTTACGTCTGCACCAAGAATAATCTTTTCGCCAGAAAATTTACTAATCCATGATTCAAACACAGCAGGATTTTTCACCGCAATGCTTCCGCCTGTAATCATGCTCGCTCCACTTTCAAATGCAATGCGTAGGTCTTCGTCTGTTTTAAGTCCGCCACCAAAGTCAATCACTAAATCTGTGCCATTTGCAATGGTTTCAAGCACTTTGTAGTTTACAATGTGTTGAGCTTTAGCTCCGTCTAGGTCTACAAGGTGTAGTCGTTTTATGCCATGGTCTTGAAAACTTTTAGCCACTTCTAGCGGATTTTCGTTGTATGTTTTTTTGCTGTTGTAATCACCTTGTGAAAGGCGTACACATTTGCCATCTATAATGTCTATGGCAGGTATAAGTTCTATCATAAATTAATAAAGTTCTCTAAAATTTTTGTCCCTACGTCGCCGCTTTTCTCTGGATGAAATTGTGTGGCGTAGAAATTGTTTTTGTTTAGTGCACTCGCAAATTGTTGAATATAATTTGTGGTTGCAATGGCTTCGTTGCACAGTGGCACATAAAAACTATGCACAAAATATGCGTGATTGCCCTCTGTAACGCCTTTCATAAGGTCCGACTTAAGGTCTTCTACTTGATTCCAGCCCATGTGAGGAATTTTTTCTCTATTTATAGGAATAAATTTCTTTACAGGCAAATCAAAAATACCTAAGCAATCCACATCGCCCTCTTCAGAGTGCTTGCACATAAGTTGCATTCCAAGGCAAATACCTAAAACAGGTTGGGTTAAACTCTTTATTAGAGTGTCCAATCCTCTTTCCTTTAGGTAATTCATTGTGGTTTCGGCTTCGCCAACTCCAGGGAAAATCACCTTGTCTGCGCTACGGATAAGTTCTTTATCGTCTGTCACTACAGGCTCCACACCAATTCTGCGCAATGCGTGCACTACGCTATGAATGTTTCCTGCATTATATTTAATTACAACTACCATCGGTCTATTATCCGAATACTATAGTTTTGTTTTTATAAACTAAAATTTTTCTTTCAATGTGTTTTTCTACACCACGAGAAAGCACTACTTTTTCTAGGTCTTGACCTTTGCGAATAAGGTTTTCAATGCTGTCTTTGTGAGAGATACGAGCCACGTCTTGTTTAATGATAGGACCAGCATCTAGCTCTTCTGTTACGTAGTGAGAAGTAGCACCAATGATTTTTACACCACGCTCAAACGCTGCGTGATATGGTTTTGCTCCCACGAATGCAGGTAGGAATGAGTGGTGAATATTGATGATATTGTTTGGATATGCTTTAATAAATTCTGGAGAAATTATTTGCATATATTTTGCTAATACAGAGAATGTTATGTTGTATTCTTTTAGCAATTCCATTTCTTTTGCTTCTTGCTCTTCTTTGTTGTCTTTTGTAATTGGGAAGCAATAGTAAGGAATGTTGAACTTTTTAGCCACGTGCTCTAGGTCTGGGTGGTTGCTTATGATAAGTGGAATTTCCACGTTCCAGTCGCCAGCTTCGTAGTGAGCTAGAAGGTCGTACATACAGTGTGCTTGTTTAGAAACAAACAGCGCCATGCGAGGTTTTTGGTTTTGGAAATGGATTTGGAATTCCATTTCGTATTTGTTCGCAAGTAGGGTTTGGAAATATTCGTTTATCTTTTCGGTTGGGATAAGGAAATTGTCCAATTCCCATTCCACACGCATAAAGAAAATCTTTTCTACCTTGTCTACGTGTTGGTCTAGGTAAATAATATTACCCTTGTTGATGTTTATAAACTCGGTCACTGCCGCGATAATACCTTGTTTGTCAGGACAGTGAAGTAAAAGTACTGCTGTATTTTTGTTTGTATTTTTCATTATTACTGGATATAATAATTTTAAGGTGCAAAAATACGTTTTTTTTTTCAAACATTTTCGATAAAATTCTTATATTTACAAAAAAATGTTTCAATTATGTATGCAGATTCAGAATTAATTCTAAATGCAGATGGATCGGTATTTCATTTGCATTTGTTGCCAGAACAAATTTCTGACAAAATCATATTGGTTGGCGACCAAAATAGGGTAGATTTGGTGGCGTCGTTTTTCGATAGCATAGAGTGCCGTGTGGAAAACAGGGAGTTTAGAACAATTACTGGCACATACAAAGGCAAACGCCTAACAGTGCTTTCTACTGGCATTGGCACAGACAATATTGATATTGTACTTACCGAACTTGATGCTTTGGTAAATATCGATTTGGCAAAAAGAGAGGACAAGGCAGAAAGAACTTCACTTTCGCTTGTTAGAATTGGCACTTCTGGAGGTCTTCAAGAGTTTGTGCCAGAGGGTACTTTTGTTGCGTCTGAATATTCTCTTGGTTTTGATGGATTGTTAAATTATTATGCTGATAGTGAAAAGGTTATCTATGAAGATTTTAGTGAAGCATTTATTGCCCAAACAGGGTATTCTTCTAAATTTGCATATCCATACGTGGTGAAAGACTCAGAAGAACTTTTAGATCGCATTGCTCAAGATGATATGGTGCGTGGTGTTACAATTTCCGCTCCAGGATTTTATGGTCCGCAAGGTAGAGCCATTCGCTTGCCACTAGCAGATGCCGATTTAAATAATAAGATTATAAGTTTCGATTATAAAGGTCACAAAGTAACCAACTTTGAAATGGAAGGTTCTGCCATTGCAGGACTTTCTGCTATGCTTGGTCACAAAGCCCTTACTATCTGCCTCATCATTGCCAATCGCTTCGGCAAGCGCTTCATTGGCGACTATAAACCCTATATGAAAAAACTGATAGAAACAGTATTGGAGAGGATATAAAAAACAAGAGGTTGACATTTGTGTCAACCTCTTTAAGTTGTTATCCTAAGTAACTTTTTAGTAGTTTACTACGTGCGCTGGTTTTTAATCTTCTGATAGCTTTTTCTTTAATCTGACGAACACGTTCGCGAGTAAGGCCAAACTTATCTCCGATTTCTTCTAGTGTCATTTCTTGGCAACCGATGCCGAAGAAACAAACAATAATTTTCTTTTCTCTTTCGCTTAGGGTGTTTAGAGCTCTGTCTATTTCTTTAGAAAGAGATTCGTTCATTAGTTCGCGGTCTGCGATTGGCGATTCTTCGTTTACAAGTACGTCTAGCAAACTGTTGTCTTCGCCTTCTACGAATGGAGCATCCACAGAAATGTGGCGGCCAGATACTTTTAGTGTATCAGCAATTTTGTCCATTGGAATATCAAGTTCTTCTGATAGTTCCTTTGGAGAAGGGCGACGTTCGTGTTCTTGTTCGAAGCGAGAAAACGCCTTGTTGATTTTGTTTAACGAACCTACTTGGTTAAGTGGAAGACGAACTATACGAGATTGTTCTGCCAATGCTTGAAGAATAGATTGACGAATCCACCAAACAGCGTAAGAGATAAACTTAAAACCACGAGTTTCATCAAATTTTTCTGCAGCTTTGATAAGACCTAGGTTACCTTCGTTGATAAGGTCTGGAAGGCTTAAACCTTGGTTTTGGTATTGTTTTGCTACAGAAACAACGAAACGTAAATTGGCACGAACCAACTTGTCTAATGCGCGGCGGTCACCTTTCCTTATCTGTTGAGCCAGTTCTACTTCTTCTTCTACGACGATAAGGCCTTCGCGGCCAATTTCTTGAAGATACTTATCTAAGGAAGCACTTTCACGATTAGTAATGGATTTTACGATTTTAAGCTGTCTCATAGTATGATATATAATAATATATAGTTTTCGGGCAAATAAAGTGCAAATGTAGTAAAAACTTATGTGATTTTCAAAAATAAATAGTAAAATAAATCATTTTTTTAAAAATAAAATACTATCTTCGCATCCTTAATTGCAAACAAGTGTGACGGTTTGTCGCTGGTTTTGCCTCTCGGGGCAAAAAAAGAGGAAAGTCCGGGCAATATAGGACACCGTGTTTCTGAAAGTAGAAGCTATCAGTGATGGTAGGTGAGCGTAGAAGAAAATAACCGCCCGTATAGGGTAAGGGTGAGAAGGTGGGGTAAGAGCCCACCAGTGTATATGGCAACATATATGGCTGTGCGTACCACGGATTGCAAGACCAAGTATACTGACGCACGTAGGGCTGTCCGTCCGATGTCAGGGGGTAGGTTGCTAGAGACTACTCGTGAGGGTAGTAGTAGATAAATGACAAACACTTTTGTTTTACAAAAGCACAGAACCCGGCTTATAGGCACACTAAAAACTAAGGGCAACATTTCAAAAGAATGTTGCCCTTTATTATTTAAGTAAGTTGTATCTTATTTTAATACTGCTAAAGCTTCTTTGATGCGAGTGAATGCTTTCACTAGGTTTTCGTCTGATGTAGCGTAAGACATACGGATACATTCAGGAGAACCAAATGCGCCACCACCTACGCAAGCTACGTGACCTTCTTCTAGTAAGTACATTGCTAGGTCTGCTGCATCGTTGATAACTTTACCGTTAGGAGCAGTTTTGCCAAAGAATGAGCTACATTTTGGGAATACATAGAATGCACCTTTTGGTTCGTTTACTTGAAGACCTGGGATGTCTTTTAGCATATCAAGCACAAGATTTCTACGACGTTCAAATGCAGCACGCATATCTGCAATGCATTGTTGGTCGCCAGTGTAAGCTGCTTCTGCTGCTTTTTGAGCAATAGAGCAAGGACCAGAGGTATATTGACCTTGAAGTTTGTTGCATGCTTTAGCAATCCAAAGTGGAGCAGCAATCCAACCAATACGCCAACCTGTCATTGCGTATGCTTTAGAAACACCATTAATGATAACCACGCGGTCGCGGATTTCTTCAAATTGAGCGATGCTTTCGTGTTTGCCAATGTAGTTGATGTGTTCGTAGATTTCGTCTGCGATTACATAAACATTTGGATATTTAGCTAGCACTGCAGCAAGTGCTTGAAGTTCTTCTTTTGAATAAACACTACCTGTAGGGTTTGAAGGAGAACAAAGAATAAGCGCTTTAGTTTTTGGAGTGATAGCAGCTTCTAGTTGTGCTGGAGTGATTTTGAAGTCTTGTTCAATACCAGCTTCAACGATAACATTGGTACCTTCTGCTAGTTTTACCATTTCTACGTAGCTTACCCAATATGGAGCTGGAATGATAACTTCGTCACCTTTGTCTACTAAACATAAAATAGCGTTACATACAGATTGTTTTGCACCGCCAGAACATACGATTTGTGCTGGAGTGTAATCTAAACCATTTTCGTTTTTAAGTTTAGCTACGATAGCGTTGCGAAGCGCTGGATAACCAGGAACTGGAGAATAGAAAGAAAAGTTGTTATCAACTGCTTCCTTAGCTGCCTGTTTTATATGATCTGGTGTGAAAAAGTCTGGTTCACCCACACTTAAGTTTATCACATCTATGCCTTGTGCTTTAAGTTCTGCACTTTTTTGAGACATAGCTAAGGTTTCTGACTCAGAAAGAGCGTTTAATCTGTTAGATAGTTGGTTCATTTTCTTAAATTATACAAAATTTGTGCAAAGATAGTACTTTTTTTAGAAATATAAAGTGTATTTAGGGCATTTTATAGCATTCCTTTTGTACTAGGAAGTTCATATTTATAAATGTCTCTCTTAATAGCCATTTTTAGTGCTCTAGCCAATGCTTTAAATATACCTTCTATTTTATGGTGTTCGTTGTCGCCTTCTGCTTTAATGTTTAGGTTCATTTTTGCAGCATCGCTAAGCGATTTAAAGAAGTGAAGGAACATTTCTGTTGGCATTTCGCCTATTTTTTCGCGTTTAAATTCAGCATCCCACACAAGCCATGCGCGTCCGCCAAAGTCTAGCACTGCGCTACATAGGCAGTCGTCCATTGGTAGGCTATAACCATAGCGTTCAATGCCTCTTTTGTTGCCAAGTGCCATATAAAGTGCTTCGCCAAGCGCAATTGCAGTGTCTTCTATGGTGTGGTGTTCATCTACAAAAAGGTCGCCTTTCACTGCAATGTCTAGGTCGATGCCACCGTGTTTTGCTATTTGCTCTAGCATGTGGTCAAAGAAACCAAGTCCTGTGCTAATGTTTGCTTTGCCGTTGCCGTCTAGGTTTATAGAAATGTTGATGTCTGTTTCTTTGGTTTTGCGAGCAACAGTGGCTTTACGTTCGCCTGCAAAAAGAAATTCTGCTATTTGGTCCCAGTTTTCTGCTTCAAATGTTGCTTCTGAATTACCTAGTTCTGAGGTAATTAAAATAGATTTAGAACCTAAGTTTTGCGCTAGTTTCACGTCTGTTAGGCGGTCGCCAATCACGAAACTATTTTCTAAATCGTAACTTCCATCCATATATCCTGTAAGCATACCTGTGCCTGGTTTGCGAGTAGCAAGTCCTTCGTGTGGATAAGACTTATCAATATGGATAGCAGAAAATGTAATTCCTTCTCCTTCAAGTACTTCTAGCATTTTGTTTTGAACAGAGTCAAACACTTCTTGAGGATAGTTTTCTGTGCCAAGACCATCTTGGTTTGTTACCATCACTAGTTCAAAATCCAAGTTTTTTGCAATAAAGTATAGATTGCGAATCACTCCCGGAAGGAATGTCATTTCGTCTAGACTATTAACTTGCTCTGTAATAGGTGGTTCTATAATAATAGTGCCGTCGCGGTCTATAAAAAGTGCTTTCTTTTTCATGCTAGTGATGTAAGTGCGTTTAAAAGTTCTTTGTTGTCTTGAGCGGTGCCAATTGTGATGCGTAAGCAATTTTCACAAAGTGTTACACTGTTTCTGTTGCGCACGATAATACCTTTTTCTACTAGTTGTTTGTAGCGTAGGTTGGCGTCATCTACTTTTACTAATATAAAGTTGGCATCAGAAGGGTAGATGTGTTCAACGATTGATAGTTGCTTAAGTTCTTCAATCATAAATGCACGTTGAGAAAGTATTTCTTTTACCCAATTGTTTTTTATTTCTACTTGTTCTAGTTTTTCTAAAATAAGTTTTTGGGTAAGGATGTTTATGTTGTATGGATATTTTACTTTGTTGAAGAATGAAATGATTTCTTCTGAAGCAAATGCCATACCGCAACGTGCTGCGGCAAGTCCCCATGCCTTAGAGAAGGTTTGAAGAATCACCATTTGAGGATATTTGTTTAGTTTGGTAAGCCAACTTGCTTTGTCTGAGAAGTCTATGTAGGCCTCGTCTATCACCACAATACCGTCAAAACCTTTAAGGATTTTCTCTATTTCTGTGGTATTAAGCAAGTTTGCAGTTGGGTTATTTGGTGAACAAAGGAACACAACCTTTGAATTTTTATCCACAGCAGCAAGTACTTTTTCTGCATTAAGCGAATAGTCTGCTTCTAGGTTCACTTGTCTGTATTCCACATTGTTGATGTCGGCACACACGCCGTACATACCGTATGTAGGGTTTATTGCCACAACATTGTCTACTTTTGGTTCGCAGAACACTCTGAAAATAAGGTCGATAGGCTCGTCGCTACCTACGCCAAGCATAATTTGACTTGGTTTTACATATTTTAGTTCTGCTATTTTTTCTTTCACAGCCCATTGAAGTGGGTCTGGATAGCGGTTGTATAATGTGTTGAATGGATTCTCGTTTGCGTCTAAATATGCTTTGGCTTCTCCTTTAAATTCGTCCCTAGCACATGAATATGGCTTAAGTTTCCAAATATTTTCTCTTACGAGTTCTTTTAATTGTTTCATTCTTTATTTTTTATGTAATAATTAAAATTCAAATTATAGGTAGTGTGGTCTTTGTCTTTTTTGTATGCGCTTTTTAGTGCTAAACTCACAGGAATAGGTTGAGTTGTATCCTCTTTTGCACGTTTGGGCATTAAAAACAAAGTTAAATGCATGGTTTTTATACCAGGATTGAAACTATAAACTCCTTCTTTTGCGTTGGTAAACATTGGATTGCAATATTGAAGGAAATCTTCTTCGTTTGCAATAGAGTCGTTTGTAAATTCTCTATCCACACTCACTTGAAAGTACTCCAAATCGTCTTGGAAACCATAAAGTTCCATTTCTATTTGCAATGTATCTCCCACAAACACAGGGAATTCTTTGGTGTTTGATATTGGAGTAGAGTTTATTGCAAGTCCGTATGTTTGAATATGAGGACTTCTAGTAGGCTCTCCAATACACGATGCCAACATTGTTGCAATGGCAATAAGTATTAATGTTTTTATGTGTTTCATACTTCTTTTGATGAAAATTATTTAAAGAGCAAAGATATAAAATAATTGGAATGTATTTTGTAAATTTGCACAAAATTTTAAATCTGTTTATAATGAAATTTCCTAACGCAACTGTAGAAAAATATTTGAGTGAAAATAACTTTGCCTCTTGGACACCAAAGGCTGTGTTTTTTGATATGGATGGGGTGATTTTCGACTCAATGCCACGTCATGCAAAGGCTTGGAGTGAAGCAATGGCACTTGAGGGGTTGCCTTTTTCTGAATATCAGGTTTATCTTCAAGAGGGTAGAACAGGTTCTGGTACTGTTACCGATGTGTTTTTAGCACATGGTAGAGGAGTGCCATCTGAAGATGATATTAAACGCATTTATGCAAACAAAAGTCGAATTTTCGATTCTTTTGGAGATCCTATTCCGATGCGTGGAATGGCTGAGGTATTAGAAAAAGTGAAATCGTTGGGTCTTGAAATTTATATTGTAACTGGTTCAGGACAAGCAAGTTTGCTAGATACACTAAACCATTACTTCCCAAATACTTTCTGCAAAGAGAAAATGGTAACTGCCTACGACGTAAAAAAAGGCAAACCAGACCCAGAACCATATCTTATGGCGCTTGAAAAAGCTGGTCTTCAGCCAAATGAGGCTATGGTAGTGGAAAATGCTCCTCTTGGTGTGCGTTCAGCAAAAGGCGCTGGTATTTTTACCGTAGCAGTAAACACTGGCATCCTTTCGGACGACGACCTTTGGCAAGCCGGTGCCGATGTGGTGCTCCCAGATATGGCAGCGTTGCTTACTCAATTTTTAACTTAGGTATAAGTAGCATACCCGGAATGGTGCAAAGACACACCCAAATAAAGAACTGATTGTAACCTAATAATTCTTGAATATAGCCTGCAATCATGCCAGGAAGCATCATACCCAATGCCATGAAACCTGTGCAAAGTGCGTAGTGAGCAGTTTGGTATGGTCCTTTTGATACTTGAATTAGGTATAGCATAAAGGCGGTGAAACCAAAACCGTAACCAAGTTGCTCAATTGCAATGCAAGAGGTTACAACCCAAATGTTTTCAGGAAGAGCGTATGCCAAATATACGTATGCAAGGTTTGGTATATTCATTGACAAGACCATAGGCCAAATCCACTTCTTCAATCCGTGTTTTGCAGCAACAATACCCCCAATAATCCCCCCAAGTAGTAGGGCGATTACTCCAATTGTGCCATATATTAATCCAACAGTTTCTGTGCTGATGCCAAGTCCCATAGCATCACGACTATCTAGTAGGAAAGGTGAGGCAATTTTGGTAAGTTGAGCTTCGCCAAGACGGTATAGCAGAATAAATGCAAGTGATACCCATATCCCTTTTTTCTTGAAGAATGAACTGAAAAGTTCTTTTAAGTTTCGGTCGCTACTAGCAGTATCGCTTTGTGGTTTTGGAAGTATAAAATAGTGGTAAATACCTAGAATTATCATAATAATAGCACATAAACCAAATACATACGACCAAGCAGTAGCAGCATCTCCTGTTTGGTTGATAAGGTAGCCAGCAAGCATAACTAACACTCCCTGACCAAAAATGTTTGAAAGTCTGTAGAAAATATTTCTAATGCCCACAAACAGCGATTGGTCTTTTTCGTTTAGTCCAAGCATGTAAAAACCATCTGCAGCAATGTCGTGCGTAGCAGAACTAAATGCCATTAGGTAGAAAAAGGCAAGTGATGTTTGAAAGAAATATGTGGTTGGAAGTGAAAAAGCAATACCTGCAAGTCCCACACTAAGAAGTAGTTGCATGCTGTAAATCCACCAACGTTTGGTCTTGACTAAATCCACCATTGGGCTCCAAAATGGTTTTATTACCCAAGGAAGATACAGCCAGCTTGTGTAAAATGCTATCTCGGCATTGCCAATGCCAAGGTTTTTGTAAAGTATTACCGATACGGTCATTACAAGTACGTATGGGAATCCTTCTGCTAAATAAAGACTTGGAATCCAAGCCCATGGGTTTCTATAATTGTTCATAATATTTGTTTTATTTTTATTGGTTTGCTTAATTGGCAATGTAAAAAATGTGTAGGGACACAGCGTGCTGTGTCCGTATGTTATTTAATTGTAATCTTTGAACTAACTTAAATGGTCAAATGGCAACAATTCTGTATTTGGATAATAATGTGCTAAAATCTCTTTGTATGTATATCCTTTCTCTGCCATAACGGCAGCTCCTATTTGGCAAAGACCCACGCCATGTCCCCAACCTGCTCCGTATAGAGTAAATGTATCGTCATCTTTTTCTACGACAAAAGCAGAACTGTATAAATGACTGTTTGAAAGCCATTTACGTATTTCAAGTTCTTTGCCGATGATGATAGTGCTGTTTTCTCCTACTATTTTTAGTTCGTAAATTCTGCCAGAAACGCCACGTTTTAGAGGTATTAAGTCTATAATTTTGCCCAACTGTGGTGCATAGCGTGCTACCAATGCGGTAAGCTCTTCTTGACTATAAACCACTTTCCAACGATAAAAATCTATGGTTTCTTGGTCGTAATCATTCAAAACTTGGCTCAAAATCTTTTTGTCATTAGTGTTGCAAAAGGCGTCGGGGTTGCTCATAATCCACTTTCTTGCGCCTTCTTCGGTGGTGAGATTCATCGGTCCCTGAGCCTGTCGAAGGGCCCGATTGGCATTTTCTTCGGTGGTGAGGTCATTTCTCCTTTCTTTTGGAAAGTCTTCCACCTTTACTAAATAATCAAAGTGCGTATCTTCCCAACAAGTTTCAAACTGCTCGGTAACCCCACCGCAACACTTGTAAAAACGAGCATCGCAAATCTCGTATTCAGAGTTAGGAGTTGGATTTTCTTTGTATGCCAAAATTAGTCCTTTCGTCTCTTGCACCGCTTTTATGGCATTTTTGTGGTCTTTGGCACGTAGTCCTTGGTAGCGTTGGCAGTGGTCGTCTGCACACACGTCGAAGCCATCGTGAGGTTCGCTGCCGTACCAACAAATGCGTTTGCCTTCGCTTTCTTGGCATGCAAAAGCACTTCCCTCAAGCGAACGCTTAATCTTGCAAAGTGCCCAACTGCGTGATATAACTGCATGAGCTTTAAGTAGTTCCATGTGTGAAGTTGCACTCATCTCAGAAGAAATCACGCTTTGCAAATAATCTTCAATATCCAATACATTCACAGCAGTAAGTTCTCCATTACTTGCTTTCATCACCTCCAAACAGCCCTTAAATGTCTGAGTCTCATTCCTTTCCCAATGAAAATCAATGCCAATTGTCACATCCATTAGCGAAAAACTGCAATCTTCGCTCATTGGAATGTACCAACCCGCCTCGCAGATTTCCTTTTCTCCGCTTATCACTTCCTCTCCGTGCTTGTACTCCCCATGAAATACCGCCCGAATCCTATCTCTTGTATATATTCCAACACGTATGTTATTCATCTTGATTTCTTTAATATATTTTTTTTGAGTGTATTTTAGTTTAGGGATTTTTAGGCGTCACGCAGTGCGAACATCCGGAGTTTACTAATCGTAAATGAGGAATGTGAGCACAAGTGCAACGTGAAAATCACAAATTAAAATCACTCAAACCTGAAATTTGTTTAAAAATATCCACAATCACCTCTTTTGTAATTTTCTCGAAGTCTTCTTCGCGGGCGGCGATGAGGTGA
The DNA here is from genome assembly GCA_036308065.1 of Paludibacteraceae bacterium. Lineage (GTDB taxonomy): Bacteria > Bacteroidota > Bacteroidia > Bacteroidales > Paludibacteraceae > Enterocola. The sequence goes on from JAXJWL010000092.1 coordinate 26,070, forward strand.
CCAGTCATGTCGATGGCGCCAGGGCTCATCATGAGGCGGTCTTCGCTTTCACTAAAGAATTGACGTGGGCGGTGCGTGATGCGTGGGAAAATGGTAAACACCCATTCATCGTTTTTGTATTCACAAAATAGGTTTGTATGGCTTGCAGGAAGTTCTCCCTCACGCTGCAAAACTTCTAACTGTGCTTTTACTTTTGCTTCCAACTCTTCTGCATTGCTAGAATGAAGAACAATTTTTTCAACCACACCAGGCATTGGTGTTTCTATTGCAAAAGGAAAATAGTCTTTATTTACAAGTTGAAAATGCATGTGGTCTGGAGCAGAAGCACCCGATTTTGACCCATTGAAAAGTGCAATAAAGTCTGAATATTGCTTTGCTAAATCTAGGAAATCACGCACTTTCCCCTCAATGCTTTGAGGCTCGTGAATTTTTGACACCACAGTGAAATGCTCGTCGCAAATAGGGAAGGGGTTGATGCAAATTTCATATTTATCCTTGAAATCTATTGCAACCTGCCCCTCGATGCGGTTTTTAGGGCAAAGGAAGCATGGACGTTCTGCAATGCTTTTTGCATCAAGCTTTGCAAGCGACGATACGGCACGTGCAGGATTGAAGTGCACGTAGATTTTATATCCCTCAAACTCAAACTCCTTGGTTTTGATCTGCTTAAGCTTCTCATAATTTGCCTTTGCAACAGGTACTTTTTCAAGTTGCTCCTGTAAAAATGTATGTAGGTTCATATTTTATACTCCTAGAACAATTTCTGGTGATATATTCAGTTTACTACAAATCTCGCGACCTATTTTTAGGGTAGGTTCGCATTTGCCAGTTAGGTATTCGCTTACACGAGAAGGACTTACGCCAATAAGTTTGGCAAGCCCACCTTGAGTTAAGTTCATTTGTGCCATGCGTAGTTTCATTACCTCTGGTAGAGTAGGTCTGCCAATATTGAAATTTTCTTCAGAATAGTCTGACACTAAACCAGATAGTAGTTCTAATTCAATTTTTCTGCCTCCATATTCTGCAGAGTCTTCACTAACTACTTGCAACAACTCCTCAACTCGGTTCACAGCCCAATTGTATTGCTCTATATTTTCTATTTTACTCATATATTGTATGTTTTATTTTTAACTCCTCACTCCTAACTTTCTTATGTACACAAATTTCCCTATAAACATAATTGTTATGTTTATCTGTTTTTCACCTATATTATAGTGAAAAATAGCAGTTTGTTTATCTTTGATTTCCACATTATCAAAATCGGTTGTGATGTCATCTAGACATAGCCATTCGGCCTTTTTTATTTTATCAGCCCAATCTTGAATAGCAACCCTCATTTTAGGATACTTTTCAATGAAATCAATAAGTGGTTTTTCTGTAAATATTTGCATCGTTTCAATTTTCTACAAATGTATAACAAAAATTCTGAAATGCAAAATAAATTTCTAGAAAATAGATATAAAAATTTAAAATAAAATCTTTATCTTTGCGCTATGAAAAGAAAAATGAATAATAAACATAAGATTTTTTTGGTTCTATTTATAGCGATATTTTGTTCGCTAATATCAATGTGTAAAAAAGGTGATGAACCAACAAATATTGCGGGAGTTAAAATAGAGAATCCTATTACACTAAATAGTGAAAATGAACAAATTTTGAATCATTATGCTATCACGATAGGCTATAATAAAGAATATTATATACCAAATTGGGTGGCATATCTTCTAACGAAGGAAAGATGCAACGGAGAATTTGAAAGAGAAAATAAATTTTCTCCAGACCCTTTGGTTATGGATCCAGTTTTGCATAGTGATTATACAAATAATCCTTACAAAATGGACCGCGGACACATGGCGCCAGCTGCGTCTATGAAATGGAGTGAAACCGCCATGAAAGAGAGTTTTTATACCACAAACATTTGTCCTCAAAATAGAAGTTTAAATAGAGATAACTGGGCTGATATTGAGGCTTTTGTGCGTGATGTGGCGTATAAATACGATAGCGTTTATGTGGTAACAGGGCCAATAGTTTCTTCAGATCCTCTTTATATGGGAAATACTCACAATATTGCCATCCCAGATGCTTTCTATAAGGTACTTCTTCACAAAGGGAAATATGGTTGGACTACACTAGCGTTTATATGTAAAAACGAAGCAGGAGATAGACCTATTCTCACTTACGTAACAACAGTAGATGATGTCGAAAAACAAGCAGGCATAGATTTCTTTCACTCACTTCCAGACGAAGTAGAATCGCAGATAGAGGCAAATGATAATCTCTCAGATTGGGTTTTATAGAAGGGTATACAAAAATTCCTAATTCCTAATTCCTAATTCCTAATTAATTTACTATCTTTGTAATCTTAATTTAATTAATATGCATAAAGCAGGTTTTGTAAATATAGTAGGGAATCCAAACGTAGGTAAGTCTACATTGATGAATGCTTTGGTGGGAGAGAGAATTTCTATCATTACATCAAAATCTCAAACTACACGCCATAGAATTATGGGTATAGTAAATGGGGAAGATTTTCAGATAGTGTATTCAGATACTCCAGGGGCTTTAAAACCTAATTATCGTCTGCAAGAATCAATGTTGGAAGCATCAGAATCTGCATTTAAAGATGCCGATGTGCTTCTATATGTGACAGATACAGTGGAGTCTTACGACAAAAATCTAGATTTTCTAGACAAGGTGCGTAAGATGCAAACTCCTATTTTCTTGATAATAAACAAGATAGATTTGCTGTCTTCTCAAAAAGAACTAGAAGATTTGGTAGATAAATGGAAAACAGTGCTTCCAAACGCTCGCATTATTCCTATCTGCGCAAAAGAGAAGTTTAACGTAGAAAATCTTTTAACACAAATAAAAGAACTGCTTCCAGAGTCGCCAGCATACTTTGATAAAGACGCCTTAACCGACCGTCCTGCGAGATTTTTCGTAACAGAAATTATCCGCGAAAAGATATTGGAACTTTATGACAAAGAAATTCCATATTCTTCAGAAGTGGTGGTAGAAAAGTTTGTTGAAGATAATAAACTTATTCACATCAATGCTGTGATTTATGTAGAACGTGATTCTCAAAAATCTATCATCATAGGCAAGAGCGGTTCAATGCTTAAAAAAGTAGGTATGATGGCTCGCAAAGATGTAGAAGCTTTTTTCCAAAAGAAAGTGTTCTTAGAATTATTTGTAAAAGTAGAAAAAGACTGGCGTAATCGCGATAAACAATTAAAAATGTTCGGTTACCAATTAAACAATCAATAATATGGCATTAGTAGCAATAGTAGGAAGACCTAATGTAGGTAAATCAACTTTATTCAATCGCTTAACAGAATCTCGTAGAGCTATTGTAAGTGAAGAAGCTGGCACCACACGTGACCGTCAATACGGAAAAGCAGAGTGGGGCAAAAAAGAGTTTTCTGTAGTAGATACAGGTGGTTTAGTGACAAATTCTGACGATATCTTCGAAGATGCCATAAACCAACAAGTAAAAATTGCTATCGACGAATCTGAACTAATTCTATTCTTGGTAGATGTGCAAAGTGGAGTTTGCGACTTAGATATGGAAGTGGCAAAAGTGCTTCGTACTAGCAAAAAACCAGTTCTACTTGTAGTAAACAAAACAGATAACAACGACTTAATATATTCATCTGCTGAGTTTTACAAACTTGGTCTTGGTGACCCATTCTGTATTTCATCACTTAGCGGTTTTGGAACAGGCGACTTGCTAGATGAGGTAGTAAAACAACTTCCAGACGAACTTAGCAACGATGGTTTCGATGCTTCGCTTCCTCGTATTGCTGTGGTAGGACGTCCAAATGCAGGTAAATCTTCACTTATCAATGCTTTCATTGGTGAAGAAAGAAATATTGTTACCGATATTGCAGGTACAACACGTGACTCTATTTATACTCAATACAACAAATTTGGAAAATCTTTCTATCTTGTTGATACAGCAGGTATTAGAAAGAAATCTAAAGTAAATGAAGATCTTGAGTTCTATTCAGTAATGCGTTCAATTCGTGCTATCGAAAACTCAGATGTTTGTATTTTGATGCTAGACGCAACACGTGGTATCGAAGGCCAAGACCAAAACATCTTCTCACTTATCCAAAGAAACAAAAAATCTCTTGTGGTATGTGTAAATAAATGGGACTTGGTAGAAGAAAGAAGTTCTAAATCTGTAAAAATAATGGAAGAAGCTATACGTGCGCGCTTTGCTCCATTTACAGATTTCCCAATTATCTTTGCTTCTGCGCTTACCAAACACCATATCTTCAAAGTAATTGAAGAAACAATGCGTGTGTTTGAAAACAGACGTCGCAGAATCCCAACACCAAAATTAAATGAATATCTATTACCGCTAATAGATAATTATCCACCACCAGCAATCAAAGGTAAATACATTAAGATAAAATATGTGATGCAAATTCCTGATACTCAGGTGCCAACAATTTTATTCTTTGCAAACTTACCACAATATGTGAAAGACCCATATAAACGCTACTTGGAAAACAAGATACGCGAACAATGGGATTTCTCTGGTACACCACTACAAATATTCTTCCGTGATAAATCACCAGACAGAAAATAGAGGTAGATTTGCACCTTCTCCTACTGGTAGAATGCACTTGGGCAATGTGTTTAGCGCATTGCTCTCGTTTTTATCTGCCCACTCAAAAGGCGGGAAATGGGTACTTAGAATAGAGGACCTAGACCCAGAACGCAGTAGAAAAGAGTATTCTGAAATGCTTGAAGACGACCTAAATTGGTTGGGTCTTGTTTGGGATGAAGGAGGAAGTAAAGGAGGAAATTTTGGGCCTTATTACCAAAGCCAGCGTGCAAAAATCTATCAAGAAGCATTTGATAAACTCTCACATTTAATTTATCCTTGCTTTTGCAAACGCGCAGACTTACTAGCTGCATCTGCTCCACATTCCTCAGATGGCAGACCTATTTATTCAGGTAAATGCAGAGACTTGTCTGCAGCGGAAATTGAAGAACTCTCAAAACATAGAAATCCTGCTTATAGAATAAAAGTAGGAGATACAACCATAGATTTTACCGATGGAGTTTATGGTGAGCAATCTAAATCTTTGTATGATGTGGGTGGTGATTTTGTAGTGCGTAGAATAGACGGCACATTTGCATATCAGCTTGCAGTGGTGGTAGATGATGCGGCTATGGGCATTACTGAGGTGGTGCGTGGCAACGACCTTTTAGATTCAACTCCCTCACAAATTTATCTTTACAAATTATTGGGTCTTCCAGTCCCACAATTTTATCATTTCCCACTTCTAATGTCAGCAGAAAGCGGAGCTAGACTCTCAAAAAGAGATAAATCTCTTGATATGGGCGAACTTAGAAAAAGATATTCTGCCGAAGAAATCCTTGGTTTATTAGGTTTCTACGCAGGTATAATCCCAGAAAACAGAAAAGCAACTCTAAGTGAGTTGCTAGATAAGTTTGAGTGGGAAAAGGTTCCTAAAAATAATATTGTTGTATCTCTCTTCTAAGATTTGCTTTTAAAGGAGGGATTTTTAGGCGTCCCGAAGTCTGAGGAACCGGAGTGTACATACGTACTCGAGGATTTCGAAGACGAGGGCAACGAAGAAAGCACCCTTTAAAATAAATCTTATTCTATCATTCTACCACCTGCATCATAGTCATCATCAAACGCATCCTCATCATCAAAGTCAAAATCATCGCCCCAATTGTCATCTTCTGCTTCGCCAAATGAGCGAGTGAAATCTTTGTCTTTGTGTACAAGGGTTGAATCGAAATATACAGGTTCTTTATTGATTTCGTCCCAAAGAATATCCTTCAATTTGTCTATTCCTTTGCCAGAAACAGCAGAAATAAACACACAAGGAATATCTGGTAAGTCCTTGCTAAGTCCTTCTTCAAGTTCGTCGTCGATAAGGTCAGATTTGGTTATAGCAAGTATTCTACCTTTATTTAGAAGTTCTGGATTGTATTGTTCCAACTCGTTTAGTAGAATCTCGTATGCCTCTTTAATGTCGTCTGAATCTGCTGGGACCATAAATAGAAGCACAGAGTTGCGCTCTATATGGCGAAGAAAGCGAAGTCCAATACCTTTGCCTTCGTGAGCACCTTCGATAATACCAGGAATATCAGCCATTACAAAAGAACGACCATCACGATAACCAACAATACCAAGGTTTGGTTCAAGTGTGGTGAAAGGATAGTTTGCAATTTTTGGTTTTGCTGCAGAAACTACAGAAAGTAGGGTAGATTTACCAGCATTTGGAAAGCCAACAAGACCAACGTCTGCAAGCATTTTAAGCTCCATTACCACTGTTCTCTCAATGCAAGGTTCGCCAGGTTGAGCAAAACGTGGTGTTTGGTGAGTTGCTGTGCGGAAGTGCCAGTTGCCTAGACCACCTCTACCACCTTTAAGAAGTATTACCTCTTCGCCATGTGATGTTACGTCGCATAGGTATTCACCAGTTTCTGCGTCGTAAACCACTGTGCCACAAGGTACTTCTATAATTTTATCTTCTCCGTCTTTACCGAAGCTTCTATTTGCTCCGCCGCTTTTGCCGTCGCCGGCAAAAACGTGGCGGGCATATTTCAAGTGAAGTAATGTCCAATAATTTGAGTTTCCGCGCAATATAATATGCCCGCCTCGGCCGCCGTCACCGCCGTCCGGACCACCCTTGGTAATAAACTTCTCACGGTGTAAGTGTACAGAACCAGCCCCACCTTTACCAGAGCGACAATATATTTTTACGTAATCTACAAAGTTTGACATAATATGTGATGCGGTTTTAAGTCACGGACAATGCACGCATTGTCCCTACTATTATTGCATTTTAGAGTCTATCGCTGCTTCAATTTGAGCGAAAACTTCATCTAAAGTGCCAGTTCCTTTGATACGAACATGTTTACCTTGTTTGTCATAGAATTGAATAACAGGCATGGTTTTTTGTTCGTAAACATTAATTCTTTCTTGAATAGTGATAAGGTTGTCGTCTGAACGACCAGAAGTTTTACCTCTGTTTAGAAGACGTTTAACAAGTTCATTTTGTTCTACGTCGATATTCAACATCACACCAACGCGGATGTTTTTTTGTTTTAGAATGCTATCAAGCGCTTCAGCTTGAGTAACAGTACGTGGGAAACCGTCAAAAATGAATCCTTTTGCAGTAGGATGTTCATTGATAGCATTTTCCAATACTCTAATGATAACGTCGTCTGGCACAAATTGACCTTTAGAAATAAGGCCATCTGCTATTTTTCCTACTTCGCTACCTTTAGCAATTTCTGCACGTAAAATATCTCCTGTTGAAAGGTGAATTAGACCGTACTTTTCTACGATTTTATCGCTTTGAGTACCTTTACCAGAGCCTGGTGCTCCAAATATCACAACATTAAACATAAATATTAAGCTTTAACTATAGTGTATATTGATTTAAGATTTCTTCCTTTATTATTATAATCCATTCCGTAACCTACAACGAAGTCGTTTTCAATGTCGAATCCAACATAATCAACCTTTACTCTGCCTTTTAGTATGTCGTTTTTCACAAGTAAAGATACAATTTTACAACTTTTGCATCCTTCTTCGATGAATTTTTGTTGTAGATGATAAAGTGTGTTGCCTGTTTCGATTATGTCTTCCACAATAAGCAAGTCTTTACCTTTTACGTCTATTTTTAGTGGTAATTCTTCTGTGATTACCCCTGTGCTTTGCAATCCATCGTATGATGATACTTTCATAAAGTATATTTCGGCAGGAGTATTTAGTGCTCTAGATAAATCTGCTGCGAAAACATAACTACCATTAAGCACAGCAACAAGAATAGGTGGTTCGTTATTGTACTCATTTATAATAACTTCCCCCAATTCTTTTACCCTTTTACTTATTTCTTCTTCCGAGATATAAGGTTTGAAATATAAGTCACCAATTTGAATGGTTTTCATAAAACAAAATTATCGTTCAAAGTTACGAAAAATTAATTGTAAATCCGCACTTTTTGGCTAGAATTTTGAGTTGTGTAGTATTTTTTTAGGCGTTGAGTGGCTGGACCCTTATTTACAAGTCCTGTTCCATTGCCTATTTCAAAGGAAGAACCACATTTTGGGCATTTTAAAAAGAAACCATCGTCAACTAAAGCAATATCTCTGTTTGCTTCGTATGTGCAACAAATATCAAAAGCATAAAGATTGTTGTCGTATGCTCTCACCACAACCACGCCACTATATCCATAACTTCCGTTAGGAGAAAGTTGTGAAGGGTCTGACTTAGTATAGATTGTTGAGTTGCCTAAAAGACCATCTGCAAGGTGGTTGTCTACTCCAGAAATAGAAATATCTAGATAAAAACTAACTCTTGTATTTGGAATGTTTGAGTTTTCAGGCTCTAGCATACAACCATTCAAAAGAAAAATAAAGCAAGTTATTAATATAAATCTTAATTTCATACTGTGTCTTGTAGTGTTAATTTTTTGCAAAATTACTTTAATTTCTTATATTTGCAATTATAACAATAAAATTAAATAAATATGAGAAAGAGAATCCTAAACTTGATATTAATGTCGCTTAGTGCATTGATATGTTTTTCTTGTTGCACTAAAAACTGTGAGTCAACAGGGACAAAAAAAGATGAATTTACCCGTAATGCAGTGATTTATGAGGTGAATTTAAGACAGTATACAGAAGAAGGAACAATTAATGCCTTTGTAGAATATCTTCCATATTTAAAAGAACTTGGAGTTGATATTCTTTGGTTTATGCCTGTAAATCCAATTTCTGAACTTAATAGAAAAGGCGAACTAGGAAGTTATTATGCTGTTCAAGACTATATGGCTTTAAATCCTGAGTTTGGTACTCTTGAAGATTTTAAAAATATGGTAAAAGAGGCTCATGCTTTGGGTATGAAGGTGATTCTAGACTGGGTGGCAAATCATACAGGTTGCGACAATGTTTGGATAGAACAACATCCAAGTTGGTATGAATATGAAGGAGGAAAATTTGTTAGCCCTTGGGATTGGACAGATACATATTCTCTTGATTATGACAACAAGGAGATGCGTGAAGGTATGATAGAAGCAATGAAATTCTGGGTTAAAGAAACTGATATAGATGGATTCCGTTGCGACGTGGCATTCTTGGTGCCAGTAGATTTCTGGGATACAGCACGTGAAGAATTGGATAAAGTAAAACCTGTGTTTATGCTTGCTGAGGCAACAGAAAAAGAACTAACAGATAAAGCATTTGATATGGTTTATAACTGGCCTCTACTTTTCACATTAGATAATATCTGCAAAGGTAACAATAGCGTTAAAGATTTAATTGACCTTTCTAAAAAACAACTTTCAGACCTTGCTCCAGATGCATATTATATGAACCATATTACAAACCACGACCGTAACACATGGGATGGAACTGAGTTTGAACGTTATGGTGCTGCTGCTAAGTCATTTGCAGTAATGACATACGTATGGCCAGGTATGCCACTTCTTTATACAGGTCAAGAAGTAGGTATGAATCGTAGATTGGAATTCTTTGTGAAAGATACTCCTCCAGTAAAAGAAAAGAACGAATGGTATGAATTCTATAAATCACTAAACGATTTAAAACACAAATCTAATGCATTAAAAGCAGGTGAAGCAGGTGGTGAAACTACAATCTATCCTACAACAAATCCTAATGTATTAGTTATTAGCAGAGAACTAGGAGAGGAAAATATCGTATATATTGCAAATATTAGCAATGAAGAAGTAAGATTCCACTTTGAAGAAGAAGCTCCACAAGGTGAATTTGAAAACTACTTTACAAAAGAAAAAGTTTTACTTCCAGCAGGATTTAAATTGGCTCCTTGGGATTTCTTGTTACTTACAAAATAATCAAAACAGGGTATAAAAATAGGGCGGTTTCATAACGAAATCGCCCTTATTTTTTGTATATGATTAATTATAGACCCATTTTAATAGTGTTCATCATGTTGTCTAGTTCTTGTTGACACATGTTTAATTCACCATTGATGTCTTTTTGATCATCTAAAAGAGCTTTTTTCTCTTTTTTCTTGATTTTGTCATTGCCAAGAAGTTCTTGGTTGTAGTTGTATTCGTCGATGATAGCAGTGAAAGATTGAGATTCTACTTTGCTACCGTAGCCTGCATAACCGCTGATAAGATTGAATTCATTCATATAAATGTAAACATTGCCATTTGCGTATGTAGCTTTGAAGTTGAATGCCATGTTTTCTGTGAAAGAACCTGCAAATGGGTTGTAGCGCATTTTTGTGTTCTTCATAAGTTTGTAGGCTAATACGCTGTCGTTTGCTGTTACTACTTCTCTACCTGCTAAAGAAATTTTGTTGATAGCGATTTTTACAGCTTTTAATGCAGAAACTTGGTCTTTTTCTGTAGGGATAACTACTTCTACAACACATTCACCGTCTTCGTTGTTGGTGAAGTTCCAGTTTTTAACTTCGTCATCAGCCATTGTAGGTAATGCGAAAAGAGCGCTTAGCGCAATAAGTAAAAATTTTTTCATAATGATAAAATATTAAATAATGTAACTTATTAGACGAATAATAATATAAAAGGTTTAATCCATTACATAAAAAAAACGGAACCTCTTTTGAAGGTTCCGTCTGCTTTGTGACCGCAACAGGATTCAAACCTGTAACCTTCACATCCGTAGTGTGACGCTCTATTCAGTTGAGCTATGCAGCCATCGTTTTTGTGAGTGCAAAGGTAATACAATTTTTTAAATTACCA